>NZ_SMKY01000202.1 GCF_004349235.1 Actinomadura darangshiensis | reverse complement strand
CGAACCCCAGCCGACCAAACCTCGGAAACAATCCTGACAAACAACCCCCCACAACGAGGGGTCGTGTTGCCTCAAAGAAATCCCCACCACCCCCAACAGGGGCGGCACGGGGCGACCCGGCCCAAAAAGGCCGAGCCGATAAAGGCACTGGCTTTTAACACGCTGTTGAGTTCTCAAGAAACGGACACCCACCGCGCCGAACCCCGCTCTCGCAGGTCCCCGGCTCCGGGGCAACCCTTCTAACTTACCTGAAACTTCCCGCCTGTCAAGCCGATCAACCAAGATCTTTTCGACGGAGACGAAGCATCCCAGGCCCCCACGCGACGACACAGCCCCAGGCCGAAAACCTGGAAGATCGCTTCGTAGGAGGTGCCCTGCGGGCCGGCCACCTTGCGGCGTCCTGCATCCCGACCGGGCTTGCCACTTCAGAGTACCCGGCCCGAGGCAAGCTGCGAACCGATTTTCCTCTGTTGGCTCCCCTGGGGCCGTCCGCCTGTCGGCGTCCCGCATCCCCTTGGGGCACGACAGAGATTAGGCAGCCCGCGGGGCCTCGTCAAATCAAGTCGTCCATCCGTTCGCCAGGCCGCCGAAACCGCCAGGTCACGCCCGGTTCAGCCGGTCGGCCTCAGTGCCGTGTCAGCACGGCGTCAGCGTCCGGACGCCGATGTACGCGTGCTGTCAGCGCCGTCCCGCACGGTGGTGATCGTCACAACGAAGACCATGTGAGAGGCGAACAGATGGACGAAGTGATCCGCGCTGAAGGGCTGCGGAAACGGTTCGGCGACACGACGGCCCTCGACGGTGTGGACATCGCGGCTCGCCGGGGCACAGTGCTCGGCGTCCTCGGCCCGAACGGCGCAGGCAAGACCACCGCGGTGCGGGTGCTGGCGACGCTGCTCAAGCCGGACGCCGGACGGGCCGAGGTGTCCGGCTACGACGTGCTCAAGGAGCCGGCGCGCGTCCGCGCGAAGATCGGGCTGACCGGGCAGTACGCGTCGGTGGACGAGGAGCTGACCGGCACCGAGAACCTGGTGATGATCGCCCGGCTGCTGGACTTCAGCCGGCCGGAGGCCAAGGCGCGGGCGCGGCAGCTGCTCGACCGGTTCCGACTCACCGAGGCGGCCGGGCGCGCCGTGAAGACGTACTCGGGCGGGATGCGCCGCCGGCTCGACCTGGCGGCGAGCCTGATCAACCACCCGGAGGTCCTCTTCCTGGACGAGCCGACGACCGGGCTGGACCCGCGTGCCCGCAACGAGGTCTGGGACACGATCCGCACCGTCGTCGCGGACGGCGCCACAGTGCTGCTGACGACGCAGTACCTGGAGGAGGCCGACGCGCTCGCCGACCGGATCGCGGTGTTCGACCACGGGCGCGTCATCGCGGAGGGCACGTCCGACGATCTGAAGACGCAGATCGGCGGGCAGACGCTGGTGGTCCGCGCGGCCGAGCCGTTCCGCTCCGCGCAGCTGACGTCGATCGTCGCCGAGCTGACCGGGGAGCGCCCCGAGGTGCAGGAGGCGACCGGGCTCGTCTCGGTGCCGGTGCACGATCCGCGGCTGCTGTCGGCGCTGGTCCGGCGGCTGGACGACGCGTCCATCGTGGCGGCCGAGCTGGCGCTGCGGATGCCGAGCCTGGACGAGGTGTTCCTCACCCTGACGGGCCACCTCGCCGAAGAAGAACCCCAGTCCGAACTCGTCTCTGAGGGGAGCGTGGCATGACCGCGATCACCGTTGACCCCCGTCCGGCCGCCGGGGAGCCGCCGGCGCGCATCAGCCCGCAGCGGACGCTGCGGCACGGCCTGACGCTGGCGTGGCGCAACATCGCCCAGTTGAAGCACTCCCCGGAGAAGCTGCTGGACACGACGCTGATGCCCATCACCTTCCTGCTGCTGTTCCTCTACGTGTTCGGCGGGGCGGTCGCCGGCGACACGCGTTCCTACCTGCAGGATCTGCTGCCGGGGCTCGTGGCGCAGATGGCGATGTTCGCCACGATGGGGCTCGGGACGGCGTTGAACGAGGACATCCACAGGGGCGTGTTCGACCGGTTCCGCAGCCTGCCGATCGCCCGTTCGGCGCCGCTGATCGGCACGGTGCTCGGGGACACGGCCCGGTTCGTCACCGTGATGACGGTGCTCGTCGGGTTCGGGTCGGCCCTCGGGTTCCGGTTCCATACCGATCCGCTCTCGGTGCTTGGGGCGTTCGCGCTGGCGTACGTGTTCTACCTGGCGGTCAGCTGGATCTCCGTCCTCATCGGGCTGATCGCGCCGTCACCGGAGACGGTGCAGGGGCTGGCGTTCATCTGGGTGATGCCGCTGACGTTCGGCAGCAGCATCCTCGTCCCGAACACGTCCACGATGCCGGGCTGGCTGGAGGCGTGGACGAAGGTCAACCCGGTCACGCACCTGGCAGAGTCGCTGCGGGCGCTGATGGTCGGCGGCCCGGTCGGGAACCACGCCTGGTTCACGCTCCTGTGGGCGGCGGGGATCGTCCTCGTCACCTTCCCGCTGGCCATGCGGATGTACTCGCGCAGGGCTTGACGTGGTGCGGGACGTCGCGCCGGTCCGGATGCACGATTCCGGCCGGCGCGTCGCCGTGTCCGGCCGGAACGCTCACACGGACGCGACCAGCTCGCCGGCCTGGTCGAAGACGTCGTCACGGGTGACCTGACGGCCGCGTTCGTAGGCAACGGCGAACGCTTCGTCGCCCAGGGCATCGCTGACGAGCGGCAACGTCCGCGCGACTTCGTAGCGGGCCGTGTCCCGGTAGCCGTGCAGGTTGTGCGCGGTGCCGAGCAGCTCTGCGGCACGGACGTGCTTCCCCCGCGCGGCGGCGTAGGCCGCCAGGCCCTCGACGAGGGACGCCAGGGTCGGGTTGCCCATGAGTGCGTCGTTCGGCAGCCCGCTGAACGCGCGGCCGTGCCATCGCGCCGCCGCGTCGAGGTCGCCGTCCTCCTCGGCGAGCGAGCCGAGACGGCTGAAGGTCCTGCGGGCGGCCTGCGCGAAGTCGGGACGTTCCCCGCGCGAGTCGACCCACCCGTAGGCGCGGTCGACGTGCGTCCGGGCGGCCTCGCGGTCGCCCTCCTGGAGGGCCAGTTCGCACAGCAGGAGTGAGGTGCTCGCCGCGTCGGCGAACTCGCCGATCCGTTCCGTCTGCGCCATGGCGCGTTCGAGGTCAGCGCGGGCGCGCGCGACCTCGCCCTGCCTGGCTCGCGCCATCGCGAGCTGGGCGAGGATCCCGGCGCCCTGCTCGGGACTGACCTCGGACGTGGCGTAGCCGTGCGCCTCCTCCCCTAGCCGGACGGCCTCGGCCGGGTCGTCGCGCGCCATGGCGACCTGCATCATCCCGCTCAGGCCGACGATCATCCCGAACCGGTCGCCCAGCTCGCGGAACCGCGCGTAGCCGTCGGCGGCCTCCTCGGCGGCGTCGTCGATGTGGCCGGTGTTGATGCCCATGTGGGCGTGGATGACGCGGGCGACCGCGCACACCCACGGGTCGGGGTGGTCGCGGATGCCGTCGAGGTTCCGCCGGACCTCGTCCATGTCCCCGCCGATCAGGCTGGACGCCGTCTGGGCGAGGGCGAGCACGGGGTGCATCGGCGACTCGGGCACCACGGCGAGGATGTCGTCCAGGAGAGCGAGCATCGACTCCTTCGTCGGGCCCGCCCCGTCGAGCATCTCGGAGATGATGCCGGCCGAGACGACGCACAGCGCGTACTCCTCCTCCAGGCCGGGCGGCGCGGTGTCGCCCGCTATGTCGCGGACGGCGGCCGTCCAGCCGCCCGCCTCGCGTTCCAGGTCGCGCAGCACCCAGAACCACACCAGTCCCGCCACGAGCCGCAGCCCGGCCCTGGCGTCGCCGGTCTCGGCCACGTGCCGGAAGGCGCCGGCGTAGTTCTCCCGCTCGGCGGCCAGCCGGGCGGACCAGGCGAGCTGGTCGTGGCGGCGCAGCTCCGGCTCGGCGCGTTCGGCGAGGGCGACCAGGTAGGCGACGTGCGCGTCGCGGACGCGCCGGGTCTCGCCGGACTGCTCCAGCCGCTCCCCCGCGTAGACGCGGACGGTCTCCAGCAGCCGGTAGCGGACGTCGGTGTCGCCGTCCGCCATGACCAGCGACTTGTCGATCAGCGCGGCGATCACGTCGATGACGTCGTGGGGTTCGGGGGCGTCCGGGGCGTCGAGCCCGCACACGTGGACGGCGCCGTCCGGTGAGGCGCCGCCCGCGAACACCGACAGCCGGCGCAGGACGGCGCGCTCCACGTCGTCCAGCAGGTCCCAGCTCCAGTCGACGACGGCGCGGAGTGTCCGGTGCCTGGGCAGTGCGGTGCGGCTGCCGCCCGCCAGCAGCCGGAACCGGTCGCCG
This sequence comes from Actinomadura darangshiensis, assembly GCF_004349235.1. Taxonomy (GTDB): domain Bacteria; phylum Actinomycetota; class Actinomycetes; order Streptosporangiales; family Streptosporangiaceae; genus Spirillospora; species Spirillospora darangshiensis. Next base: position 12,259 of record NZ_SMKY01000202.1, on the reverse strand, counting down.
AGGCGGGCCGCGACCTGCCCGGAGGTGAGGGAGCGCAGCCGGGCGGCGGCCAGCTCGATGGCGAGGGGGATGCCGTCGAGCGCGCGGCAGATCGCGACGACGTCGGCGACGGTCCCCTCGTCCACGGCGAAGCCGGGGCGGACGGCCGCGGCGCGGTCGGCGAACAGCCGCACCGACGCGTATCCGAGGGCGTCGGCGGGGGCGGTGACGCCCTCGTCCGGCAGCGGCAGGGACGGGACGGGGCACAGCGACTCGCCGGTGATGCCGAGCGGTTCGCGGCTGGTCGCGAGGATCCGGACGCCGTCGGCCTTCGCGACGACGTGGTCGGCGAGCCGCGCGACGGCGTCGATGAGGTGCTCGCAGTTGTCGAAGACGACGAGCATCCGCTTGGTGGCGAGGTAGTCCGTCAGCCGTTCGAGGGGCCGCACCACCACGCGGGTCTCCGCGGGACGGACGGTCTCGGGGACGTCGAGCGCCGACAGCACGGCCTGCACGGCGTCGCCCGGATCGCTGACGGGTGCGAACGGGACGAACCACACTCCGTCCGGCATCTCGCCGACGAACGCGGCGGCGCTCTCCCCCGCCAGCCGCGTCTTGCCGGCGCCGCCGGGCCCGGTGAGGGTGACGAGCCGGGTCTCGCGGAGCAGCTTGCCGACCCGCCGCGACTCGTCCTCGCGCCCGACGAAGCTCGTGAGCTGGGCGGGCAGGTTGGTCCGCGGCGGCCGCGCGGCGGCGGGCTCGGGCGGCCGCGGGACCTCGGCGGTCTCCCGCCGCAGGATCGACAGGTGGACGGCGGTCAGCTCCGGGGACGGGTCGACGCCGAGCCGGTCGGCGAGCGCGCGCCGCGTCTCCTCGAACACCTCCAGGGCGTCGGCCTGCCGTCCCGAGGCGTACAGGGCGCGCATGAGCTGGCCGCGGAGCCGTTCGCGCATGGGGTTCGCCGCGGCGAGCGGCTCCAGTTCGGCGACCGGCGGGACGGGCATCCCGACGGCGATCTCGGCGTCGATCCGGTCCTCGACGGCGGCGAGCCGCAGCTCCTCCAGGCGGGTGATCGTCCCGTAGGCGAAGTCGGCGTCGGCGACGTCGGCGAGCGCGGGGCCGCGCCAGAGGGCGAGCGCCGCCCGCAGTTTCTCGGCCCGCCCGCCGGCGTCGCCCTCCTTGCGGGCCGCGGCGACGCCGCGCTCGAACGCGACCGAGTCGATCTCACCCGGGTCGATTCCGAGGCGGTAGCCGGCCGGGCCGTACTCGACCACGTCGCGTCCCGCGACGCCCCGCAGCCGGGACACGAGCGCCTGCAGCGCGTTGCCGCCCGGCGGGTCGCCGTCCCACAGGTCGTCCAGGAGGCGCTCGGCCGACACGGGCCGGCCCGCCTCGGCCGCCAGCCGGATCAGGAGGGCGCGCAGCCGCCGGCCGCCGACCTCGACGGGCCGCGCGGCCTCGTCCCGCACGTCGAGCGGGCCCAGGATGCCGATGCGCAAGACGCCCCCTTCCCGGGCCATTGTCCCCGATGTGTGGATCGCACGTGCCGGGTACGTGTCGCTTATGCCTAGAGCACAGATCAAGGACGAGAAGACGTACCAGAAAATCCGCGACAAGGGCGAGAGCAAGGAGAAGGCGGCGCGGATCGCCAACGCGGCCGCCGGGCAGGGCCGGAAGAAGGTCGGCCGCAAGGGCGGCAAGAGCCCCTCCTACGACGACTGGACGAAGGACGACCTGCTGAAGCGCGCCCGCGAGATCGGCATCCAGGGCCGTTCCTCGATGAACAAGCCGCAGCTCGTCAAGGCGCTGCGGAACCACTGAGCGGAGAAGCCATGAACGCGGTCGTCGACACCGCGCGCAAGCAGAAGCGGGAGTACGCCGGCGACGAGGACCGCCCCCTCGGCTCCTACCTCGGCACGCTCGCCGTCTACGCGCTCACCGCCGGCACGATGGCGCTGCTCGGCCGCCGGCTGCGCGACCGGCCCCCCGCGATCGGCCTCGCCGACCTGGCGCTGATGACGGTCACGACCCACAAGGTGTCCCGGCTGATCGCCAAGGACCCGGTGACGAGCCCGCTGCGCGCCCCCTTCACCCGCTACGCGGGGACGTCCGGTCCGGCCGAGGTGGCGGAGGAGGTGCGCGGGAAGGGCATCCGGCACGCCGTCGGCGAGCTGATCACCTGCCCGTTCTGCACCGCCCAGTGGGTCGCGACGTCCTACGCGGCGGGCCTGGTGTTCGCCCCCCAGGCCACCCGGCTCGCCGGGGCCACGATGACGGCGGTGGCGGGCTCGGACTGGCTGCAGCTCGCCTACGCGCGACTGCAGCGGGCCGCCGAGGACTGACGTCCCAATCGCCGCATTCTTTACGTTTGCCCCAGCCGCAAGGGGTACGGCCATCCCATGGATCTGGCATTCCTCAAAACGCTGTACCAACGTCCGGGCCCCTACGCGTCGGTGTACGCGGACCTCACCCGGACCACCGAGGACGCCTCCAAGGCCGCGGAGCTGCGGTGGCGGGCGCTGCGCGCGGACCTGGAGGCCCAGCACGCCCCGGCCGGGACGCTCCGCGCGGTCGAGCGGACCATCGAGGACGAGCTCGCGGAGCGCCGCTCCGAAGGCATCGTGATCTTCGCGGCGGACGGCGAGGTGGTCCGCACCGAGCGGCTGCCGGGCCCGCCCCGCACCCCGCGCGCCACCCTCGCGCCGCTCCCGGACGTCCTGCCCTACCTGGCCGAACGAGGCGAGAGGTTCCCCCACCTGGTGGCGGTCGTGGACCGCCGGGGCGGCGCCATCGACTGCGTCGCGCCGGACGGGAACCGCGAGCACATCGAGGTCGAGGGCGACGAGGACTACCCCATCCGCAAGGTCAAGGCGGGCGACTGGAACCAGTCCCGCTTCCAGCGCTCGTCGGAGAACGTCTGGAAGGTGAACGCCAAGAAGGTCGCCCACGAGATCGACAAGGCCGCGGAGCGCTGCGGCGCGGAGGCCGTCGTGATCGCGGGCGACACCCGCGCCCGGACCGCCGTCCTGGAGGAGGTCTCGGAGCACGTCCTGGAGCACACCGTCGAGGCCGACAAGAACACCACCGTCGACGACCCGGATCTGGACGCCGAGCTGCGCCGCCTCCTCCGCCTCAAGACGGCGGAGCGCGTCATGACCGTCGCGGAACGCTTCGACCGCGAACTGGCCAACGGCCAGCGGGCCGTCTCGGGCCTGCCCGCGACCACGGAGGCCGTCCGCCAGGCCCGCGTGGAGACCCTCCTGCTCTCCGAGGAGCCCGACTCGGACGCCCGACTGTGGATCGGCCCCGACCCCGCCCAGATAGCGACCACGGCCGAGGAACTGCGCAGCGAGTTCGGCGTCCCCGACCCCCGCGAAACCCGGGCCGACGCCGCCCTGGTCAGAGCCGTAGCGGCGACCGACGGCGAACTGGTCGTCCTCCCGCAGAACGGATCCGCCACACCGCCCGTGGGCGCCGTCCTCCGCTACACCGCCTGAACGACGAAGGAGTGGCGGCCCGCAGGCACACCACTCCGATTCGTTCGTGGAGCTATGGGGATTCGAACCCCAGACCTCCTCCATGCCATGGAGGCGCGCTACCAACTGCGCCATAGCCCCTCGCAGGGAAAAGCTTAGTGCACGTTGGGGAGCGGTTGAGACGCGCGCGGGCCGCGGAGGGCTGGTCCCCTCCGCGGCCCGGCGGCCGGGTCAGGGCTTCTTCGAGGTGTAGGTGTACCAGTGGTCGTTGAGGGTCGGGACGTGGACGGTGAGGCTTTTAGGCCATTCGACCGGGAGCCCGAGGAGCTTGTTCTCCTCGACCGTCCGCCCCGAGTCGTCGGTGTACTTGCTGCTGATCTGGTCGGTGTAGTCGTCGGACGCCTGCTGTCCCTGCGGCCGCCCCTGCGGCTGCTCCTGGCCCTGCTCCTGATCCTGGTCCAGCGAGCACAGCGCACGCTGGAAGTCGGGCCTGCTCGGCAGCAGCTTGAGGACCGACAGGACGCTCAGCGCCTTGGTGCAGCGTTCCTGGTCCTGGCTGGAGGTCTGCGGGGCCGGCGGCGGCGCGTCCTGCGCGGTCGCGGGCACGGTCATCGCCACGATGGACGCCGCCGCGACCGCGGCGGGCAGCAGCAGCCTTGTTCCGGTGATCATGGGGTCCAACCCTCATCTCGATCATGCATCGCCACGTCATGGCTGTTCCCGCATGATCGACATGGTGAAGCGCGGCCGGAGGAAAGGTAGCCGCGGGCATGGTGAAGGCTTTGCGGTCAGGTCCAGCCGAGGCGTTCGCCGACCTCGTCGGGCGCGTAGCCGCGCTGCCCGCCGTCGCCGATCCAGATCATGCCGTCGGCCTCGGCGACGGGTCCGACGGCGTGCTCCTGCGGCATCCGCGGCTGGATGGCGAGCCGCACCTGCGTCCCGGGCTCGAACCGGCGCAGCTCGTCGATGAGGTCGGCCACGGTGACCTCGCGCTTCGCCCCCCTGCGATGTCTTCCCATACCCCGCATGAAACCATCCCGGCGGGCGTGCTCCGGCCGTCCGGCGGGTCCGGATCGGTCAGCGGCGGGGTGGCGCCGTCCAGAGGTCGCGGAAGCGGGTCGCGACCACGGTGTCGTAGCCGGCGGGGTGGTCCAGGAGGCCGCTGAGGGCCCCGAATCCAGTGAGGGAGCGGACGGTCTCCGCGCTGATCCGCGGGTCGTAGTAGGGCGCGTCCCGGCGGACGAGTTCGGCGATGAGGGACGCCTCCCGGGACGGGAAGAGGCGCTCGCCGACCTCGGTGGCCCGTCCGGGGTCGTCGCGGAGGATGTTCTGGGCGCGGACGACGGCGCGGGTCATGGCGGCGACGGCGTCGGGACGCCGTTCGATGGTCTCGTCGGTGACGGCCAGCGCGGGAAAGGTGTAGGCGTCGGCGCCCGGAGGGCCGTCGCCGCGCCGGGCGTCGAGGACGAGCGTGCCGGTCCCCTGGCGCACCGCCAGTTCGGCGCCCATGCCGTTGGCCCAGAACCCGTCGACGAGTCCTTCCCCGAGGGCCTGCGCGGCGGCGAGGCCGAAGGACGTCCCGGCGCCTTCGGTGGCGGGGACGGGGCCGATCTCGATGCCGCGCCGCCCGGTGTCGATCCCGGCCGCGGCGAGGAGGCGCCGCAGGCCGAGGTCGGGGCCGGGGGCGGCGCCGATCCGCACGTCGCGCAGGGCGCCGAGGCCGCCGCGGTCGATCTTGAGGTCGGCGCGCATGACGAGGAACCAGTACATGTGCTGGGACAGCGCGGCGACCAGCTTCGCGCCCCGCCATCCCGGGAAGGCGTGCATCGGCGCGTGCGCGGCGCCCGCCAGGAAGTCGATCTCTCCGGTGCGCAGCGCCTCGGCGGCGTCGGTGACGGGGTAGAGCAGGTCCAGCCGGACGTCCAGCCCCTCCGCGCGGGCCAGGCCGAGGTCGACGGCGGCGACGGCGGGGAAGTAGGACGGGGAGATCAGGTCCGGTACGGCGATTCGCACAGCTTCGATCCTCGGGACGTCGGGTCGGGGTCAGTCGATCTCTTGGGCGCGCACGACGGCGTCGAGCAGTGAGGTCCGGCGCAGGAAGGCGCGCTGCGCCTCCTTGTCGTTGCTGATCCGCGCGAGGTCGTCGAGCCGCTCGCGGCGCTTGGCGGGGTCCTTCTCCTCCAGCCGCCGCTTGTTGTCGACGGTCTGCTGCTGGACGAACTCGATGTTGATCGGGCGCCGGCGGCGCTCGTAGCGGTCGAGCAGCGGCGCGCCGCTCAGCCCGGCGGCGACCTCGTCGACGGTGTGCACGAGTTCGAGCGCGTCATGGACGCCGCAGTTCAGCCCGAGCCCGCCGATCGGGTTGTTGACGTGCGCGGCGTCGCCGGCGAGGAACACCCGTCCGGCCCGGAAGGCGGCGGCGACCCGCTGGTGGACGTTGTAGATGTTGCGGTGCACCAGGGAGCGGGTCCCGGCCGACGGGTGGACCGCCGACATGACCTTCGCGGCGTGCCCGTCGCCGAGCGCGTCCTCGTCGGTCTGGTCGGGACGGGCGGCGAACACGACCCGCCACCGTCCGCGCATGTCGTCGCCGGCGACCTTGAACAGGTTGACCCATTGGTCGGGGTCGGCGAAGTAGGCCCGGTAGCTGCACCCCATCTCGGCTTCGAAGTCGTGCAGGGTGGTGAGCACCGCGAACCGCTCCGGCCACGTGTAGCCCTCGAACTCGATGTCCAGCGCCTTGCGGACGGTGCTGCGGCCGCCGTCACAGCCGAACAGCCAGGCGCCGGTCAGGACCTCGGTCTCGGCATCGCGCCCGATGCGCACGGTGACGCGGTCGGCGTCCTGCTCGATCGAGTCGACGCTCCAGCCGAGCCGGATGTCGACCTCCGGCATCCGGCGCAGCCGTTCCAGGACGATGCGGACCAGCTTGTGCTGCTCGGTCTGCACCACGAACGGGAACGGGGTGTCGTCGCGCAGGGTGTCGTGGTCCATCCGCGCGACCAGGGTGCCGGTGGTCTTGTCCCAGAAGTCGAAGTACCTGCAGACGAGGCCCGCGGACACGAACTCGTCGATGATGCCGATCTCGTCGACGAGTTCCAGCGTGGACGGGTGGAACGTCGCGGCGCGCGGCGCGTTGTCGGTCTCGATGCCGGCGTTCGCCTCGACGACCGTCACCCGGAATCCGCGCTGCGCGGCCGCGAGAGCGGCGACGGCGCCGACCGGCCCGGCGCCGGCGACGATGATGTGCTCTCGGTCTGCCATGTCTCCCTCGATAACGCGTGGCCGCGGGGTCAGTCCCGGTCGGTGTCGGCGGGACGCCCCCACGGCGCGACCTTGGTCTCCAGCCACCCGACCAGGCGGGTGAGCCCGACGCCGAGCACCATCAGCACGGTGACCGGCACGAACAGGCCGGCCGTGTCGAACCGCTGGCCGGCCAGGATGATCTGCCCGCCGAGCCCGCCGATCGCGGTGAAGAACTCGGCGATGACGATCGCGATCACCGCCCGGCCGATGCCGAGCCGCAGCCCGGTCATGATGTGCGGGACGGTCGCCGGCAGGATGATCTTCCGCATGATGGCGAACTCCGACGCCATGAACGAGGTGCCGACCTCGGTCAGCGAGCGCGGCACCGCGCGCACCCCCGCCCGGGTGTTGATCACGATGGGGAACACGGTCATCACCACCACGATGACGACCTTGACCGTGAAGCCCAGCCCGAACCACAGCATGAACAGCGGGATCAGCGCGACCAGCGGCATCGCGTAGCCCGCGGTGACGTAGACGCCGAGCGCGGCGTCCGCGACGCGGTAGCGGCCGATCAGCAGGCCGACCGGGATGCCGATCAGCGCCGCGACGCAGAAGCCGAGCAGCAGCGGCTGGAGGCTGTCGAGCAGTGCCTCGGGCAGCAGCCCGGACTTCACCTGGACGCCGAACTTGCGGATGACCGCGCTCGGGTACGAGGAGAAGATCGGGTTCATCTGGCGCCCGGTGACCTCCCAGAACGCCAGCACCACGAGGATCGAGGCGGTGGTGATCAGGCCGCCCCGGTACCGCCGGTGCCACGGCGGCCGGCGCCGGGCGGACCCGGCCGCGCGCTGCGCCCCCTGCCGGCCGTTGTCGGTGATGGTCATGTCTGTACTCCGTCCGGGAGTGGGACTAGCCTGCGGCGGGCGCCGCTGCGGCGGCCTGCGGGTGCGCGCCGGCCATGAGCCGGCGCCAGATCTCGTAGCGTTTCGCGCTGAACTCCTTGAGCCCGCGCACGGTCACCAGGTCGCCCCGCGGCCGGGCGAGGCCGACCGGGAAGATCTCGTCGATCCGGCCCGGGTTCGGAGCCATCAGGACGACCCGGTCGGCGAGCAGGACGGCCTCGTCCAGGTCGTGCGTCACGAAGATGATCGTCTTGCCGGTCTCCTGGTGGATGCGCAGCACCTCGGCCTGCAGCCCCTCGCGGGTCTGCGCGTCGAGGGCGCCGAACGGCTCGTCCATCAGCAGCACCGCGGGGTCGACGCTGAGCGCCCTGGCGAGGCCGACCCGCTGCTGCATGCCGCCGGACAGCTGGTCCGGGCGCCGGTCCGCGGCGTGGGCGAGCCCGACGAGTTCGAGCTTGTCCAGCGCCGTCCGGCTGCGCTCCCGCTTCGGGACGCCCCGCGCCTCCAGCCCGAACTCGACGTTCTGCAGGGCGCTGCGCCAGGGGAAGAGCTGGGCGTTCTGGAAGACCATGCTGCGGTCCTCGCCGCATCCGCGCACCTCGGCGCCGTTCACCGTGACCCGTCCCGAGTCGGCGCGTTCCAGGCCGAGCAGGATGCGCAGCAGCGTCGTCTTCCCGCAGCCGCTGAGCCCGGTCAGCGCGATCATCTCGCCCGGCTCGACGCGCAGCGAGACGCGGTCGAGCACGTGCACCTGCTCGACCTGCTTGCCGGCGCGCACGGTGAAGCTCTTGGACACGTCCTCGATCGTCACGCCCGCTTGTTTCGCGGCCATGGGTTCCTCCTAGTCCGCTAGGGATTCGTCATCGCCAGCGCGTCCCGCTGCGGACGCTCGTCGACGAGCTTGCCGAGGTCGGGCGGCCGGTGGAGCTGGCCGGACTTGACCAGCAGCCCGGACAGGTACTCCAGCCGCTGCCGGTTGACGCCGGCGTCGGGGTCCACGAGCCGCTTGCCGACGATCAGGTCGTGCATGTAGGTGATGTAGGAGTCGCCGGACGTCGTACCCGCCTCCTTCGCCGCCAGCCGCTTGGTCTCCGCCGGATGGGCGTAGGCGTAGCGGAAGCCGTCCATCAGCCCGGCCAGGTAGCGCCGGACCGCCTGCGGCTTGGCGGCCACCCGGTCGTTGCGCGCGATGATCGAGTACCGCGGGTACTGCGGGACGATGTCGGACGCCAGCGCCACCACGTTGACGCCGTCCTTCTCCGCCCTCGGCACGTAGTCGGCGGGCGAGGACGCGCTGTCGGTGGTGCCCGCCACGACCGCCCGGTAGCGGTCGGCGTTGCCGCCGCCGTTGAGCCGCTGCATGGCCTTGCCCGAGACACCGGACCGGGCCAGCATCACGTTCGCGATCGTCGCCGGCAGCCCCGTCGGCGACGAGATCGCCATGCTCTTGTGCTGGAGCTGCCGCAGGTCGGTGATGCCCTTCTTCGCGTAGATCGCCCACGGCAGCCCGATCATCGTCGAGCCGATCACCGAGGCGTCGAGGTCGCCGCGCTCGGACGCGATGAAGAACGCGCCGGCGTTCTGCTCGACCGCGTCCACCTCGCCGGACGCCAGCGCGGGCAGCGCCTGCGAGGCGCTCTGCAGCGTCACGAACTCGACGTCGACACCGCGGCGCTTGAAGAAGCCCTGCTCCTCGGCCATCCGCAGGAAGCCGCAGTCGGTCGAGCACTGGAGCGTTCCGATCTTCCAGGTGTCCCGGTCGCCGGAGCCCGACCCGACACCGCACCCGGTGCCGAGCACGGCGAGCACGACCACCGGCAGCACGAGCCGCCGCCGGGGCTTCATGCCGTCCCGCCCCGGTAGCGGACCTCGAAGGTGAGGACCCCCTCGTCGGTCCGCCACGGACCGTGCGGCATGCCCGGCGGACGGCAGGCGAACATCCCGGCCGTGAACGTCCGGCCCAGGGAGAGGTCAGTGAACGACCCCTCCAGGATGTAGACCTCCTCCCAGAAGTCGTGCCGCTGAACGCCCATCGGGGTGGAGTCCGCACCGGGCTCGTAGCGCAGCATGCGGGTGGCGACGCCGTCGTCCGCCGCCAGGATCCGCTCGGTGATCTTCGGGTCGTCCCCCGCGCACACCGTGAACTCGACGTCGGTGACCGGGAAGAACTCGTGCTCGGGCTTGCTCATGCGCCGCTCCTGGTCGTGTACGTGTGCGTCAGGCGGGAGCCGGCGGGCAGGCTCAGGCTCAGCGACCACCTGTCGCCGTGCACGAACGTCCCGCCGAGGAGGGCGAGCGTCCCGCAGAACAGCACCAGGTCGCCGGCGATGCCGCCGAGGGTCGCGGTCATGCGTTCGACCAGCTCGGCCGGGTGCCGCAGGGTGGACACCGCCCCCGCCTGGTAGGGCCGCCCGTCCACCTCGGACCGGGCCTCGACCTCGTCCCAGCCGGGGAAGTCCAGGCCGATCTCGGCGACGTCGCCGCCCACCGGCTTCGGGCACGCGGCCTTCGACGCGGCGATGTCCGTGCGCTCGATCTCCCGGTCGGTGTGGTCGGAGCCGACCCCGAGGAAGTAGGCCCCCCGGTGCCGTACCAGCACCGGCTCGACCTCACCGGACGTGCTGGCCCCGCCGACCTCGACGAGGGCGTCGGTGCTGAGCAGCGCGGGGTCGAGGTCGTAGAACATCGGCACGGCCGGCGGCGGGGGGACGCCGATGGCGGCCAGCTCCTCGATGTGCCGCGCCACGGACTCCTCGTCCCGGGCCGTGTACCCGGCCACGACCAGCCGCTCGGGACGGACGGACAGCGGCTCGCCGGAGCCCGCCACGGTGAGGTTCAAGGTCATACGTCGGCTCCTTGGAAGGTCAGGTCGGTCCGCCGGTCGGCGAGCACGGGGAACTCGGCCCGCGCTCGCTCCACCACCGCGGGGTCGACGTCGCACCAGGTGACGCCCGCCTCGGTGCCCGCTTCGGCGAGCACCGCGCCCCAGGGGTCCACGACCCGGCTGTGCCCGCCGAGCTCCGCGCCGGCCGCGTTGCAGCCGATGAGCAGGACCTGCTCCTCGACGGCCCGGCAGGACGTGAACAGCCGCCAGTGCTCCCGCCGCGCCGCGGGCCACGCCGCCGGCACGATGGCGATCTGGGCGCCGCCGTCCACGAGCCCCCGCCACAACTCGGGAAACCGCAGGTCGTAACACGTGGTCGCGGCGACCCGTCCGAACGACGTATCAGCGACCGGCAGCTCATCACCCGGCGTGAGCAGCTCGGCCTCCCGCGACCGGTACCCGAACACGTGGATCTTGCGGTAAACATGCGCGACCTCGCCCTCAGGCGACAGAAGCACGGCAGTGTTGAACAGACGCCCGGCATCCATCTCGACGAAGCTGCCGAGATGAACCCAGGCACCCAGCTCCCGGGCCCAGGAACGCGCGTCCGAAACACTGGGCCCCTCAAAGGGCTCGGCCCCCTCGGCGTAAGCGTCGAACGCGAAGTACCCCACGGCCCACAGCTCAGGAAGCACCACGAGATCCGCGCCACCCAGCCCGCGGACAAGCTCTCCAACCCGGGCACGCCGCTCCGGTACCGACTCCCCCGAACTGTCCACCTGGACCATCGCGACCCTCACGAGAGCCCTCCCGGCAGACGCAGCACGGACAGCGTGCTCGCCAGGTGCGCCTCCAGCGCGTTCCCCGCGTCCCCGTCACCCAGAGCACGCACGATCGCGGCGTGCTCGTCGAGCACGGTCCGCGCCCGGTTCTCCTGGCTGGCGATGGCGCGCACACCCATCCGGATCTGCCGCTCGCGCAGGGATTCGTAGAACTCGGCGAGCACCAGGTTGCCCGCCTGCCGGACGATCGCCCGGTGGAAGGCCCGGTCCCGGTCGATGAACCCGACCGGGTCGTCGATCAGCGCCTCCTGCTCGGCCAGGATCCGCTCAAGCTCCCCGAGGAACGCCGGCTCCACGGGCACGACCCGGCGCACGCACCACGACTCGACCAGCCCCCGAGCCTCCATCACGGCCGTGATCTCACCGTCGGAGATCGGCGGGATGAAGGCCCCCTTCTTCGGGACGATCGTCAGCAGCCCCTCGGTCTCCAGCCGCAGCAGCGCCTCCCGCACCGGCGTCCGCGAGGTCCCCGCAGCCTGCGCCACCTCCGACTCGCTGAGAAAGACCCCACCCTCCTTAGGCAGCTCGGAGATGTGCCTCTTCAACCACGCATACGTGAGGTCCTGAGCAGACCCGCGCTTGCCGACATCCTGTACACCGCTCATAGACCACTTGTATACATGCTGCCGACAACCCTCCACAACCCCCACACCCTGCTCGAACACAGGAGGACGCCGGATCACAAGGGGACCGAAGGAACATCAGCCCGGCAAGCACCCACACCCACCCGACGACCACAACCGACAAGGGGCAAGGGCCGCAGCCCCACAACGGCCGAAGCCCGCAAAGGACCCGAGGACGGAAAACCTGCACCTGATCAGCGACCGCAACCGACAAGGGGCGAGGGGCGCAGCCCCACAACGGGCGAAGCCCGTAAAGGACGCGAGAATGAGAAACCCGCACCAGGTCAACGACCGTGACCGGTAGGGGGCCAAGCCCGCAGAAACCGGCACCAGGTCAGCGACCGCAACCGGCAGGGGGCGTGGG
>NZ_SMKY01000201.1 GCF_004349235.1 Actinomadura darangshiensis | reverse complement strand
GTGCCGCCATATCCGCCGCGGCATCGGGGGGATGCCGCGGCGGATATGGCGGCACTGGCGGGGGCGGCGCGGATCGCGGACGGGCGTGCGGACGCGTGCGAGAGCGCCAAGGAGATCGCGGGCGCGTCAGGGGCCGAGATGTCGCGGTGTCGGGTGCAGGGAGACGTCGTTGACGTGTGGGTGACCGTCGAACTGAAGGTGCCGATGGAGATAGGGATGATGCGAGTCGTTTCGCGGGCCAGGGCTGGTCCTGTGAGGCGGGACGGCGTAGCCTGGCCCCGGCATGCTTCGTTGCACTGAGTGTCAATAGCCGGGAGGGTGTGCGGATGGCGACAAAGTCCCGCTTTGTCATTCTCCTGTGACTCTTGCTACCCGGTGGTACGTTACGCTGCCGTAAGCCTGTAGTTACCAACGGGGCGCGGTGAGGCTCGCGCAGGACGCCGGCGAAGGGATTGAGGCCGTGACCATCGTTCGCAGGATCGGTGCAGTCGCCCTGGCGGCGCCCCTTGCGATGAGCTTCCCGGTACTCGCAGCCCTGCCCGCGCAAGCCGCCTCGACCACTGTCGTCACCCCGGCGGACGGTGCGGTTATCACCAGCGGGTCCGAGTTGACCGCCAAGGCCCACTTCGACTTCGCGGTCACGATGCAGCTCCGGGTGAACGGCCCTGGAATCGGCGACACGTTCCTGCAGGAGAAGGGGTTCTCCGGGGACATGTCGGGCACCTTCTCGATCGGTCGGAACGGCAAGTACAAGGTCTTCCTGAAGGGGAAGCAGACCGGCCACATCTACGACTCGAACACCTTCACCGTCCGGGTGGCGCCGGCGGCGCCGACCGGCGTGGCCGCGGATGCGTCCGGCGGGAAGCTCGTCGTGAAGTGGAACCGCGGTCTTGAGGACGACCTCACCGGCTACACGTTGGCCGGTTCGGGAGTGAAGTCCAAGTCCGGTTCGCTGAAGTCCCTGTGCGAGGGGACGAGTTGTTCCGCCACCCTGGCACTGACACGGTCCACCGGCGCCGCCTCGGTGGGCGTCCGGGCGAAGCGCTCCACGGGCACGGGTGGATCGCTGTACTCCAGCACGTCCACGGCGACCGCCTCGTTGGGCGGCGGTTCCGTGGCCGGCGGTGCGGCTCCGTCCCTCCCCTCCGGGGCCGGGGTTCCTGGCACCGCGACGCCGCTGACGCCGTTCAACAACGAGTCGCCGGTCACCCTCCCGTCCGTCCAGCCGGACGGTGCGACGCCGGGCTTCACCTACCCCGCGCCGCAGATCGCCACCGACTCGCCGCGGGCGCAGAACGTCGCGGCGACCGACCGCCTCCAGTGGGGCAAGAGCGTGGGCATCGCGATGATCTTGCTGATCGTCGCCGCGCACCTCGGCACCTGGACACGGCGACTGCGCGTCGCCCAGGCGGGCACGAGCAGCAAGGGCATGGCCGCCCGCATCGCGCGCGGTGGCACCGGCCGCAGGCGGGTCAGCAAGTCACGTGCGCAGATCGCACGCGCCGAGGCGCTCGCCAAGACCGCCCCGGTGACACTCCCCGGAGCCAAGACTGACGGTGTGAAGGACTCGGCGGTCGCAAGTCCACGCACATCGAAGGCTGGACGCCGCCCTGCGACCCTCGGGAAGCGTTCCGGTGGCAGCGGCGTGAACGTCCGCATCGGCGAGCCCGCCTCGAAGAAGCAGCCCAAGCGAGCCCACCGCCGCAAGTGACGACCGCTCGGTCATCAGGCCTCGCCCGGCACGCAAGCGGCGCGGTTCGCGTGCAACTGGGTCCTCGCCACCTGCAAAGACCGCTACGACGCCAAAGGCAATTGGTGGTCGAGTAATCAGCGGGTTCGGCCAACCGGGCCAAGCCGCCGCGCGGCTGGCCCGCCACCACGCCCGCATCGCCCCACCTGCGCGCTGATGCGCTGCATAAGCCACCACCTTGGTGGCGGAGCGGTATGAGACCGTCGTGGTCGAGGACCTCAACGTCACCGGGATGGTGGCCAACCGGCGCCTGGCCCGCGCGGTCGCCGACCAGGGGGTTCGGGCAGACGCGGCGGATGCTGGGGTACAAGACCGGCTGAACGGCGGCCCCGTCTAGTGGTCGCCGACCGCTGGTTTCCCGCGTCCAAGACGTGCTCGGGGTGCGGCGTGGTGAATGCCGAGCTCGCCCCGTCCGGGCGCACCTACCGATGCGACGCCGACGCGGGTGGCGGGTTCGGGCAGGCGCGGCGGATGCTGGGGTCCGGGACCGGATGGAACGCCGGGAATCTGGTGGTCGGTGACCGCTGGTTTCCCGCGTCCAAGACGTGCTCGGGGTGCGGCGTGGTGAATGCCGAGCTCGCTCAGTCCGGGCGCACCTACCGATGCGACGCCGACGGCGGCGGCGGTCTGGTTTTGGGGCGTTACGTCAACGTCGCGCGTAATCTGCTCGATCTCGCCGTCCTTGGGGCGGAGAGATGGAACGGCTGTGGAGGCGATGTGAGACAGGGACCTGCCGGGCTCCCGTCTGCGAGACAGGGACCTGGCATTGCGCGTGCGGGTGAGGCCGGGGTCGCTGCCGTGCAAGGGGCGGATGTCCCGACAGTGAACTCCCACATTCGCTCACAATGCGGGTCACGGTCTAGGCTGCCTTGCCGAGTCGGATCGCCCGGATCGTCTGGCATTGTGTCCCTGTCGTCCGCGACCTCGGCCTCGTCCCGTCCGGGACGGAAGGCCCGATGGAGAGGAGACCCTCCGCATGATCTTCCTGGGACTGATCGTCGCGCTCGCCGCCGTTACCGTCGGTGTCGCCGTGGTGCTCGACAACACGGGTGCCGCCCAGATGAGCGTGTTCGGGGACGAGATCCCGGGGATCTCGTCGCAGTGGCAGGTGTTCATGGCCGGCGCCGTGGTCGCCATCGTGTTCATGGCGGGCGTGATGGTCGCGGCGCTGGGCTTCCGGCGCGCGATGGGCATGCGGCGGGAGCTCCGCGATCTGCGGGACGAGCACGAGGAGTCCCTGCAGACGCTGGAGTTGGAGCGGCGGAAGCTGCAGCAGGCGCTCGCGCAGGCTCGTCGCGGCATGGACGGGCCCTCCGTCCCCGCGCAGCGCGTAGCCCCTAACTGAGGGCGTTAGGCGGGGGCCTCGTCCAGGAGGACGGCCAGGAGGTCCAGCGCGCCGCGCTTGTCCAAGGGGTCGTTGCCGTTGCCGCATTTCGGGGACTGGATGCAGGACGGGCAGCCCGAGTCGCACTCGCAGGACGCGATCGCGTCGCGGGTGGCGCGCAGCCAGGTGGCGGCGTCGGCGTAGCCGCGTTCGGCGAAGCCCGCACCGCCTTCGTGGCCGTCGTAGACGAAGACGGTGAGGAGCCCTGTGTCGGGGTGGACGGCCGTGGAGACGCCGCCGATGTCCCAGCGGTCGCACGTGGCGAACAAGGGGAGCAGGCCGATCGAGGCGTGTTCGGCGGCGTGGGCGGCGCCTGCCAGGTCGAGGTCGTCCAGGCGGGAGATCTGGGGCTCGGAGAGGGTCCACCATACGGCGCGTGTGCGGAGGGTGCGGGGCGGGAGGTCGAGGGGTTTCTCGCCGAGCATTTCGCCGGTTTGCAGGCGGCGCATCTGGTACGCGACCACTTGGCGGGTGACTTCGACGGTTCCGAAGCAGAGCGTGGCCTCGCCCCAGGAGGCTGAGCGGAGGCGTTCCACGATGCTGATGTCGGTCACGTCGCGTGCGGTCGTCGAGTAGTCGGGGTCGGCCGCCTCTACGAGCGCGACGGAGTCGTCCAGGTCGAGGGTCTGGACGATGAACGACTCGCCTTGGTGGATGTAGACGGCGCCCTCGTGGACGGTGGTGTGCGCGGACGCTTCGTCGACGGTCCCTAGGAGCCGGCCAGTGGACGCCTCGACGACCTGGACGGGTGCGCGGCCCGCGCCGCGGATGTCGGCCAGGTCGGCGGCCTTGTCGCGGCGCGTCCAGTACCAGCCGGCCGGGCGATGGCGGAGCATGCCGCGGCGGACGAGGTCGGGCAGCAGGTCGGCGGTCGCGGGCCCGAACAGCGGGAGATCGTCCTCGGTGAGCGGCATCTCGGACGCCGCCGCGCACAGGTGGGGTTCGAGGACGTAGGGGTTGTCGGGGTCGAGCACGGTGGCCTCGACCGGCGTCCCGAAGATCGCCTCCGGGTGGTGGACGAGGAACGTGTCGAGCGGGTCGTCCCGGGCGACGAGGACGGAGAGGGCGGCTTGCCCGGAACGTCCGGCACGTCCTGCCTGCTGCCAGAGGGACGCGCGGGTGCCCGGCCAGCCGCAGACCAGGACGGCGTCGAGCCCGGAGACGTCCACGCCGAGCTCCAGGGCGTTCGTGCTCGCCAAACCGATGATCGAGCGGGAGCGAAGGGCGGCTTCCAGAGCGCGTCGTTCCTCGGGCAGATAGCCGGCGCGGTAGGCGGCGACCTGTTCGGCCAGGGCGGGAGCGACGTCGTGCAGAGCGCGCTTGGCGCTGAGTGCCACCGACTCTGCACCGCGCCTAGAACGGACGAATGCGAGCGTCTGAACGTCCTCGACCACGAGGTCGGCCAAGAGGTCGCCGGCCTCGGCGGTGGCGGTGCGGCGGATCGGTGCGCCTTGTTCACCGCGCAGGTCCGTCAGCGGGGGTTCCCATAGGGCGAACGTGGCCGGGCCCCGGGGGGAGGCATCGTCGTCGACCGCGACGACGTCCAGCCCAGTGAGACGGGACGCGGCAGTAGCAGGTGCCGACGCGGTGGCCGATGCCAGGATGAACGTGGGAGAGGAGCGGTACCGTCCGCAGACGCGGCGCAGGCGACGCAGGACGTGCGCCACATGAGATCCGAAGACGCCGCGATATCCGTGGGCTTCGTCTATGACCACGTACTGGAGCCGGCGTAGGAACGATGACCAGCGGGCGTGTCCGGGCAGGATCGACCGGTGCAGCATGTCCGGGTTGGTCAGCACGTAGTTGGCGTGTTGCCGGACCCATGTCCGCTCGTCCTGCGGAGTGTCCCCGTCGTAGGTCGCGGCGCGCACGCGCGTGAGGCGCAGGGAGCGGAGCGCGCGGAGCTGGTCGGCGGCCAGGGCCTTCGTCGGCGAAAGGTAGAGGATCGTCCCCTCGCGGTGTGGATTCTCGTCCCCCGCGTAGATCGCCTCGACCGAGGGCAGCAGGTAGGCCAGCGACTTACCGGACGCGGTGCCTGTGGCGATGATCACAGACCGTCCGGCGCGGGCGTGCTCGGCGGCCGCCGCCTGGTGCTCCCAGGGCGCGTCGATGCCGGCCGCGGCCAGTCGCTCCAGCAGCAGCGGCGGCGACCAGGCGGGCCACTCGGCACGACGGCCCTGACGTGCGGGAACGCGCTCCACATGGGTGATGCGATCGCGTCGTGTGGGGTCGGCGAGCAGCCGGTCCAGGGGAGTTGAAGATCTTTGGGCGCCCATCAGGTTTTCAGTTTGCCAGCCTGGGCAAAACTACGGGAACGCCCCGGCGACGGAGGGCTGCATACCCCCTGCCCTGGCCATGAGATCAGCAGGTCAGACGGGATGGCGCGAACTTTCGCCCGTGTGGGCGATTACGTGCGTACCCAACGCCGGAGCGTGGTTGAATCACGGCGAAGTCTCGAACGGCGGGCCCGCCCCGGCGGCCGGTGATCGAGATCGGATAGTGCTGCACGGCGCGTGGAGGATCTGTGGACCTGAAGGTGAACGACTACACCACCGACGATGGCCTTACCGTCATCAACGTGGAGGGCGAGATCGACGTCTACACGGCGCCGAAGCTTCGCGAGAAGCTCATCGACCTGGTCAACAAGGGCAAGTTCCACCTGCTCGTGGACATGGAGAAGGTGGAGTTCCTCGACTCCACCGGGCTCGGCGTCCTCGTCGGCGGGCTGAAGCGGGTGCGCGCCCACGACGGCTCGCTGGAACTGGTGTGCACCCAGGAGCGCATCCTCAAGATCTTCCGGATCACGGGGCTGACCAAGGTCTTCGGCATCCACGACTCGATCGCCGAGGCCGAGGAGAAGCGCAAGGGCGCCAAGTAGGCGCCCCCGCGACCGAGATGTCGACCGTTGAACTCTCCTTCAGCGCGCTGCCCGTCCACGTCCGGACCGCCCGGCTGATCGTGACCGCCGTCGCCCGCCGCAGCGGCGTCGCCGAATCCCTGCTGGACGAGGTCAGGCTCGCGGTGGGCGAGGCGTGCTCGCGGGCCGTGGAGGCGCATCGCCGGCACTGCCCGGACGAGCCCGTCCGGCTCGAACTGAGCGGCGCCGGACGCCGCTTCGAGGTGACCGTCAGCGACACCGTCCCCGGCGACGACACGGCGGGGGGCCTCCCGGCGGCCCCGGACCCGGACGACTACGGCTTCGGCGAGGGCACCGCGGAGCTGGGGCTGGCCGTCATCGCCGGGCTCGCCGACGACGTGGAGATCGCCGCCACGCCCAAGGGGGTCCAGATCCGGATGAGCTGGCCCGCCGAAGCCGAGGCGACCATCTGAAGCGCCCCCGTCCCTGACTCGCGGCCGAAGGCCCCGCGAAGGCCCCGCCCACCCCGGGCGGGGCCTTCGCCGTCTCCGGACCCCGTGGGGCTGGTGGGGCCCGTGTTGTGAGATTCTCTTATGATCACCGGCGGATCGATCCGATTTGGGTCTGGACATATTCCGTGTTAATGCCTAGCTTGAATGTGGACGCCCGGTGCCCCCGCCGATGCGTCATTCGACCCTGTCTCCGCCCGGGTGACCGTGGGGTAATGGTTGGCTTACCCCGACTGACCTGGGCCGATGCCGCCTGAGCAGGCTTATGGGGCAAATTCCGGCGTATCGTCCATTGCATTTCGGCGACATCTTCATCAGGCGCGTCGCGGCCTTAACAATCGACCTACGCGTGCGTAGACTCCCGGCACCCGCGTTGCCGTGCGAGGCGTTCGAAATCATGACTCGCGGGGTACGCGGTAAAGATCGTCTTTTGTGGCGATCGAGACGCTTTGCCCCTGTCGAGGAGGACGGATGTCCGGGTTTTCCCTGTCAAGCCCGGCCAGCGCAGAAGTGGATCTCGGCGGCGGCGACCTCTCCCTGGTCGTCGTCGTCGCTGTGATCGCGCTGCTCGCACTGGCCGTCGCCGCGGGTCTCGTCCGCGATGTCCTGGCCGCAGGCCAGGGCACCGCGAAGATGCAAGAGATCGCGCGAGCGGTACAGGTAGGCGCCAGCGCCTACCTGAAACGCCAGTTCCGAACGGTCGCGGTCTTCGTAGTCCTCATCCCCCTAGTGCTGCTGCTCCTGCCCGCCGACTCCACGAGCGAGCGGATCGGACGCTCCGTCTTCTTCGTCATCGGCGCGATCTTCTCCGCCGTCACCGGGTTCACCGGCATGTGGCTGGCCGTCCGCGGCAACGTCCGCGTCGCCGCCGCCGCCCGCGAGGAGGGCGGCGAGAAGACGGCGATGCGGATCGCGTTCCGCACCGGCGGCGTCGCCGGCATGTTCACCGTCGGCCTCGGCCTGTTCGGTGCCGCGGTCGTCGTCCTCGCCTACCAGGGCGACGCGCCGAAGGTCCTGGAGGGCTTCGGCTTCGGCGCCGCGCTGCTCGCCATGTTCATGCGCGTCGGCGGCGGCATCTTCACCAAGGCCGCCGACGTCGGCGCCGACCTGGTCGGCAAGGTCGAGCAGGGCATCCCCGAGGACGACCCCCGCAACGCGGCGACGATCGCCGACAACGTGGGCGACAACGTCGGCGACTGCGCCGGCATGGCCGCCGACCTGTTCGAGTCGTACGCGGTAACGCTCGTCGCGGCGCTGATCCTCGGCACCGCGGCGTTCGGCAGCCAGGGCCTGGTGTTCCCGCTGATCGTGCCGATGATCGGCGTGATCACCGCGGTGATCGGCATCTTCGCGGTGGCGCCCCGGGCCGGCGACCGGTCCGGCATGACGGCGATCAACCGCGGCTTCTTCATCTCCGCGGGCATCTCGGCGGTCCTCGTCGCGATCGCCTCGTTCGTGTACCTGCCCTCGTCGTTCGCCGACCTGGACGGCGTCACCGACAAGGCGATCGCCGGGCTGGACGCCGACCCGCGCTGGGTGGCGCTCGGCGCCGTCCTCATCGGCATCGTGCTGGCCAGCGCGATCCAGCTGCTCACCGGCTACTTCACCGAGACCAACCGCAAGCCGGTGAAGGAGGTCACCGGCAGCGCCCGGACCGGCCCCGCGACCGTCATCCTGTCCGGCATCTCGCTCGGCCTGGAGTCGGCCGTCTACACCGCGCTGGTGATCAGCGCCGCCGTCTACGGGGCGTTCCTGCTCGGCTTCGGCAACACCACCGTCGCGCTGTTCGCGGTGGCGATGGCCGGCACCGGGCTGCTCACCACGGTCGGCGTGATCGTGTCGATGGACACCTTCGGCCCCGTCTCCGACAACGCCCAGGGCATCGCCGAGATGTCCGGGGACGTGCAGGGCGAGGCCGCGTCCGTCCTGGAGCGGCTGGACGCGGTCGGCAACACCACCAAGGCGATCACCAAGGGCATCGCGATCGCGACGGCGGTGCTCGCCGCGACCGCGCTGTTCGGCTCCTTCCGGACGACGGTGATCGCGGCGCTGGGCGACGCGTCGCAGAGCGCGAAGGACGCGATCGGCGACGACTTCCTCACCTTCAACCTGTCGATCGCCAGCCCGAACGTGCTGATCGGGATGATCATCGGTTCGGCCGTGGTGTTCCTGTTCTCCGGCCTGGCGATCATGGCGGTCGGACGGGCCGCCGGACGGGTCGTGGCGGAGGTGCGCAACCAGTTCCGCACCAAGCCCGGGATCATGGACTACACCGAGCAGCCCGACTACGACCGGGTCGTGGACATCTGCACCCGGGACGCGCAGCGCGAGCTCGCCACCCCCGGGCTGCTCGCCATCATGACGCCGATCGCGGTCGGCTTCGCCTTCGGGTACGCGCCGCTCGGCGCATTCCTCGGCGGCGCCATCGCGGCCGGCGTGCTGATGGCGGTGTTCCTGTCCAACTCCGGCGGCGCCTGGGACAACGCCAAGAAGCTCGTCGAGGAGGGCCAGCTCGGCGGCAAGGGCAGCGACGCGCACGAGGCGACGATCATCGGCGACACCGTCGGCGACCCGTTCAAGGACACCGCCGGTCCCGCGATCAACCCGCTGATCAAGGTGATGAACCTGGTCGCGCTGCTGATCGCGGACGCGGTGGTCACCTACGCGGGCAACATGACGCTGCGCGTCGTGGTGGCCGTGGCGTCCGTCGCGGTCATCGTCGCGGCCATCGTGATCTCCAAGCGGCGCGCCGACCCGATCGCCGAGGACCCGGCCCCCGCCGTCGAGAGCGGCACGCCGGACCCGGCGGCCGAGAGCGGCGAGGCCGACGGCGCCATCGAGGAGGGCGAGCCCGAGGAGGCGGCCGTCGGCTCGAACGGCACCAAGGCCGAGTCGGGCAGCGAGGAGTCCGCGGGCAAGTCCTGACCGTCCGGACATGAGGGGGCCGGTGGCGACCAGCCACCGGCCCCTTTCGCGTCCCCGGGGGTCCTGTCGTGACCACGCGGCACCGCCCGTACGCTTTGGGTGGGAGCTCGGACGTCCCGGGACCGGAGATCAGGAGGCGGCTGTGGCGAACAGCGACAGCGGCGGCAAGCCGACGATGTCGGGACCCAAGGGCCTCGCCATCGCGCTCGGCGGGATGCTCGGCATCATGCTCGTGCTCTGGGCGATCGCGGCCCTCGTCGCACCTTAGGCCGGCGCGCGCGCTCCGGGCCGGCGCGCCCCGGGCCGCCGCGCCTTAGGCTGGCGCGCATGCCGACGCTCATCGTTCTCCGCCATGCCAAGGCCGTCGCCGGTCTGGGCATGTCCGACATCGACCGCACCCTGAACGACCGCGGCCGCCGCGACGCCGCCGCGACCGGTGACTGGCTGCGCGCCAACGGCCTCGTGCCCGGCCACGTCCTGTGCTCCACCGCCGCCCGGACGCGGGAGACCCTGGACCAGCTGGCAGTGGACGCCGCGGTGAGCTTCGAGCCGGGGATCTACGACAACGACCCCGACCACCTCCGCACCCTCGTCGGCGAGGCCCCGGAGGATGCCGCGCGGCTGCTGCTCGTCGGGCACAACCCGTCCGTGCACCAGCTCGTCCACGACCTGACGGGCGAGGCCCCGGACGCGTTCCCGACCTGTGCGCTGGCAGTGATCGAACTGCCCGGCCCGTGGACGGACGTCCGCCCCGGCCTGGGCACGCTCCGCACCGTCCACACCCCAAAGGACTGACCGCTTCGGAGGGACGCCACCGCTCCCGAAGGCTCGACCGCTCCCGGGCGCGACCGCTCCTGAAGGATCGACCGCTTCGGGAGGACCGGCCGCTCCTGAAGGATCGGCCGTTTCCGAGGGATCGGTCGCTACGGGCGTGGTTCGGCGGCCTCTAGTGACGACTCGATGACCGTTCCGGCGTCTCGCCGCAGTGCCCTGATCGTGTGGCGGGTCCCGGACACCTGGAGCAGGGCGTGCCGCAGCGGGGTCGGCTCGTCCCGGCCGACGCCCGCCTTGATCTCGGCGCGGCGCCGCCGGGTGAGCGTCGACAGGTGGGTGTCGAGGTCGGCGAGCTCCTCCTTGAGCTCCTCGACGGGCGCGGCGGCGTCCGGGTCGCGGTCGTCCGGTTCCTCCAGCAGCGCGGCGGCCTCCTCCAGCTGGTCGGCGAGCCGGTCGAGGATCTCGGGGATCGGCCCGGTGTCGACGGCCTGCTCGCGGGACAGCCGCGCGACCGCGATCAGGTGGTCGCGGGTGCGGTGCGCGGCGTCCACCGCCCGGCGCAGCTCGTCGATCAGCCCGGTGTCGGGCAGCCGTTCGTGGCCGAGCCGCGTCCGGGTCTCCGCGACGGCCTCCGCGGCCCGCTCCGCCGCCACGATCGTGTCGTGCGCCAGCCGGACGCTTCCCCCGGCGAGAACGTCCGCCGTCCCCCGGACGAGGCCGGCGTGGGTGCGCAGCAGCCGTTCGAGCTGGACGGGCAGCCGCTCGAAATGCCCGGCGGGCCACAGCAGCCGGACGGCGAGGTACGACATGAGCGTCCCGGCGAACGTCAGCCCGATCCGCTCGCCGGCGGTGCGCCAGTCGGCGGGCGTGGAGAAGTCGAGCAGCATCATCGCCAGCGGCGTCCCGAACAGCGCCCAGTAGGAGAAGTTCACCGACCGCATCGCGAACCCGGCCATCGCGAAGACGAACACGATCACCGCGACGGTGGCCTGCCCCGGCGCGAGCGTCAGGATGATCGCGGCGACGACGGACCCGGCCGCGGTGCCGCCGACGCGCTGCAGGAGCCGTTCGACGGTCTCGCCGTAGGTGGCGCGCAGGCTCAGCATCGCGGTGATCGTCATCCAGTGCCCGTGCGGGATCTTGAGGGCGGCGGCCAGCGCCATCGACACCACCGCCGTCACGAACACCCGCGACACCTGCCGGAACGTCGGGGAGCGGGTGCGGACGGCGCGGCGCAGCCGGTCCCAGACCGGCATCGGGTCGAGGGTGTCCGGCATCCGCGGCGGCCCGAGCCCGATCCGCAGGCCGCTCTTGACGATGCGGCGGGTGGACGCGACCTCGCCGGCGATCCGGTCGATGGAGCGCCGCACCTGGCCGATCAGCGCGACCGCGACGAGGTCCTCGTCGCCGGCGAGCCCGGCGCGCCGGATGTGCTCGGCGGCCCGTCCCATCCGCCGGACGGCCGCGGACTCCTCCCGCCCGAGCGGCGCCTCCCCCGCGGTCGCGATCGCCCCCGCCAGCAGCCGCAGCCGCGCCGCGAGCGCCGAGATCGCCGTCTGCGTCTCCAGCCGCCACTCGCGGTCCGGCGGGTAGTTCTTCGCCGCCTCCAGGACGGCCTGCAGCGTCACCGTCTCGTGCAGGACGCGGCCGAGCGCGTCGATGAGCCGCTCGGGCCTGGTCGGGTCGCTGCGCCCGCGTCCCGTCCGGTAGAGCGCGTAGGTGGCGCGCGCCGCCGTCAGCGCCTCCGACGCCGCCCGCCGCTTGGCCTCCCAGTCCGGGATGCGGGTCACCGCGAGCAGGTCGGGGTTCGTCAGCTCGACGGCGTCCAGCACCTCGGCGTCGTGCGCGCCCACGTCCTCGGCCACCGCGTCCAGCGCCTCGGCGACCCCGTCGGCGGCCTCGCTCAGCGCCCCCCGCAGCGGGCGCAGCCGCCGCGCGGGCCACGGCGCCAGCAGCAGCCCGGCGGTGAGCAGCCCGCCGATCAGCTCCAGCCCCCCGGTGTTCAGGACGTCCGCGGACGGCGGCCGCACGGCGCTCAGCAGCACCGCGAGCCCCGCCGTCGGCCCGATCCGGGGCACCGCGACCCCGAGCGCCACCAGCGGCGGTACGACGATCACCGCGGGCCACAGATGCCCGCTGAGCAGCCCGCCGACCGCCGCCCCGACCGCGACGATCACGACCCCGACGGTGAGGCTCCGCGCCTGCGCGCCGTAGGGCCCCTCGGGCGCCCGCAGCGCCACCAGGTAGGCCCCGAGCGCGGCCATCGACCCCTGCGCCGCGTGCCCGCTCAGCGACCCCGCGAGCAGCGGCACGGCCACGGCCACGGCGGCGGCCGCCCCGTACAGGGGCGTCGCCTGCCCGTTGGCCCGCGCGAACACCTCCCGCACCCGCCGCAACATGATCCAGATCTACCCAACGGGACGGCCACTCGGAACCCCTTGGCAGGGAGCCGGCCGGACACCGATACCGGGTCGGCCGGTTGCGGTAGCTCACGGTGACCGGACGGTCGCACTTGTCGACCGTCGAGAGCCTCGGTGAAAGGGAGCCATGCTCACAGTCATTTTCGGAGTCGTGGGGACGCCAGCAGTCCTGGTCGCCTCTGTTCTGATCGCGCAGTACCTGGCCGCCCGGGCGGTCGCCGCGCCCCCGGACCTGCTCCAGGCCCGAAGGCAGCTCATCGGCTCGCTCGGCCCGGGCCGCGCCTTCCTCATGCTCTACGGAGCGGGAATCTTCATCACGACCGCCGTGGGCCTGATCCTCGGCGAGGTCCTGCAGCGATTCGAGCACCCGGTCGATTGGGCCGTGTTCCACTGGGTCGAGGACGCCTCAGGGCAGGGCTGGCTGCACGCGATGACGGCGCTGGGGCGGATGGGCGACCCATGGCCGACGCGGTACACCGCGATCGTGGCCATCGTCATCCTGACTGGTGTCGCCATCGCCAGGCGGGAACGCTTCTGGGTGCCCGCCGGGTTCATCGGCGGGTCGGTGGTCGTGGAGAAGTTCGACCAGACGGCCCTCGCGAAGATCGTGGACCGCGGTCACCCGCCGACGGGCCTCGGCACCTTCCCGTCCGGCGGGTGCGTGCGGATCCTGGTGATCTACGGTGCGATCATGCTGGTGGTGCTGGCCTACCTGCGCGCCGGGCGAGTCGTCCGCTCGTTCGGCTGGAGCCTGATCGCCACGATGGCTTTCGCAGAGGGCTACACACGCATCTACGTGGGCAAGCATTGGGCGACCGACGTCCTCGGGGGCTGGGTCCTCGGCGGGCTGATGCTGGCGGTGACCGTCTTCGCGGGCCGGGCGCTACTGGCGCGGGAGCGTCCCCCGCTCCCGGCAGGACGGGACGGGGCCGCGGAGCGGAACCCGCCTTCGGCGGCCGCGGCGGCCGACGTGTCGTGATGTCAGCCGGCGTCGGCGTCGGCGGCGTCGGCGGCTTCTATCTCTTCGCGGGAGATGCCCAGGAGGAAGACGATCGTGTCCAGGTAGGGGACGTTGACGGCCGTGTCGGCGGCCTGGCGGACCACCGGTTTGGCGTTGTAGGCGATGCCCAGGCCGGCGGCCTGGAGCATGTCCAGGTCGTTGGCGCCGTCGCCTACGGCGACCGTCTGGCTGATCGGGATGCCGGACTCGCGGGCGAAGCGTTCCAGGGCGGCGGCCTTGCCGGCGCGGTCGATGACCGGGCCGCGGACGCGGCCGGTGATCTTGCCGTCGGCGATCTCCAGGGTGTTGGCGGCGGAGTAGTCGATGCCGAGGTCGTCGACGAGGGCGTCGGTGACCTGGGTGAAGCCGCCGCTGACGATGGCGAACTTGTAGTCGAGGCGCTTGAGGGTGCGGACCATCGTGCGGGCGCCGGCGGCGAGGCGGAGCTTGTCGCGGACGTCGTCGATGGCGGCGGCGTCGAGCCCGGCGAGGAGGGCGACGCGTTCGCGGAGGGAGCCTTCGAAGTCGAGCTCGCCGCGCATGGCGGCCTCGGTGACCTTGGCGACCTCGTCCAGGCAGCCGGCGTGCTCGGCGAGCAGCTCGATGACCTCGCCCTGGATGAGGGTGGAGTCGACGTCCATGACGATCAGCCGCTTGGCGCGCCGGTGCAGGCCGCTCTCCTGGACGGCGACGTCCACGGCCTGCTCGGCGGCCTCGGCGGTGAGGGCGGCGCGCAGCGCCTCGGGGTCGGCGCCGGAGACGTCCAGCTCGATGCACGTGACGGGGTTCTGCGCGAGCCGCTCGATGCGGTCGATGTTGGCGCCGTGCGCGGAGATCCGGCCGGAGATGCCGGCCATGGCGGCGGGCTTCAGCGGGTTGCCGAGGACCGTGACGTGCAGCCGCCCGCTGCGCTTCTGCGGCCGCTTGTTGCGCCCGGTGGACAGCTCGATCTCCATGTCGAGGTCGTTCGCGACGCGTTCGGCGGCGTTCCACACGCGGCCGATGTCGGCGCCCTCGGTGTAGGCGAGCAGGACGCCGAGGACGAGGCGGCCGCGGATCACGACCTGCTCCACGTCGGCGACCGTGAGCGGGAACTGGGAGAGGGTACGGAAGAGGCGGGACGTGACGCCGGGGCGGTCGCGTCCGGTGAGTGTGATGAGCAGCGTGCGCTGTGCTGACCCGTCCATAACTGTTCCCAACGGTACCGGCCGCGACGTGGGCCCCGTCCGGCAGGTCCAGCATGCAAGACGGCTACCGGTTCATGAGGAGGTTGAGATCTCCGAACTCGTGCCAGAGGTAGCCCTCCGCCAGGGCGGCCTCGTAGGTGGCGGTGAGCAGGTCGTGGCCCGCTATGGCGGTGAGCATCATCAGGTGGGACGACTTGGGCTCGTGCAGGCCGGTGAGGAGGCCGTCCACGGCTCGGACACCCTTCGAGGGGGTCACGATGTGCTCCGTCCAGCCGGAGGACGCCTGGACGTGCCCGGAGGCGTCCACGGAGGTCTCCAGGGCGCGGACCGCGGTGGTTCCCACGGCGATCACCCGGCGTCCCTGTGATCGGACGTGCTCGACCAGCGCGGCCGTCGGTTCCGGCACGGCGTAGCGCTCGGCGTACGGGGGTTCGTGGGCTTCGGGGGACGCGACGCCCGTGTGGAGGGTGATCGGGGCGAGAAGGACGCCGCCGGAGACCAGTCGGGTCACGAGTTCGGCGGTGAACGGGCGGGCGGCGCTGGGCATCTCCGCGCTGCCGGTGGAGCGGTCGTGGGCGAAGACGGTCTGGTAGGCGGCGGCGGGCCAGTCGCGGCGGACGTACCCGTACCGGATCGGCACCCCGTGGCGCCGCAGGTAGGGGACGACGTCGGTGCTCAGCCGCGCCTGCCACAGCCGGTCGGTCCCGCGGCCGACCAGCGTGAGGGTCGCGCCGCCGGGGAGCGGGATCCACTCGCCGGGGCAGCCGCCGGAGTACGGGCGGCTGGCCTTGCCGGTGCGGCGGCGCAGTTCGACCATCCACAGGCGGTCGTCCGCGCCCGGGACGGGGGTGGAGAAGTGCACGCTGATCCGGTCGAGCCGGACGGCGGCGGGCAGCGTGGCCGAGGTGTTGACGACCAGCAGGTCACCCGGGTCGAGGAGGGACGGCAGGTCGCGGAACCCGTGGTGGGAGACCTCGCCGGTGGCGCGCCGGGAGACCAGGAGCCGGACGCCGTCGCGGGTGCGGGCGCCCGTTCCCGAGCCCCGCTCCTCGGGCGGCTCGTGGGCCTCCAGGGCGGCCGGAAGGGTGAATTCGACGGTCATTTCGAAACCTCCAGCCGGAGAGCGGCGAACACGCCGAGGGCGGCGATGGCGGCGCACACGGTCCCCGCGGCGGCGAGGCCGGTGCCGAGCCGGGCGGCGCCGAAGCCGGTGACCAGCGCGCCCGCGGCCCCGACCACGAGGGACGCGCCGAGGGTGTCGCTGATCTGCAGCGCGGACGAGTTGACGCCGTGCTCGTCCGCGGGCGACAGCCGGAGCAGCAGGACCGACAGGCTGCCGATGGCGAAGCCCATCCCGGCGCCGGCGACGATCCAGGCGGGGACGGCGGCCCAGCCGGAGATCTGGAGGGCGAACGTCGCCGTGCCGATCCCCGTGATCACGCACAGCGCGCCCAGCAGCACGTAGAACTCGCGGGGCCGCTCGGACCTGCCCTGGATCTGCGCCGCCACCGACCAGCCGAGCGACCCGGAGGTCAGCACGATCCCGGCCTCCGTCGCGCTGAGTCCGTGCAGCCGCATGAGGGTGAGCGGGATGAACACCTCCGCGCCGGTGAACGCGCCCGACAGCAGGCCGCGGACGAGGACGACGCTCGGCAGCCCGCGGCGGAACCGCAGTGTCCCGGCGGGCAGCAGCCGGGGGAGCCCGTACGCGAGGCCGGCGAACCCGGCGGCGGCCGCCGCGAGCGTCGCCCAGCCCGTCCCGTCCAGGCCGTAGAGCAGGAAGCCGGCGCCGGCCGCGACGGCGACCGCGGCGACCGCGCGGCCGCCGCCCTTCGCGGGGGCGGTCTCGGGCTGGGGGATCGCGCGCAGCGCGGGCACCAGCGCCAGGG
>NZ_SMKY01000200.1 GCF_004349235.1 Actinomadura darangshiensis | reverse complement strand
CAGCAACCACCAGCGCACCCAAGCACTCGCCCCCTGGCTGCAGCACTACAACACCCAACGCCCCCACTCGGCCCTGGGCGGCAAGCCACCCATCACCCGACTGACACCAAGATCATGACCGAGTACAGCTAGTCCTCGGAGCGCTGGCGCCAGGCGAGGACGCGGTCGGTGCCGTGCCAGCCGAGCTGCGCGGCCAGCATCGCCGCCAGGAACGCGGCGACCAGCCCGATCACCTGCCGCGACTCCATCAGCAGCGAGTCGGCCGGGTACACGACGCCCAGCATGAACGACATCACCACATCCATCGCGCCTCCAATGCACAAACGCCCGCGCCGGGGGGACAGGGGAAGTCAGGAGGCGCGGCAGCCCGAGGCTACCTCCCGCGAAACGTAAACATCCCGGGAGGCAGCCCCTGGTCACCGGCATCAGCCAACACCGCAACCACGCAACAGCCCCAACCGCCGCGATCGCGTCCGAAGGCAGGTTTCGAGCGTGTGAGAAACCTGATCGCGCAGCGAGCCGCTAGGCGAGCCGGATGCGATGCCAGCGATCGCACCGAGTTCTTCGACGATGGAGGGCCGCCAGGCCCGAAGGAGGAGAAGGACTCAATGAAAAAAGTGCCGGACGCCCGTGAAATACAGGGTGATGCCGGCCTTCTGCGCCGCCGCGATGACCTTGTCGTCGTTGACGGAGCCGCCGGGCTCGACGATCGCCTTCACGCCCGCCTCGGTCAGCACCTCCAGGCCGTCCGGGAACGGGAAGAACGCGTCGGACGCGCCCACGGCGGACGCGGCCCGCTCCGTGCCGGCCCGCGCGACGGCGAGCTTGGCGGAGTCGACCCGGTTGACCTGGCCCATGCCGACGCCGACGGTGGCGCCGTCCGCGGCCAGCAGGATCGCGTTGGACTTGACCGACCGGATGGCCCGCCACGCGAACGCCAGGTCGCGGAGGGTGGCCTCGTCGGCGGCGGCGCCCGTCTTCAGCTCCCAGCCGGACGGGTCGTCGCCGGACGCGTCCACGCGGTCGACGTCCTGCAGCAGGACGCCGCCGTCGATGCGCCGGTACTCGGTCGCGCCCGCCGGGGCGTCCGGGCAGACGAGCAGCCGGATGTTCTTGAAGCGTTCCTTGAGGACGGTCACGGCCTCGTCGTCGAAGGACGGGGCGACGACCACCTCGGCGAAGCTCTCGGTGACCTGCCGGGCCATGTCCGCGATGACGGGGCGGTTCGCCGCGATGACACCGCCGTACGCCGAGACGGGGTCGCAGGCATGCGCCTTGCGGTGCGCGCCGGCGATGTCGGCGCCGACCGCGATGCCGCACGGGTTGGCGTGCTTGATGATCGCGACGCACGGGTCGGTGAAGTCGTAGGCGGCGCGGCGGGCGGCGTCGGTGTCGACGTAGTTGTTGTACGACATCTCCTTGCCGTACAGCTGCTCGGCCCCGGCCAGCCCGGTCTCGCCCGGCGAGCGGTACAGGGCGGCGCGCTGGTGCGGGTTCTCGCCGTACCGCAGGGTGTTCGAGCGCTCCCAGGTGGCGCCGAGGAAGTCGGGCCACCGCGTCTCGGCGGCGGTCTCGTCGGGGGCGTAGCCGCTCGCGAACCAGGAGGCCACGGCCACGTCGTAGGACGCGGTGTGCGAGAACGCCTGGGCGGCGAGGCGGCGGCGCTCGTCCAGGGTGAAACCGCCGGCCCGCACGGCGGCGAGGACCGCCGCGTAGGCGGACGGGTCGACGACGACGGAGACGCTCGCGTGGTTCTTCGCGGCGGCGCGCACCATCGTGGGGCCGCCGATGTCGATCTGCTCGACGCACTCGTCCGGCTGCGCGCCCGAGTTCACCGTGTCGGCGAACGGGTACAGGTTCGCGACCACCAGGTCGAACGGCTCGACGCCGAGGTCGTCCAGCTGCTGGAGGTGGTCGTCCTTGCGGCGGTCGGCGAGCAGGCCCGCGTGCACCCTCGGGTGCAGGGTCTTGACGCGGCCGTCCAGGCACTCGGGGAACCCGGTGAGCTTCTCCACCTTCATCACCGGGACGCCGGCGGCGGAGATCCGGCCCGCCGTCGACCCGGTCGAGACGAGCTCCACGCCCGCCTCGTGCAGGCCCCGGGCCAGCTCCTCCAGCCCGGTCTTGTCGTACACGCTGATCAGTGCGCGCCTAATCGCCACCCGACTCACCGGCCGAGCTCCCCTCATGGTCGTCGGAAGATTCACCACAGGTCCTGCACTTCATCG
This sequence comes from Actinomadura darangshiensis, assembly GCF_004349235.1. Taxonomy (GTDB): domain Bacteria; phylum Actinomycetota; class Actinomycetes; order Streptosporangiales; family Streptosporangiaceae; genus Spirillospora; species Spirillospora darangshiensis. The sequence goes on along the minus strand of NZ_SMKY01000200.1, from coordinate 14,569 downwards.
AGACCCGCCTGCCGTGCTCGGTCCAGCCGTCGCGGGCGAGGCGTCCGACGACGTCGACCAGGAGCCGGCGCTCCACCTGCTTGATGCGCTCATGCAGGGAGTCTTCGTCGTCATGCCAGCCCACGGGGACGGTCTCCTGGGCGATGACGGGTCCGGTGTCCACGCCTTCGTCGACGAAGTGAACCGTACAGCCCGTGACCTTGACGCCGTATGCCAGGGCCTGCCGCACGGCGTGGGCGCCCTGGAACGACGGCAGGAGCGCCGGATGGGTGTTGACCGTCCGGCCGCCGAACCTCGCCAGGAACCGGGGCCCGAGGATCTTCATGAAGCCGGCGGACACCACGAGGTCGGGCTCGTGCTCCGCGACGGCCTCGGCGAGCGCCGCGTCCCAGTCGTCCCGGGACGGGAAATCCGGGATGCACAGGGTGAAAGCGGGCACACCCGACCGTTCGGCGCGCTCGGTTCCGCCGATATCGGGGCGGTCCGCCCCCACGGCCACGACTTTCGCCCCGTAGGCTGGATCCGCGCACGCGTCGAGCAGCGCTTGTAGGTTGGTCCCCGCGCCGGAGACGAGGACGACGAGCCGGGCGGACACCATGACTCCCCGGTGGACGTTGCTGGGACACCACGAAGACTATCGGGCGCGTTCGGCGACGTTCTCATCCGCACGTTCCCAACCACACGGGCCAGGAGGAATCGAAGGTGAGCGAGCAGCCGGGCCGCGAGGTCCAGCCCGAAGACCGCCCGGACGGGCGGCCGGAGGGGCAGCCGCCCGCCGGAAAGCCGCAGGGGCGGCGCACCGGCTGGCGGGCCCTGTGGCTCGGCGGCATCGCGCTGCTGACCGCGTTCTTCTTCTACCCGCTCGGCCTGGTGCTCGGCATCGCCGCGCTCGTCGTCGGCATCAGGGCCCGCCGGAGCGCCCGCCGCGCCAAGGACGCCGCCCCCGGCGCCGTCCCCGGCATCGTGCTGGGTGCCATCGGGCTGGCGTTCTCGCTGCTGTCGGTCTCGCTCACGGCGTTCCTGTGGACGGAGCTGAGCGGCTACCAGAGCTGCGTCAGCGCGTCCAACACCACCACCGACAAGCAGGCGTGCCGGGAGAAGTACTACCCGAGGATCGAGAAGAAGCTGGACCTGCCCGCCGGCAGCATGGACAAGTACGGCGACCTGCTCTAGTCCTCCTGGCCGGGCTCCTCGCGCAGGACGTAGATCGCGCCGCCGCGGTTCTCGGTGCGGTTCGGGTCCTCCCGGGGCGGCGGGACGGGCGCGGCCTTCTCCGCGGGCTCCGGCTCGACGGGGTCGTCCACCAGGTGCCCTTCGACGACGACCGTGCCGTCGCCGGGCGGGGGCGGCTCGGGCCGCCGCTCCGGCGCGGGCCGCTCCTCGGCCAGCTCGGGCACGAGGTCCTTCCGCTTGCGCGGCCGCCGGGGGGCGAGGACGGGCTCGGCCTCCTCGAACTGCAGCGGATCGTGCGCGTGCGGGGCCTTGGGCGCCGGTTCGGGCGCCTTCTCCGGACGGGCGTCGTAGTCGCCCGGGACGGGCGCCGACAGCGGCATGACCGGCTCCGCGCGCACCCGCTTCTTGGGCTGGCTCTTGGGCTCCGCCTGCTTGGCCGCCCGCCCCTTCGTCTTCTTGGACGGGGCGCGGGCCGGGCGGCGCAGCACCATCCAATTCGCCACCCACGCCGCGATCGCCGCCGAGATGCCCACCTCCAGCGCGGCCAGGAGGCCGACCTGCCACGCGGACGGCCCCACGGTCGCCATCCGCCCGTCGCCCAGCGGACCGCCCGCCAGCGCGCTCAGCAGCGCCGCGACCGCGCCGGTCAGGGCGCCGGACACGAACCCCCACAGCGGCGCGCCCTCCGACACCGGGCTCGGCAGCGACCGGATCGTGAGGACGCCCCCCACCGCGCCCGCGACGAACGGCGCGGCCAGCGCGAGCAGCGAGATCGCCGGTGCCGGGCCCGGCTGCGGAAGGGCGGCGAGCGGCGGGAACGCGGGCACGGCGTCCAGGAACACCCCGGTCGGCGAGACGCTCGTCCCGGCGCCGACCGAGAAGCCCGGACCGACCGCGTACGCCATCCCCCAGATCGCCGCGTTCGGGAGGTAGGCGAGCTGGACCAGCAGCAGCAGGACGCCGCCGACGACGCCGGGGGCGAGCATGTCGTAGAGGTCGCCGGCGTCAGCCATGTGCATGGCGAGGGACCCGGCCACCAGCAGTGCGCCCGAGGCGAGCAGCACGCTCAGCGACCCGGCCACGCCGATCACGAGGGAGCGCGGCCGGTCGGGCAGCAGCCGCAGCAGCGCGCCCAGCCCGGACCGGACCCGCCGTCCGCGCGCCTCCGCCGCCACGACGGCCCGCGCGGCGCCGAGCCCGCCCGCGATGGCGGCGACGAGGAAGGACCCGACGAGCGCCTGCCACGCCGAGGGCCGGACCTCCCGCGACGACGCCGCGAGCGCGAGCAGCCCGGCCAGCCCCGCGTACGGCGCGGCCAGCGCGACCGCCACGTGCACGACGGCGATCCGCTGCCGGTGCGGCAGCCCGGCGACCCGGATCATCCACCCGCCGCCCCGGTACAGCAGCACCCCGGGCAGGACGAGGACACCCAGCGGAAGCAGCCCGAACCGGCCCTGCCCGTAGGAGAAGCCCGCGTGGTGGGAGACGAGCCAGAAGTTCACGGCCGTCCGGAACACCCCGGCCATGCCGTGGCCGAGCGCGGTCTTCGGCGCCGCGATCCAGCCGATGAGCGTGATCGTGGTGAGCACGGCGAGCCCGATCCCGACGCACCACAGCGCCGCGACGAGCCCCGTCACGTACAGCGGCCTGGCCTGCGCGGGCACGGCTGGCCGGCCCTGCGCGGCGGGCCGGGGAGCCCGGCCGGCCGCGCTCTTGCGCGGCTCGGCCTTGGCCGGTCGTGCTCCGCCCGGCCCGGCCTTCGACGGCTCCCGCTTCGCACGCTGCCCGGGGGTCTTGTCGCTCACCCGGTCCATGCTGGCACCCCCCGCGCCCCCGCACGCTCCGCCCGCCCGGCGTGTCGTCTTGTACCCGCGGTCCGGGCGGAGACGAAAGACGCCCGGGCCGCCGGGAAAGGGGCGGCTCGGGCGTCTTTTCGGTGTCCCGGGAGGGATCAGCGGTTCTTCATGATCTCCCGCATCAGGACGGCGGTCTCGCTCGGGGTCTTGCCGACCCGGACGCCGACCTTCTCCAGGGCCTCCTTCTTCGCCTGCGCGGTGCCGGCGGAGCCGGACACGATCGCGCCCGCGTGGCCCATGGTCTTGCCCTCGGGGGCGGTGAACCCGGCGACATAGCCGACGACCGGCTTGGTCACGTGCTCCTCGATGTAGGCGGCGGCGCGCTCCTCGGCGTCGCCCCCGATCTCACCGATCATGACGATGGCGTCGGTGTCCGGGTCGTCCTGGAACGCCTGGAGGGCGTCGATGTGGGTCGTCCCGATGACGGGGTCGCCGCCGATGCCGACGCAGGTGGAGAAGCCGACGTCGCGCAGCTCGTACATCATCTGGTAGGTCAGCGTGCCCGACTTGGACACGAGGCCGATGCGGCCGGGGGTGGTGATGTCGGCCGGGATGATGCCCGCGTTGGACTTGCCGGGGGACGCGATGCCGGGGCAGTTCGGCCCGATGATCCGCGTCTTGTTCCCGTTCTTCTCGGCGTAGGCCCAGAAGTAGGCGGTGTCGTGCACCGGGATGCCCTCGGTGATGACGACGCAGAGCGGGATCTCGGCGTCGATCGCCTCGACGACGGCGTCCTTGGTGAACTTCGGCGGGACGAACACGACGGAGACGTCCGCGCCGGTCTCGGCCATCGCCTCCGCGACAGTCCCGAAAACCGGCAGGCTGGTGCCGTCGAACTCGACGGTCTGGCCGGCCTTGCGGGCGTTCACGCCGCCGACGACCTGGGCGCCGGACGCGAGCATCCGGCGGCCGTGCTTGGTGCCCTCGGAGCCCGTGATGCCCTGGACGATGATCTTGCTGTTCTCGGTGAGCCAGATGGCCATTGTCATGCACCTGCCGCTGCGAGTTCGGCGGCGCGCCTGGCCGCGTCGTCCATGGTGTCGACCTGCTGGACGCCGGGCAGCGCCGCGTCGTTGAGGATCGTGCGCCCGAGCTCGGCGTTGTTGCCGTCCAGGCGGACGACGAGGGGGCGGTCGACGGCCTCGCCGCGGTCGGCCAGCAGCTTGTAGGCCGAGACGATGCCGTTGGCGACGGCGTCGCACGCGGTGATGCCGCCGAAGACGTTCACGAAGACCGACTTCACGTCGGCGTCGGACAGGACGATCTCCAGCCCGTTCGCCATCACCTCGGCGGACGCGCCGCCGCCGATGTCGAGGAAGTTCGCCGGCTTCTGGCCGTCGAACTTCTCGCCCGCGTAGGCGACGACGTCGAGGGTCGACATGACCAGGCCCGCGCCGTTGCCGATGATGCCGACGCTGCCGTCGAGCTTGACGTAGTTGAGGTCCTTGGCCTTGGCCGCGGCCTCCAGCGGGTCGGCGGAGGCCTTGTCCTCGAGCTTGGCGTGGTCGTCCTGGCGGAAGGCCGCGTTGTCGTCGAGGGACACCTTGCCGTCGAGGGCCTTCACCTGGCCGTCGGCGGTGAGGATCATCGGGTTCACCTCGACGAGGGAGGCGTCCTCGTCGATGAACACGGCCCACAGCCGCTCGATGAGCTCGGCGGCGCCGTCCAGCGCCTCCTGCGGGAGCCGGCCCTCCTCGGCGATCTGGCGGGCCCTGGCCCGGTCCACGCCGTCCAGCGGGGAGACCGGCACCAGCCCCAGCCGGTCGTGCGGCACGTCCTCGATCTCCACGCCGCCCTCGACGGAGCAGATGGAGAGGAAGGTGCGGTTGGCGCGGTCGAGCAGGAAGGAGAAGTAGTACTCCTGCGCGATCGCGCTGCCCTCCTCGACCAGGACCTTGTGGACCGTGTGGCCCTTGATGTCCATGCCGAGGATCTGGCCGGCGAGCGTCTCCGCCTCATCGGCCGTGTCGGCCAGCTTCACGCCGCCGGCCTTGCCCCGGCCCCCGGTCTTCACCTGGGCCTTGACCACGACCTTCTTACTGCCCGCGGAGAACAGCTCCTCCGCGATGGCGCGTGCTTCCTGGGGAGTATGGGCGACCTTGCCGGTGGGCACCGGTACCCCGTACTCGGCGAAGAGTTCCTTCGCCTGATGTTCGAACAGGTCCACGAGGCGTCCTTTTACGGATCGACAGCCGAATGTGACCACACGAGTGGGGGTTACACGGGTGTCCGTGCGGCCGGCACTCTGCGGTCCGCTCCGTCGAAGCAGCCTAGTCAACCCGTCTTCGTGGTGAGGCCGCCGGGTCCATTTGTCACCCGGAGTTCCCTTCGGCGGGCGGTGCGGGCGGCCCCGAGGTGTGCTCATCCTCAGGGGAGGGCACGAGTGGCTCGTGAGGAGGATGAACCTATTGACGTAGTTTGATGTACTTATTTCGGCCGGTCGGCCGGATGGTGTAGAGGGGGCGAACGGATGGCGATGGCGGAGGAACGGGACACGTCGGTCGCCGTACCCGTCCCCCCCGGAGCCTCTCCCGCCGCGCCCGTCCTGCCCGCGCCGCGCTCACCCGGCGAGCCCCCGTCCCGCCGGCGCTCCCCGCAGCGGCGGGCGCGCCGGAGGTCGGGCGTCCGGAAGGTCCGGCGGACCGCCGCGATGCTGATCGTCGCCGCGCTGATCGCGACGGGGGGCGCCACCGTCCCCGAACCGCCCTCCCCGGGCTGGGCGAGCCCCGGCCTCGTCGGCGGCGGCGGCTGGCCGTTCGCGGGCGTCCCCATGTCCCCCGAGCAGGCCGAGGGGGCGTCCTACCTGCCGGACAGCTCGGTGGTCAAGCTCGCGGACGGGCGGGTCCGGCTCGTCCCGTCCGGCGGCGACACGCCCATCACCGTGGACGCGTCCGATCCGCGGGTGGCCCGGGCCGTCCGGTCCGACGCCGCGTGGCTGGCGCAGGGCCGTGTCCCGGCCGGCGGGGCGGCCGGCGGCCACCGCGAGATGGCCGCCCGCGCCCTGCTCGACCTGCGGCTCCTCACCCGCCCGAACGGCGCGTCGCTCGCCTCCTGGTACTCCAAGTGGCGCTACAGCTGGCCGCGCGACTCCGCGTTCGCCGCCGCCGCGTTCACCGTGACCGGCCACCCGTCCGAGGCGCGCCGGATCCTGCGGTTCCTCGCCCGCGCCCAGCACGACGACGGCATGTGGGCCGCCCGGTACAACGCCGACGGGACGGCGGTCGCGGACGGCCGGGCGCCGCAGCTCGACTCGCTCGGCTGGGTGCTGTGGGCGGCGTGGTTCTACCGCGTCCAGGGCGGGGACCCGAACGAGCTGCCCGCGCTGTGGCCGATGGTGCAGCGCGCCGCCGACCACCTGGCCCGGTCGCTGGACGCCGAGGGGCTGCCGCCCGCCTCGTCCGACTACTGGGAACGCGACCACCGGCGCGAGCAGGACCCGCGGCGCCCGACGCTCGGCGTGGTCGGGCCCGTGCTGGCGGGGCTGCGCGCGGCGGCCGACCTCGCGGGCATGCACGGCGAGGCCGCCAAGGCCTACGAGTGGCGCAGCGCGGCGCAGCGGGTGTCGGACGCGCTGGCCAGGCAGTTCGCCCCCTACGGCTATCCGCGGTCGCCCGTGTCCGGCGGCCTGATGGACACGTCGGTGACGTTCATCGCGCCGCCGTTCGCGCACCCCGACCCGAACGTGACCGCCGCGATCGGCAACGCCGAACGCAGGCAGGCGCTGCCGAACGGCGGCGTCCTGCCGGGCGAGCGCTGGTCCGGCACCCCGAACGTCGCGTGGACGCCGGAGACCGCGCTGTTCGGGCTGACCGCGGCCGCGTCGGGCCGGACGCAGGACGCGCTGGAACGGCTCGGCTGGCTCTCCGCGCACCGCACGTCCCTGGGCGTCCTGCCGGAGAAGGTGGGCGCGACCGGCAAGCCCGCGGGCCCGGCCCCGCTCGGCTGGACGGCGTCGCTGGTCCTGCTCGGCCTGTCCGCGCTTGAGCGGCCCCTGCCCGTCCCCTAGGCGAACTGCTCGTAGGCGAGTTTCAGCACCAGCGCGCCGACGACGCAGAGCAGGATCACCCGGACGAATCCCGCACCGTGCCGGATCGCCATGCGGGCGCCGAGCTGCGCGCCGGTCGCGTTGCAGACGGCCATCGCCAGCCCGACCGCCCACAGCACGTGCCCCTGCGCCGCGAACACGACCAGCGCGCCGAGGTTGGTGCCCGCGTTGATGATCTTCGAGGTGGCGGAGGCGTCGACGAAGTCCATGCCGAGCAGCGTGGTGAACGCGACGACCAGGAACGTCCCGGTGCCGGGTCCGACGAGCCCGTCGTAGAAGGCGATCGCGACGCCCGGGACGAGGACGGCGGCGGCGAGGCGGCGGCGGGTCCGCAGCACGAGCCGCGGGACCCGGCCGAGATCGGGCTTGAGCACCACGATCGCGGCCACCGTCAGCAGCACGACCATGATGACCGGCTTCAGGACGTCCGAGGAGATCGCCGACGCGCACAGCGCCCCGCCGGCGGCGCAGCACAGCGCGAGGACGCTCGCCGGGACGGCGACGCGGACGTCCGGCTTGGCCTTGCGCGCGTAGGCGATGGCGGCCGAGGTGGTGCCCGCGATGGAGCCGAGCTTGTTGGTGGCGAGCGCGGTCGCCACCGGCTGCCCCGGGTTGACCAGCAGCAGCACGGGCAGCTGGATCAGCCCGCCGCCGCCGACCACGGCGTCGACCCAGCCCGCCGCGACGGCCGCGGCCAGCAGCATGAGGATCTGCTCGGCGTGCACGGGACTCCAGGGGGGTAAGGGTAAAAGTTAGATCATCGATTACCTTACCCCGGGCCGCCGGCTCAGCCGGTCCACTCCTCGTCCAGGACGGCCCAGACCTGCACGTCGCGGCGCTCGCCGCCCAGCACGAACCCCTGCCGCAGGACGCCCTCGCAGGTCATGCCGAGCCGCTTCGCCACGGCCGCGCTGGCGGTGTTGCGCGGGTCGCAGAGCCACTCGACCCGGTGCATCCCGCGCACCCCGATCGCCCAATCGATCATGACGCGGACGGCCGCGGTGACCAGGCCGCGCCCCCGCGCCTCGGGCGCGAGCCAGACGCCCGCCTCGCAGACGCCCTGCTGAGCGTCGAACGTGCGGAAGACCGTCCCGCCCTGGAGGACGCCGTCCACCCAGATGCCGTACATGCGGCCCCTGTCCTTCGCCTGCCTGTCGGCGTAGGACTGCAGCAGCTCGCGGGCCGACTTCTCGTCCACCACGGTCCGCGCCCAGGGGATGTACTGCTCGATGTCCGCGCGGACCCGCTGCGCGTGCGCGGCGAACTCCGCCGCCTGCCAGGGCTCGAACGGACGCAGTTCAGCGCCGTCGCCGATCGTGCGAGCGAACATGAAGTCTCCCGAGGGTACGTACCGAACGTTTGTTATGTACTCTACGGGAATGCCTGCCCGAGGTGACCACGACGCCCGCCGCCGGGACGTGTCCGAAGCCGTCTGGCGCGTCCTCGCCGCCCGCGGCTTCGGCGGCTTGACACTGCGCGCGGTCGCGGCCGAGATGGGCGCCTCGACCGGCCTGCTCACGCACTACTTCCCGAACAAGAAGGCCCTCGTCGCGCACGCCCTCGGCCTCGCCGACGAACGCACCGCGAACCGCCCGCTGCGCGAGGCCCCGCCCGGCCTGCCGTCCCTGCGCGCCGCCCTCCTGGACGTCCTCCCCCTGACCCCGGCCGCGGCGGACATGAACCGCATCTGGGTCGGCTCCTGGGACGTCGCCCTCAGCGACCCCGACCTCGGCGAACGCCAGCGGCTCCGCTACCAGAACTGGCGCGCCCGGCTCCGCCCCCACGTCGCCACCGCCGTCTCCCAAGGCGAACTGCCCGCCTCGTCCGACGTGGACGCCGTCGTCGCGTCCGCCGCCGCCTTCACCCACGGCCTCGTCGTCCACGCCCTACTGGACCCCGGCGCCTACCCACCCGCCCACCAGACCGCCCTACTAGACGCCTACCTGGCCACCCTCACGCTGTAAGCGAGATGCTGATGGCATGACGATCAGTACGCGTGCCCTCGGGGACGACTTCGCCTCCCCCATCGACGACCGGTACTTCGAGGACTACACGGCCGGGGCGACCTACGAGTACGGGCATGTCAGCGTGTCCGAGGCCGAGATCCTGGAGTTCGCCCGCCGGTTCGACCCGCAGCCCATCCATGTGGACGCCGGGTTCGCGGTGGCCGGGCCGTTCAAGGGGATCATCGCGAGCGGCTGGCACACCGGGTCGATCATGATGCGGCTGTTCGCCGACCACTTCCTGTCGCGCGTCGCAAGCCTCGCCTCGCCCGGCGTGGACGAGCTGCGCTGGCCCGCGCCCGTCCGTCCGGGCGACTCCCTGCGGCTGCGCGTGACCGTCCTGGAGGCTCGCGCGTCCCGCTCCAAGCCGGACCGCGGCATCGTCCGGACCCGGGCCGAACTCCTCAACCAGAACGACGAGGTCGTCCTGCACACCCTCCCGATGAACCTTCTCGGCCGACGCGGGGTGTGACTCAGCCGTCCACCGCCTGGAGCGGCGCCACGGGCTTGGGGAGTGCGGGTTCGGGGAGGTTGCGGAACATCAGCCAGGCGAACGCGGGCATCGCGATCAGCGGTGTCAGCGCCGTCTGGAGGGACGTCGCGTCCGCGATGGCGCCCAGAACCGGGCTCGCGAGGCCGCCGACGCTCACGGTCAGGCCGAGCGTGACGCCGCTGGCGGTGCCGACGCGGGTGGGCAGGTAGTCCTGGCCGAGGGTGACCTGCAGCGAGAACGGGATGTAGACGCCCGCGGACGTCAGCGCCACGAACAGGAAGACGGCCGGTCCCGGCACGAACACGACGCCCGCGACGGCGCCGACGGTCATCAGGTACGACCAGCGGACGGCGGTGACGCGGTCCCAGCGGGCGGCGAGGGAGCCGCCGAGCACCGTGCCCACGGCACCGCCGAGGTAGAACACGAACAGGGCGGCGGTGCCCGCCGCCATGCCCCATCCGGTGCGCTGCCGCACGTAGAACGAGATGAACGTGCTCAGCCCGACGAACACCACGGACCGGCAGAGGACGGCCACCGTCATCTTCGCGAAGGAGACCTTGTCGTCCGCCGCCTCCGTCTTCGCCACGGCGCTCGAAGCACCGGGCGACGTCTTCGCGAGCGTCCGCAGGACCGGGAGGCACAGCGCGCTCCCCGCGAGGGCCGGCACCAGGAGGAACGGCGTCAGCCGCAGCCCGCCGACGCCGACCACGGCGGCGACCAGGAGCGGCGCCGACGCGAACCCGATGTTGCCGCCGACCGAGAACCAGCTCATCGCGGTGTGGCTCCCCTTGCTGGCCTTGCGCGCGACGCGGGCGGACTCGGGGTGGTACGCGGCGACCCCCAGCCCGGCGATCGCGACGAACACCAGCGTGAGCCCGTAGTCGCCGCTGAGACCGCTCAAGGCGATGCCCACGCCGGCCAGAAGCGTGCTCACGGGCAGCAGCCAGGGCAGCGCCCACCGGTCCGTGAGCGCGCCGAACATCGGCTGCGCCACCGAGGACAGCAGCGACGCCGCGAGCACGATGCCCGAGGCGGCCGCGTAGGTGTAGTGGCGCTCGGCGACGAAGAACGGGACGAGCGCCGTCACCGACCCTTGGTAGACGTCCACGCAGGCATGTCCGGCCGACAGGAGGGCGACCCGCTTTCTCGTTGACACGCTCTTCATGTTCGCGCTCGCTCACCCTGTCGGACTTCCGATAATCTGCCAATCAATGCAGAAAATCCGCCATCAGTCGACCGCCCCGACCCGCACCCGCTGGCTGGGCCCCGGCGCAGCCATCGACGCCCACCGCCACGACGACCACCAGATCGCCTACGCGGGACGGGGCGTCGTGGCCGTCACCACGGGCGCGGGTTCGTGGGTGGCGCCCGCCAACCGCGCCATCTGGATACCGGCGGGCGCCGTCCACGCCCACCAGGCCCACGGCGAACTCGAACTGCACCTGGTCGGCCTTCCGGCGGCTGACAATCCGCTCAGGTTGGACGCGCCGGCCGTCCTCACCGTCCGGCCGCTGCTGCGTGAGCTGATCCTCGCCTACACCGACCCTGAGACGAGCGAAGGCCCCGCGCGCACACGGCTCCGGGCAGTCCTGCTCGACCAGCTGGCCGCTTCGCCGCAGCAGCCTCTGCATCTGCCCGCGCCGACCGTCCCCCATCTCAAGGCGCTCTGCGACATCCTGCACGCCGACCCCGCCGACAACCGCACCTTGAGCGCCCTGGGCAGAGAGGTCGGCGCCAGCGACCGCACGCTGTCCCGCCTCTTCAAGGCCGACCTCGGCATGACGTTCCCGCAGTGGCGCACCCAGTTGCGCCTCTGCCACGCCGTCGTCCTCCTGGCCGAGGACATCCCGGTGACGACCGCGGCCCACCTCTGCGGCTGGTCGTCCGCCAGCGCGTTCATCGACGTCTTCCGCCGGGCCTTCGGCCACACCCCGGGCAGCCACCGCCCGGAGTAGCCTCAAAGCGCTCCGTGATCTGGCGATGACTCCTAGGATCATGCTGATCGGAGCGAATGGAGGACGCGTGCCAGAGCAGTCGCCGCTCTTGCCCACCGACCCCGAGAGCATCGGCCGCTACCCGCTGGAAGGCCGGCTGGGGGCCGGTGGCCAGGGCACCGTCTACCTGGGCCGCGACGAGCGGGAGCGGCGCACCGCCATCAAACTGCTGCACCCGCACCTGATCACCCACGACGTGGCCCGCGCCCGCTTCCTGGCCGAGGTCGAGATCGCCAGGCGGGTCGCCCCGTTCTGCACCGCCCAGGTACTCGACAGCGGCGTGGTCCACGCCCAGCCCTACATCGTCAGCGAGTTCGTCGACGGGCCGTCCCTGCAGACCTCGGTCAGGGACGACGGACCACGCGGCGAGGCGGCGCTCGACCGGCTGGCGATCAACACCGTGACGGCGCTGGCGGCCATCCACGAAGGCGGAGTCGTGCACCGCGACTTCAAACCGGGCAACGTCCTGCTCGGCCCCGACGGGCCCGTGGTGATCGATTTCGGCATCTCCCGCGCCCTGGACCTCAGCCAGTCGCTCACCAGCAGCCAGGTCGTGGGCACCCCCGGCTACATGGCCCCCGAGCACATCGACGGCCAGCCCGCCGGCCCCGAGGCGGACATGTTCGCCTGGGCGGCCGCCATGGTCTTCGCCGCCACCGGCAGGAGGGCCTTCGGCGGCACCTCCGCATCCGCCGTCGCCCTGGCGGTCCTGCACAGCGAACCCGACCTGGACGGCCTCGAAGGCGACCTCGCCGGCATCGTCCGCTCCTGCTTGGACAAAGACCCTGCCCAACGCCCCACCGCAGCCGAGGTGAGCGACCTCCTGCGTCCCGTGCGCACCCCGCAGGCCACCGCCGCTCCCGCACCCCCGGACACGTCCGCACCCGCGCCGGCCACCACCCACACCGATCCCCCGGCCTCCGGCCCCAGACGCCGCCGCCTCCAGATCGCCGCCGCCGCGATAACGGTCCTGGCGATCAGCGCCCTCGCCTATTGGCTCGCCCCCGGAGGGGGAGAAGGCGACGCCTCACATCCTTCGGCGAACGGCCCCTCCGGCGCTTTAGAAAGCCCCACGCCAAGCGCACCGCGAACAACGCCGTCAAAATCCGCGTCCGGCGCTGCGTCCAACCACGGACGGACGACATCAAGTAAGCCGGGAACTCCCCAGCAATCCGACGACCCCCAGAACCGGACCAGCCCTGGACCGCCGGCCACCAAGAAGCCCTCCCCCGCAAAGCCGAGAACTCTCGGCACCCTCAGCCGGCAGGATCAGGGGAATTACTGCAAGGCCCACGGCTATCCCTACCACGTGGTCCTCGACGACCAGGTCGTCTGCTCGAAGGACCCCGATGGAGACAACGGGACGATAGCCGACGCAACGACCGTCTGCCGCTGGAAGTACTCCGGTCAGCCGCACGTCCACGCAAACGGAAAGACCTGCATCTCAGATCCGTAGCGGGGTCAGAGTTTCTCGATGGTGGCGAAGCGGAGGACCAGGGTGCGGACGCCGTATTCGCCGCCGAAGTCGACGCTGGCCTTTTCGCCCCGGTCGTAGACGGAGACGACGGTGCCCAGCCCGAAGGCGTCGTGGGTGACCTTGTCGCCCGGGGCGAGGGACGGGACGGGACGGTTCCCCGGGGAGCGGGTCCCCGGCCGGGCCGCCATCTGCGCCATCGCCGAACCGGACGTGGACGACGCCTCGCGCTCCCATTCGACGAGGCTCTTCGGGACCTCGCCGAGGAAGCGGGACGGCGGGTTGACCTGCGGTGCGCCCCACGAACTGCGCATCGCGGCCCGTGACACGTAGAGGCGCTGCCGGGCGCGCGTAATGCCGACGTAGGCGAGCCGGCGCTCCTCTTCGAGTTCCTTCGGGTTGCTCATGGCGCGCAGGTGCGGGAAGACGCCGTCCTCCATTCCGGTGAGGAAGACGACGGGGAATTCGAGGCCCTTCGCGGTGTGCAGGGTCATCAGCGTGACGACGCCGTGCTCGGTCTCCTCGGGCTGTTCGCCCGGCGGGACGGGATTGCCCTTCGCGCCGCCCGGAATGGAGTCGGCGTCGGCGACCAGGGCGACCTGCTCCAGGAACTCGGGGAGGCGGCCCTCGGCGGATTCGCCGTCGAGTCGCTCCTCGAATTCGCGGGCGACGGCTTCGAGTTCCTGGAGGTTCTCGACGCGGGTCTCGTCCTGCGGGTCTTTGGACGCCTGGAGTTCGGCGAGGTAGCCGCTGGCCTTGAGGATCTCGGCGACCAGGTCGGCGGGGGTGAGCGTCTCGCTCGCGGTGCGCAGCTCGTCCAGCAGGGCGACGAAGTCGCGGACGGCGTTGATCGAGCGGGTCGCCATGCCCGGCACGTCCTCGGGCACCCGGAGGGCCTGCCAGAACGAGATGCGCTCCCGGGACGCGTACGCCTCGACGCACGCCTCGGCGCGGTCGCCGATGCCGCGCTTGGGGACGTTCAGGATGCGCCGCAAGGAGACGGTGTCTTCGGGGTTGGCGAGGCAGCGCAGGTAGGCGAGCGCGTCGCGGATCTCCTTGCGCTCGTAGAACCGGACACCGCCGACGACCTTGTACGGCAGCCCGACCCGGATGAACACTTCCTCGAAGACACGGGACTGCGCGTTGGTGCGGTAGAAGATGGCGACGTCGCCGGGACGGGCGTCGCCCTCGTCGGTGAGCCGGTCGACCTCGCGGGCGACGAACGCGGCCTCGTCGTGCTCGTTGTCGGCCACATAGCCGATGATCTTGTGGCCTTCGCCCTGGTCGGACCACAGCTTCTTCGGCTTGCGGTCGGCGTTGCGCTCGATGACGGCGTTGGCGGCGGACAGGATCGTCTGCGTGGACCGGTAGTTCTGCTCCAGCAGGATGGTCGTCGCGTCGGGGTAGTCGCGCTCGAACTCCAGGATGTTCCGGATGGTCGCGCCGCGGAACGCGTAGATCGACTGGTCGGCGTCGCCCACGACGCACAGCTCTGCCGCCCCCACCTCCTGCCCCCCGTCATTCTGGGGGG
>NZ_SMKY01000001.1 GCF_004349235.1 Actinomadura darangshiensis | reverse complement strand
GGGATGGGCGGCAGGGAAAGCGGCCTGGACGGTGAGGCCGCCGTCCTGGCGTGGGCTGGCGTCGAGGGTTCCGCCGTGTGCGAGGACGGTCGCCTGCACGATGGACAGGCCGAGCCCGTGGTGTCCGTCGCCGCGCGCGGACCGGTCCAGCCGCTGGAACGGTTCGAGCAGCCGGGCCACCTGCTCCGGCGGGACGGGCGGCCCGGTGTTGCTCACGCTGATCACGGCCTGCCCGTCCCGTGCGGCGGTCGCCACGTCCACGCTCCCACCGGGCACGTTGTAGCGCATGGCGTTGTCGACGAGGTTGGCCACCAGGCGCTCGACCAGGGCGGGATCGCCCGTGGTGGCGGCGGGCGCGATCCGCGGGTACAGGCGCGGGCCGTCGGCGGGTGCCGGCGGCCGGTCCGCCAGCACCCGCTCGGTGAGCGCGGCGAGGTCCACCGGCACGCGGCCTTCCAGCCCCCGCTCGCTGGTGGCGAGGGTGAGCAGCGACTCCAGCAGCCTCCCCTGCTGGTCGCTGATCGTCAGGATCCGCTCGAAGGTCGCCTGGAACGCCTCCAGGGTCGGCCGGCGGTCGGTGAGGGTCTCCTCCACCAGCGCCCGTTCGAGCGTGATCGGGGTGCGCAGTTCGTGCGCGGCGTTGGCGACGAAGCGCTTCTGCGCGTCGAGCGCGGCCTGCAGGCGGCCGAGCAGGCCGTCCACCGTGTCGGCGAGGTCCCTGAGCTCGTCGCGGGGGCCGGCGAAGGCCAGCCGCTCGTGCACGTTGCGCGCCGAGATGTGCCGGACGGTGGAGGTCATCGTGCGCAGCGGGCGCAGCACCCGCCCCGCGACGAACCAGCCGAGCGCCAGGGAGACCACCAGCATGATCGCCAGCGCGATCCCGGCCTGGGTGAGGAACTCGTGCGTCAGCGTGTGCTGCTGGCGCTCCCTCCACACCTCCACCGAGTCGGCCGCGTCGGGGGGCAGGCCGAACCGGGACGCGCACTCCCGCGCCTGCACGTCGACGCACGGCACTCTCACCTTGAAGATCGCGTTCCGCCGGAGGAGCACGAACGTGATCGCCAGCAGGGCCGCGCCGGAGACGGCGAACAGCGTCCCGTACAGCAGCGTGAGGCGCATCCGGACCGTCCGCGGCACGCCGCGCGCGAGCGGCCTCATATCCGGTAGCCGCTCTGCGGGACGGTCTCGATCACCGGCGGGGAGCCGAGCTTGGCCCGCAGCCGGTTGATCGTCGCCTTGACCGTGGTGGTGAACGGGTCCGCCGCCTCGTCCCAGACGCGTTCCAGCAGCTCCTCGGCGGAGACGACGCGTCCTTGCGCGGCGAGCAGGTACTCCAGCACCGCCAGCTCCTTCGGGCTCAGCGCGAGGCGCAGCCCCGAGCGGGTGACGACGCGCTGGGCCGGGTCGAGCCGCAGGTCGCCGCGCTCCAGGACCGGCGGCAGCGCCGGCTGCGCCCGCCGCCCGAGGGCGCGGATCCGCGCGACCAGCTCGGCGTACGCGAACGGCTTCGGCAGGTAGTCGTCGGCCCCCAGGCTGAGGCCCTCGACCCGCTCGGCGATCGTGCCCGAGGCGGTGAGCATCAGGACCCGGGTCCGGCGGTGCGGCCCCGCCACCAGCGCGCGGCAGACGTCGTCGCCGTGCACCCCGGGGAGATCGCGGTCCAGGACGACCACGTCGTAGTCGGTCAGCGCGGCGCGGTCGAGCGCGGCCCGGCCGTCAAGGGCGATGTCCACCGCGATCCCCTCGCGCTGCAGGACGCGGGCCACCGAGGCCGCCAGCTCCGCGTGATCCTCGGCCACCAGCACTCTCATCACCGGTCAGCCTCCCGGAAGCGCGGTCACAGCCGGGTCACAGCCTCGCGCACCGCCATGTGACCGCCCCTTCCCTAGAAATGGCCCTGTCACTGATACCCCCCGGGAAGGGGAACGATGAACAGGGCCTCTGTGTTGCTGGCCGCTTCGGCCGCCGCCCTCGCCTTGACCGCCGCCGGATGCGGCGGGTCCGGTGAGTCTGGCGGCGCTGGCGGGTCGACGTCCGGCTCGTCCGGCGCGAAGGCGGCCGCCACGGCGGACCCGGGAGTGAAGCACGCGCAGTGCATGCGCGAGAACGGCCTCCCGGGCTACCCCGACCCCGGCCAGAACCCGCAGAACCTCCCGGGCCGCGATTCCCCGCAGTTCCAGAAGGCGCAGCGGGCGTGCCAGTCGCTGGAGCCGGCCGAGAAGCAGCCCGGTACGCCGGAGAACGCCGAGCTCCAGCAGAAGATGCTGAAGTGGACGCAGTGCATGCGCAAGAACGGCGTCCCGAACTTCCCCGACCCGCAGAACGGGCGCATCCAGGTGAAGAAGGGGACCATCGACAACAAGTCCCCGCAGTTCAGGAAGGCCGTGGAAGCCTGCCGCCCCCTCGAAGTCGGCGGTGCCAAGGGCACCGGCGGCTGAGGGCGAGGGGACGTGATGAGCACCAGGATGACCGAACCGGGCTTGGATACGCGGGACGCGTCCGTCCGGCCGCGGCGCAGCCGCCGCAAGATGATCGGCGGCGGAGCCGTGCTCGCGGTCGTGGCCGCGGTCGGCGCGGCCGTCGCCCTGACGGGTTCGTTCGGCGACGACGGCAAGCCCGAGACGACGGCCGGCGATGGGACGTCGCTCGTGGCGGTGCAGGAGGGCGCGCTCTCCTCCCAGGTCGACCAGAGCGGGACGCTCTCGTACGCGGGCGGCGTCGGCGGGACCCCGTACCCGGTGGTCAACCGGGCGAAGGGGACCTACACCCGGGTGCCGGTGGCGGGCGCCCAGATCGACTGCGGCGAGACGCTGTACAAGGTCGACCAGAAGCCGGTGGTCCTGATCTGCGGAAGCACGCCCGCGTACCGGGACCTGGCCGCGGGTGACGACGGCAAGGACGTCCGGGCGCTGAACAAGACCCTGGTGGACGAGGGCTACGCCGGGAAGTCCGGGCTCGATCCCGATTCCGGCCACTTCGGCCGGGCCACCGCGGCGGCCCTGGAGAAGCTCCAGGACAAGCGCAGTGCCGATGTGACCGGCAGGCTGGACCTCGGCCAGGCGGTGTTCCTGCCCGGCCCCTTGCGGATCAGCAAGGTGACGGCCCAGAACGGCACGAGCGCGAGCCCGGGCCGTCCGATGATGGAGGCGTCGTCGAACCGGCGCGAGGTCGTCGTAAAGCTCGACCCCTCGCAGCAGTCGGAGGTCAGGAAGGGCGACCAGGCGCAGATCACGCTGCCGGACAACCGGACCACGCCCGGGGTGGTGAGCCGGATCGGCACGGTCGCCGCGTCCGACGGCAAGGACGACTCCGGCTCGCAGCCCGCCACGCTCCCGGTCTACCTCACGCTCAAGCACCCGAAGGACGCCGGAACCCTCGACCGGGCGCCCGTCCAGGTGCAGATCACCACCGGCGGCGTGGAACACGCGCTGATCGTGCCGGTGACCGCGCTCATCGGCAGGGCCGGCGGGGGATACGCGGTCGAGGTCGCGGCGGGCGGCGGCACCCGGATCGTGCCGGTCACGCTGGGGCTGTTCGACAACGCCGACGGACGGGTGCAGGTCTCCGGCGCACTGACGGCCGGCGACCGAGTGGTGGTGCCGTCGACATGAGCGAGAGGAACGTCCTCGAACTGGATCGGGTCACCAAGACGTACGGCTCGCAGCCGCCCGTCCACGCGCTGCGCGGCGTGAGCTTCACCGTGCGGAGCGGGGAGCTGGTCTCGATCGTCGGCCCGTCGGGATCGGGCAAGTCCACGCTGCTGCACATCCTCGGCACGCTCGACCGGCCCAGCGAGGGCACGGTGCGGATCGACGGCGAGGACGTCGCGGCGCTCACCGACCGCCGGCTCGCCGCCCTGCGGGCGCGCAGCATCGGCTTCGTCTTCCAGCAGTTCTTCCTGTCCGAGCACACCACCGTCCTGGAGAACGTCGCCGACGGCCTGCTGTACGGGGGCGCCGGCCGCACCGAGCGGCGGGAGCGAGCCGCCGAGGCGCTCGTCCGGGTCGGGCTGGGGGATCGGGCGGACTTCCGCCCGGGCAAGCTCTCGGGCGGGCAGCGCCAGCGGGTGGCGATCGCCCGCGCCGTGGTCGGACGTCCCGCCATCGTGCTCGCGGACGAGCCGACGGGGAACCTCGACAGCAGGACCGGCGCGGCCATCATCGAGCTGCTGCACGAGCTCAACGCCGGCGGGGCGACCATCATCATGATCACCCACGACGGCGGGCTGGCCGCTCAGACGCCCCGTCGCCTGCAGGTCCTGGACGGGCGGATCGTCGCCGACAGCGCGGCGCGTTCGATGGAGGGCGTATGAGGCTGTCGGACCAGCTGCGCGTGGCCGGCGTCGGGATCCGGGCCCGCCGCCTGCGGGCCGCCCTGTCCGCGCTCGGGATAGCGATCGGCACGGCGGCGATCGTCGCGGTACTCGGCCTGTCGGCGTCCTCCCAGGCAGGGCTCCTGGCGCAGATCGACCAGCTCGGCACGAACCTGCTGACCGCCGGCACCGGAAAATCGGTCACCGGCGGGACGGCGCCGCTCCCGATCGCGGCACCGCAGCGGATCTCCCACCTGCCCGGTGTCGAGCAGGTGGCGCACGCCGGTGCCATCGACGGCGCGAACGTGTACCGCAGCCCGCTGATCCCGCCGATCAACACCAACTCCCTCAAGGTGGAGGCCGCGAGCCTCAACCTCCCCGAGGTCGTGGGAACCGGCGTGGCGCAGGGCCGCTGGCTGAACGCGGCGACCGAACGCCGGCCGGTCACGGTTCTCGGCGCGCTCGCCGCGCAGCGCCTCGGGATCGACCGCGTCTACCCGGGGCAGCGGATCTGGCTGAAGAACCAGTGGTTCTATGTCGCGGGGATCCTGGAGCCCGCGACGCTGTCGACCGACATCGACACCAGTGCCCTGATCGGCTACCCGGCCGCGGAGCACTACCTCAGCTACGCGGCGGTCGACAAGGGCGAGGCGGTGGCGGGACCTCCGACGACGGTGTACGTGCGGGCCCGCACGGACGAGGTGAACTCGGTGCAGGGGGTGCTCGCGCAGACCGCGAACCCCGAGTCTCCCAGCGACGTCGACGTCAGCCAGCCGTCCGACGCGCTCACCGCGCGGGCCGCCGCGGAGGGCGCGTTCAACAGCCTGTTCCTCGGGCTCGGCGTGGTGGCGCTGATCGTGGGCGCGGTCGGCGTCGCCAACATCATGATCATCTCGGTGCTGGAGCGGCGCTCGGAGATCGGGCTCCGCCGGGCGCTCGGCGCGACCCGGGGGCAGATCCGCACCCAGTTCCTCTCCGAGGCGGTCATGCTCGCGCTGCTCGGCGGCGTGGCCGGAGTCGCCGCCGGTGCGCTGACGACCGCGGTCTACGCGGACACGAAGGGTTGGGCGGTGGTCATCCCGGCGCAGGCGTGGGCCGGTGGCATCGGCGCCGCGATCGTGATCGGCGCGATCGCCGGCCTGCTGCCGGCCCTGCGAGCCGCCCGCCTGGCCCCCACCGAGGCCCTGCGCACGCTGTGACGACGAAAAAACGATCACGAAAGGCGGCGGCGCTCAGCGGGGCTCGTGCAGCTCTTCGCGGGCGCCGTCCGCCGGAAAGTGGGCGGCCAGTGGGCGATGATCGCCAGTGGCGCCATCTCCACGCTCGCCGGGCATGAAGCGCCCGTGCCGGCGGTCAGAGCGCCGGCGGCGCGGTGCACGGACCGTTGGGCCGTGCACCGCGCACATGGTGATCAGGAGGGGACGATGTTCTCCGCCTGCAGGCCCTTCTGGCCCTGGGTGATGTCGAACGTCACCTTCTGGCCCTCCAGGAGCTCACGGAAGCCCTGGGCGGCGATGTTGGAGTAGTGGGCGAAGACGTCGGCGCCGCCGCCGTCCTGCTCGATGAAGCCGAAGCCCTTTTCCGCGTTGAACCACTTGACGGTGCCAGTAGCCATGATCGTCTCCTTCTGGGTCGGTCCCGGCCGCACACCGTGCACGGCCGGAGACGCCGCGATGGCCCATCCGGAAGATCCAGAACAACAAAAAGTGCGCCTGAGGTCAGATCCAACAGGCGCACGCACATGTCTATGGGAACCGCAACTGAAAGCCATGGTACCACAGGCTCCGGCGGGGCAGCTGAAATTGGCTGCGCCGTGGTGTTTTCGAACTGGTTGCCGGGGGTCTCGCCGCATTGCTCGTGGTGGGCGCATAATGGAGGTGATGAAACGCACCGGCCCCGCCAGACGGCGACATCTGCCCACCAGTCCCTTCGATCCTCCGCCCGCTGCCCCACCGGCCAAGGAGTTCGCGCTCCAGGACCAGGTCACGCACGACAAGTACGGTCTCGGGAAGGTCCTGGAGATCGACCCCGGACGTGCCGTCCTGGTCGACTTCGGGACCCGGAAAGTCAAGATCCTCGCCCCGTTCGCGAAGCTTTTCAAGCTCTGAAACACACGGGAGCCCGGGCCGCCAGGGCCCTAATCCCTGAAATCAGCGGGCCTCGTCGAGCGAGGCCCGGAGAATATCTACCCTGGACGGTTCCCACGCCCGCCCCGGGCGGTGGACGCGCCGTCTTTCCCGTTCTGCCCCGGCATCCTCAGGTGGGCCACGGCGGCCCGAGGGGCGCGACGCCGGGTCCGTCCTCGGCGATGGCGTCTCCCGGGGGAGCCGCGAGGCGTGCCCCGGCCAGTTCGATCAGCCGGGCGGCCATGTCGGAGAACAGGAGCAGCTGACGGGCGGTCGCCGGGCTGAACGGCTCCCCGCCCACCCGGCCGAGGACGGCGAGCACGCCCCGGGTGACCTCGCCCGTCTCCAGCGGCAGGATGAGGATCGGGCCGGCCGGCAGGCCGATGAGCGTCTGGTCGGCGACGACCCGTGCGGACACGGCCCGGCGGGTGCTGAACGCCCGGCCGAGGATCGACCGGCCGCGCCGCACCGACTGCCCGCGAATCCGGTCACCGCCGACGCCGGCGGTGACCTCGATCCGCAGGGTGTTGCCGTCCTCGCCGGGCAGGGCGATGAACGCCAGGGGGACGTGCGAGAGCGCGCGGGCGTGTGCCGCCACGAGGGGCAGCATGGCGGCCGGGCGGGTTCCGTTCAGGACCGCCGTCATCAGGTCGAACGCGGCGTCGTGGCGCCGCCGGTCCGCTTCGGTCGGCGCGGCCGGGCCGACGGGCCACGTCATCAGGCCGCGGCCGATCGGACGCCGGTGCCGCGGACGCGGGCCGCGGCCATGGAGGGAAGGACGACGAAGATCCGGGCCAGTCCGGTGACGTGCAGCAGCCGCTCCAGCTGCGGACGCGGTGCGACGAGGGCCACCGCGGTGCCCGCCGGCTTCGTCCGGCGGTGCGCCCCGACGAGCAGGGCCAGGCCGGACGCGTCGCAGAACGTCACCCCCGACAGGTCGATGAGCACGAGGGGACCGGTGTCGCGCAGGGCGGCGTTCAAGCGTTCCCGCAGGTACGGGGTGGTGGCGATGTCGAGGTCGCCGGTGATGGCGATGACGGTGTACTCCGCGAGCGACTCGCGGTGCAGCCCGGCCCCAGGTGGGGCGGTGCCGGCGGTTTGCATGCTGGATCTCCGATCCGGAGTGTGCACGGGCGCGGGTCGCGGACCGCTCGCGCCGGGAATCAGCCCGTGGCGAAGAATTCGATGCCTCCGCGTCGGCGGCCCTCTGCGGTGGCCGGGGTGGTACCGGCGCGGGGGACGGGCGTCCGCGTCCGGACGGGATGGTGGAGCGGCGTCAAAAGCGCCGGCCTGTCTGGCCTCGGAGGAGACCGAGTCTCGGAGAAACCAGGGGGACGCAGGCTTGGCCGCCCGTATCGAGAACCCCTCGTTCACGCCGAGTCTACGCTGTTCGGGCTCCGCGCGACGGACATCGCCCGGCCGGCAACCGCCGCACCGCCTACCGCCTGCCACCGTCGGCCTTGTGGGCCAGCAGGCCGGAGGCGTTCTCGACGAGGACGGTGAGGAAGGCGCTGCTCAGTTCGTCCAGCCGGGTGCGGGCGTAGGCGGCCAGGACCCGCGTGATGGCGGGTTCGGGGCGCAGGACGTGGCCTTCGTAGCCGTCCGGGACGAGGTTGGCGGGGAAGAGGGCGGGGCCGAGACCGGCGGCCGCAAGGGTCGGGGCGGACGCGGTCTGCTCGGTGCGGACCGCGGTCTTCGGCCGGAACCCGGCGTCGAGGCAGGCCCGGTCCAGGATGGCGGCCAGGCCGTTGTCCGGTCCGTAGCGGACCCATCGGCGGTCGCGCAGCGTCCCGAACTCGACCTTGGCCGCGCCCTGGACGGCCAGTGGATCGTCGGCGGGGACGGCCACCACGAACTCCTCCGTGCCGAGCCGGTGCACCGGCCCCGTCCAGCCGGACGGCGGCGGGCCGATGGCGAGGTCGGCCTGCCCCGCCGTCATGGCCTCGGCCAGTTCGCCGGCGTGCCGGTGCTCGAACAGCCGCACATCGATCCCCGGGTACCGCCGGCTCCAGGTGCGCAGCGTGGCCGGCAGCACCCCGATGCTGACCGAGTAGACGGTGGCCAGCCGCAGTTCTCCCGCGGCGAGGCCGGCCGCCTGCCGGACGGCCGACTCCGCCCTGGCCGCGTCGGCGAGCGCGGCCCGCGCGTGCGGGAGCATCGCGCGGCCGGCGGGTGTCAACCCGACCGCCCGGGGCAGCCGCTCCAGCAGGGGCGCGCCGGCCGCCCGCTCCAGCGCCCGGATCTGGTGGGAGAGGGCCGGCTGCGTGACGTGCAGCGCCTCGGCCGCCCTGGTGAAGGACCCCTCGTCGACCACCGTGACCAGGTATTCGAGCTGCCGCAGGCTGAGCATGCACAGATTCTATCGATCGGATGACGAAGATGAATTGGACTTATGCAAGCAGATGGGACGACACTTAGAGCATGCAGACATCACCGAAGGTGGCCCTGGTCGTCGGCGCGCAAGGCGTCATCGGGCGGCGGCTGGTGGAGCACCTGGAGGAGCTGGGCGACTGGGACGTGATCGGCCTGTCGCGGCGCGGCGGAACCGACTCCGGTCGCGTCCGCCACGTGCCGGTCGACCTGCTGGACCGGGACGACTGCGCCAAGCGGCTCGGTGAGCTGACCCACGTCACCCACATCTTCTACGCCGCCTACCAGGACCGGCCGACGTGGGCCGAACTGGTGCCGCCCAACCTGGCCATGCTCGTCAACGTGGTCGACACCGTCGAACCCGTCGCCAAGGGCCTGCGCCACATCAGCCTGATGCAGGGCTACAAGGTGTACGGGGCGCACCTCGGCCCGTTCAAGACCCCGGCCCGCGAGGACGACCCGCCGCACATGCCGCCGGAGTTCAACGTCGACCAGCAGAACTTCCTGGAGGACCGGAGGCGGGGCGCGTCCTGGACCTGGTCGGCGATCCGCCCGTCCGTGGTCTGCGGGTTCGCGCTCGGCAACCCGATGAACCTGGCCATGGTCATCGCCGTCTACGCGGCGGTCTCCAAGGAGCTGGGCGTGCCGCTGCGCTTCCCGGGCAGGCCAGGCGCCTACGGCGCGCTGCTGGAGATGACCGACGCCGGGCTGCTGGCCCGCGCCACCGTGTGGGCCGCGACCGACGAGCGCTGCGCCGACCAGGCGTTCAACATCAACAACGGCGACCTGTTCCGCTGGAACGACCTGTGGCCCAAGATCGCCCGCTTCTTCGGCCTGGAGGCGTCCGACCCGCTCCCGATGAGCCTGGAGACGGTGATGGCCGACAAGGGCCCCCTGTGGACCGCCATGACCGAGAGGCACGGCCTGGAGCCGCACCCCTACGAGCGGCTCGTGTCCTGGCCCTTCGGCGACTTCGTCTTCTCCTGGGACTACGACATGTTCGCCGACGGCTCCAAGGCCCGCCGCTTCGGCTTCCACGAGTACATCGACACGGAGAAGATGTTCCTCGGCATCTTCGCCGATCTCCGCAACCGCCGCATCATCCCTTGACTCCGTCCCCGTGGGTTCGCCACCAGTCGGCCGCCGCGTCCGTGGCGAGGCCGGTGGTCCAGAGGTCGGCCGGGTCGTCGGGCAGCAGGCGCTCCCGCACCGCGTCCCGCATGGGGTAGGAGAGCGTGGCGCCGGTCGTGGGCATGCCGTCGTCCAGGACCTCGGCGGGGAACGTGCAGACCGCGACGGCGTCCGCCACCTCGAACCCCGCGCTTTCCGCCAGGTCGCGGACCGTGGCGGCGGCATCGATCGGCGCGGGGCCGCGATCGGCCAGCAACCGGATGAGCCGGACGACGCGGCCGGCGGCGCCCCAGCAGGAGACGGGCGCCCGAGCCGCCTGCCAGCCGGGCGGCCCGCCCGGGCCGAACGTTCCACCGGGCGCGTACTCCACGGCCGTCGCGGTCCGGTTGTGCCGCTGGTAGTCCAGGAGCAGGAGGGCGCCGTCCGGGGTACGCCAGAGCTGCCCGGGCGCCGCCTTCTCCAGCTCCCTGTCGAGCATCTGATGCTCGGCTCTGGACTGCTTCTCGGCGCCCGCCGGAGTGAAGCGCAGGACCCGGCAGGCCGCCGCGCCGTCGCCGAGCGGAGCGTTGGCCCACAGGCGCAGGACGTCGACCAGGCGCTCGCGCTGCGACTCGGACGTCCACGGCAGGACGGCCGGGAGCGCGTGGCCGGCCAGGGTGTCCGGCTCGACGATCACGGAAGCGCGGGCCGGCAGGGAGACCGTCCGGACGAGGTAGGGCTCGCCGGCCGCGGGCTCGCCTGCCGCCGACTCCAGCGCGCGGGCCACCAGCCGTTGGCGCACGAGCCACTTCGTCTGCATCGTGGTGCGCGCGAAGGGGAGATCGTCGGCAGGCGAGACCAACGCGGGCAAGTCCGGAGGCTGGGGACGGCCGATCCGGTCGCGCAGCTCGATCGCCAGCAGAAGGCACTCGGCTGCCGTGTGGGCCGCTTCGAGGACGCTGTCGCGCAGGACCGGCGCGGTCACCTCGGGCAGCACGGCCTCCAGTGCCTCTTCGGCCGCGCGCGGCCCGGCCAGCGCCGCCTCCAGCAGGCGCGCCGCGCGCTCGCGGTCGAGGCGCCGCAGCGCCGCCGATCCGTCCGGGTCCGCCGGGTCCCGCCGCGGCCACCAGCCGGGCGGCGGTACGAGCGAGCTCTTCGAGGCCCAGACGGGCGAGAAGGGCAGCCGGGCCGTCCGGGTCCCGCCGGGGGCGGTGACCGTGATCGCGCCGCGGCTCAACCGGACCTCGCTCGGCCCGGCCGCGCCCGGGAACGTCACCTCGACGGTTCCCGGTGCCTGGGGCCGCGCGGTGGCGGCGCCGGGGTCCAGGGTCAGCGCGACGGTCTCGCCCGTCTGCCCCTCGACCCGGAACGTCTGCCAGACGCCGTCCTGGATCCGTGACACGACGCAGGTCTCGCCGTCGTACCAGGGCAGCAGCCCGTCGGGCAGTTGAGGAAGCCGCACCCACAGTTCGCCGTCGCCGGTGACGGACGCGTGGGCGTGCCAGGACCGCTCCGTGATGGTGAGGAACCCGAGGTGCTGGACGATCGTCCGGCCCGACGCCGAGGCCTTGGACGGCGACCCGTCGCGGGGCACGGCCAACTCGGCGGGAATGCCGCCGCGCAGGGCCGCCAGCAGGGCGTCCACAGGGTCGGCGGGGTCGAGTCCCGCGGCGGCGCCCGGCTCCAGGTCGAGAAGGCCGCCGCGCCCGGTGAGCCGCGTCAGCCGGTGCAAGGCGTCGTGCTGGAAGGGAAGGTCCGGACGGCCTGCGTCGGCCTTCCAGCCGTCGACGGCTTCGCTCAGCACCTCCCGGGTCTTCGGCAGGGCCCAGAACGCCCGCACCGTAGCGGCGTAGTCGACGTTGCCGAAATACCCGAGGTCGCGGACGAAGCCGTCCAGCAGACCGGCGAAACGCTCGCGTCCTTCCGGCCCGGACGCCGCGTCCGCGGCCAGCCGTTCGGCGTCGAAGTCCTTCTTCCACCACCTAGGCGAGTCGGTGCCCATCCGCGACTGGGGAATGATGTGCCGGTGGCCGGGAGACGGAAGCCCCGGGTCGGTCTCCTCCCCGTACACCACCTCGGAGTCGGGGAACAGCCGCTCTCCCGCCTGGTCGGCGAGCTTCAGCAGGACGGCCGCCGCGCACCCCCGCCCCGTGGTGGCGAACCACTCCGCCGGCAGCCGCGGCCCCGCCCCGCTTTCGGCGAGGGACTCCAGCCACATCTGCCGGATCTCCTCGGCGACCTCCTCGCCGCTGTCCTCCTCGTGCCGGGCGCGGTCGGGTTCGGCGGCGATCAGCAGCTTCATCAGGTCGTCGTCGCGTCCGGCCACCGCGGCGAGCGGCTCGCGGGCGGCCGCCCAGACCTGGTGGGACGCGATGGGCAGGAGACCGGCGCGCAGCAGCCGCTCGGCCAGGAACGCGTCCTCGTCCCGCTTCTTGATCTTCGCGGCGCGGGCCAGCGTGCGCAGGTCGGGGAAGATCCGGGCGTACGGGATGAGCCCGGCGTCGAATCCCGCGCAGACGACCGCGCGGAAGCGGGCGTGCGCCTCCGCCGCGGGGAGCTCCGCGGCGAGGGTCTTGGCGTAGTCGCGCAGCGCGGCCGGCCCGACGCCGCCCGCGGGCACCAGGTCGAGGAACACGTCCTGGACCCGGTCGAGGTCGAGGAGCGCGGGCTGGTCCTTCTCGACCTTGCGCGCCTGCCCGAACGCCCAGAACGCGAGCTCGCTCTCTCCGGCCCGCACCAGCTCGCGGCAGGCCTCCTCGAAGAACGGCGCCAGTTCGGCGGCGGGCAGCGGGCTCGCGGCCCTGGCCAGCATCCTCTTGGCGCCCTTGGGCCCGGCGGCGGCGAGGTCCGCCGGTGCGGGCAACTGCGGAAACCGACTCATCGCGCCCTCGTCCCTGATCTTCGACGACCACGAAACCATGCGACGACCCGCCCGCGTGATCGGTTCCGCCCGATCGCATCCCACCCCGTCCATCCTGCTGAGGCGCCCGACCGAGGGTGTCGGCGTCCGAGAATCTCGGACGATTAGTCCGCTGCCAGACCCCCGGTTAGGACTCACTTACCTGCGCGTACGCCAACGATGTCCCGTCTTGTGCTCTTGTAGCTCTCCTGTTCCCGATATCTAATAGTCCTACGTGATCGAGACCTAGGCCACATCGACGTTGTGAGGATTCGATGCCCCGTCACCTCCCGCTCGCTGATGTCCGTGTCCTGGAGTGCACCGGGAACATCCCGGGCGCCTACTGCGGAAAGCTGCTCGTCGACGCCGGTGCGCAGGTCGTGAAGCTGGAGCCGGCGGACGGCGACCCGCTGCGCACGTGGAGCGCGTCGGGGGACCTCGTCCTCGGCCCGGGCGAGCACGCGCCCCTGTTCCAGTTCCTGGCGGCGGGCAAGCGGTCGGTCGTCTCGGACGGGGTGGAGCCGCCGGCCGCCCGCGACCTGGTCCGCGGCGCGGACGTCGTGATCGTCGACGGGACGGGCGGCTGGGATCTGGCGCGGGTGCGGTCCCTGCCGCCCCCCGGCGCCGAGGCCGTCGTCGTCAGCATCACGCCGTTCGGCACCGAGGGCCCCTACGTCGACCAGGGCGTCCAGGCCAACGAGTTCATCCTCCAGGCGCTGTGCGGGTCGATCCAGGGCCGCGGCTGGCCCGGCCAGGAGCCGCTGCAGGCAGGCGGCAGGGTCGGCGAGTGGGTGGCGGGCGCGTACGCCGGCTTCGCCGCCGCCGCCGGGATCCGCCGCCTCAGGCGCACCGGCCGGGGGGACGAGTTCGACGTGTCGGTCTTCGAGGCGATGGCCGTCACCATGGGCGGCCTCGGCGCCGTCCTCGCCGAGGTGCTCGGCGAGGACGCTCCGGCGGCGGGCCGGAGCCTGGAGATGCCGTCGATCGTGCCGACCGCCGACGGCCTCGTCGGCTTCTGCACGATCACCGCGCAGCAGTTCGCGGACTTCCTCGTCCTGATCGACCGCGCGGATCTCCTCGACGACGCCGACCTGGCGTCGTTCGCGGGCCGGATCCGGCGGCGCGAGGAGTTCCTGGAGATGGTGCACGGCTGGGCCGCCGTCCGCACCACGGCGGAGATCGTGGATCTCGCGTCCGCGCTGCGGATCCCGGTGGCCCCGATCGGGACACCGGAGACGCTGGCCGACATCGACCAGTTCCGCGAGCGCGGCGTCTTCGTCAAGAACTCGCTCGGCCATCTCCAGCCGCGGGTCCCGTACCGCACCAGCGCGTTCGAGGCGTCCCCGCCGGGGGCGGTGCCCGAGCTGGGCCGCGACACCGGCGAGGTGCGCTGGCTGGTGCGCGAGCGTACCGCCCGGCCGGGCGCGCCGGTGGACCAGCGCCCGCTGCACGGGGTGCGGGTCGCCGACTTCACCGCCTTCTGGGCCGGTCCGACCGCCACCCAGCTCCTGGCGGCGTTCGGCGCGGACGTGGTCAAGATCGAGGGCCTGCGGCGCCCGGACGGCATGCGGTTCTCCGGCGGACGCCCGCCGACCGTCGACCAGTGGTGGGAGTGGGGATCGGTCTTCCTCGCGAGCAACAACGACAAGCGCGCGATCGGCCTGGAACTGGGCCATCCCCGGGCGCGGGAGGTCGCGCTGAGGCTCATCGAGGGCAGTGACCTGGTCGTCGAGAACTTCTCCCCGCGCGTCATGGCGAACTTCGGGCTGGAGTGGCCGGACGTGTCGGACGCGAGCTCCCGGGCGTGCATGGTGCGGATGCCCGCCTTCGGCCTCGACGGCCCCTGGCGGGACAGGGTCGGCTTCGCCCAGACGATGGAGCAGGCGAGCGGCATGGCGTGGATGACGGGGCACCCGGACGGCCCGCCGATCATCCCCCGCGGGGTCTGCGACCCGGCGGCCGGCGTCCACGCGGCCTTCGCGGCGGTGATCGCGCTGGAGAGCCGCGACGCCACCGGACGGGGAGTGCACGTCGAGGGGACCATGGTCGAGGCGGCTCTCAACGTGGCGGCCGAGGCGCTGCTGGAGCACACCGTCCGCGGCGTCACCCTGCGCCGCGACGGCAATCGCGGGCCGGGCGCCTCGCCCCAGGGCGTGTACCGGACGGCCGGGGCCGACGAGTGGGCGGCGATCGCCGTGACGGACGACGCGCAGTGGCCCTCGCTCGCCGCCGCCATCGGCCGTCCCGACCTCGCGGACGATCCCGGCCTGGCGACCCGCCCCGGCCGGGAAGCCCGCGCCGCGCAGGTCGACGAGGCCATCGGCTCCTGGGTGGCGGGCAGGGACGTCGGGTCCGCCGTTGCGGCGCTCCGGGCGGCGGGCGTCCCGGCCGCGCGGGTGACGCCGGCGAGCGAGCTGCCGGACGACGAGCACCTGCGCGCCCGCGGGTTCTGGGAGCACGTCCGGCATCCGGTGGCGGGCGGGTTCCGCTCGACGGGGCTGCCCTTCCGGTCCCGGACCGCGCCCTCCGGGTGGGTGCGGAGCGGGGCTCCGCTCTTCGGCCGGCACAACCGCGAGGTCCTGGCGGAGCTCGGTCTCGGCGAGCGCGAGATCGCGGCCCTGGCGGCGGACGGGATCATCGGCGACCGGCCCGCCGGCCTGTGACGGCGGGCTTCCGGCCACGGCTACGATCGCTCGCAGGATGACGGCGACCGGCGGGAACGACGACGTGGGACACGGGGCATCGCGGGGGACGGACGAGGACGCCGCGCGGCGGGAGGAGCCGCCCGCGTCCGATGCCGGCTACCCGGATCTGCCGACGACCGCGTACCTCGTCCTCGGCGTGCTCGTGGTCACCGACGAGTCGCTCACCGCGGGCGAGATCAAGGTGCGCTCCCAGCACACGGTCGGGCACTTCTACTGGGCCCCGGCCGTCAGCCACATCCGGCGGGAGCTGGCGCGGCTGATCGAGCACGGGATGGCCGCCGAGCGCACCATCCACGTCGGCAAGCGCAAGATGACGGTCTACGAGTCGACCGCCCGGGGGGAGCGGAGGCTGCGCGCGTGGGCGGAGGCCCTGCCGGGGGACGAGCCGGTGATGACCAAGCATCCGCTGATGCTCAAGATCTGGCTGGCCGGGGACACCGAGCCGGCCTCGATCCTCGACGCCGTCGACCGCTACCTGGAGACCGTCCAGAAGTCGATCGACGAGCTGATGTGGGCGCAGAGCAGGGGCAGGGAGCTCGGGCTGCTGGACGAGCCGATGTCGAACTATCCGCAGGCGGTGACCGCGTACACCCTGCGTTCGCTGCACGCCGAGATGTCCAACATCCGGCAGTTGCGCGACGACATCGCCTGGAACCTGGGGGACGCGTACCAGCAGTACGCCGACCATCCGAAGACGTCCCTGCGGCCCCGGGCGCGGCCCGAGGAGTGACGCTCCTCGCCGTGGGTCAGTCGCTCGCGGGGAGCGGCTTGGCCTCCTTCACCACGAGCGGGGTGTCGCCGTCGGACAGCGTGCCCGCCCCGGGGCTGGTCACCAGCAGCTCAAGGGAGTCGTCGTCCGGATGGGTGTACCGCTTGCCCAGCAGCGACCCTCCGTCGAACGGGCTCCGCGGCTCGCCGGCCATCGCGCGGTCGGCCGACGCGGACATGGGGACACCGCCGCACCGCAGGTCGAGGCCCGGCGAGCCGGGCCGGACGACGATGACGCCGGTGCCGCACACCTGGCTGTGCAGGCGGGTACCGGGCTTGATGATGGTGTCGGTCAACGCTCTCTCCTGTCCGTGTTCGACATCTGCGGTCATGAGGCGTGCGTGGGCGAGCCGAGCCCGGCCGCCAGGGCGGCGATGATCTCGCGGCGCAGGAGCTTGCCCGTCTGGGTGTAGGGCAGCTCGCCGCGGAAGACGACCTCGTCGGGCGTCCGGGAGCCGCGCAACCGGGAGCGGACGAAGGCGCGCAGCTCCGCCCCGAGGTCTTCCCCGCCGGGCACGGCCGGTCCGGCGGGGACGACGACGGCCACCAGACGCTCTCCCCAGTCGGGGTCGGCCACTCCGACGACGGCGGCTTCGCGGACGGCGTCGTGCAGGAGCAGGACGTCCTCGATCTCGGCGGGCGCGATGTTCTCGCCGCCGCGGATGATCGTGTCGTCCGCGCGTCCCGCCAGGAACAGGTAGCCCTCCTCGTCGAGGCGGGCGAGGTCGCGGGTCGGGAACCACCCGTCGGCGTCCAGCACGGAACCGAGCCCGGCGTACTCGCCGGACACCTGCGGCCCCCGGACCCACAGCTCGCCGACCGTGCCGCCGGGCGCCTCGCGGCCGTCCTCGCCGCGGATCTGCGCCTCGATGCCCGGGACCAGGCGGCCCGCCGAGCCGAGGCGGTGCGGCTCCCCGGACGCCGCCGCCGCACGGTGGTCGCCGGGCCCGAGGACCGCGATCGTCGAGCTGGTCTCGGTGAGGCCGTAGGCGTTGACGAACCCGGTCGAGGGGAACGCCTCCAGTGCCCGCGTGAGCACCGGCAGCGGCATCCGGGCTCCGCCGTAGGCGAGCGACGTGAGGCTCGGGCAGTCCGCCGGGCGGTCCCCGAGGTGCTCCACGATCCGGGCCAGCATCGTCGGCACCACCATGGCGTGGCTCACCCGCCGGGTCCGGACCGCGTCGAGCCACCCCTCCGGCATGAAGTCCGCCAGGTAGGCGACCTTCCGGCCGGCGTAGGCGTTGGTGAGGACGGCGCCGATCCCGGCGACGTGGTACGGCGGGACGCTCAGCAGCGCGCAGTCGCTCTCCGCCGCCGCGCCGAACTCGACGGTTCCGAGGACGTACGAGAGCAGGTTCGAGTGCCGCAGGACGGCGCATTTCGGCGCCGACGTCGTGCCGCTGGTGAACAGCAGGACCGCGGGGCTCGTCTCGGACGCCTCCGCGGGGCCGGGCGCCGCGGACGCGTCCGCGGCGAGGTCGAGCCACTCGCGCGTGGTGAACGACGCGACGGCGTCGCCGGGCGGTTCGACGCGGTGGGACGGGTCGGTGACGAGGACGGGCGCGTCGAGGCGGGCGATCAGCTCCCGCAGGGACGGGTCGGCCAGGCGGTAGTTGAGCGGCGCGAACGGGACGCCGGCGCCGGCGGCGGCGAACAGCAGCGCGGGCACCGCCGGGGAGTTGGCGCCGATGAACGCCAGGGTGCGGCCGCCGAGGCGCGTCAGCAGCGCGCTTCCGGCGTCGGCCAGCGCGGCGAGGCCGCCGAAGGTCACCGGGTCGCCGGTGCCGGGCACCAGGGCCGTGCGGCCGGCCCCGGCCTGCGCCGCCATGTCCAGGATCAGGCGGATGGTCATGCGACCTCCCTGGCTCCCACCCGAGCCACAGTGAACTATTAGTCTCTGAAGATGGTCACACAAAGGCCGCTGATGTACCAGATCTACGTTGACAGTCACGATATTCGTAAGTCTAATAGTGCACAGGTGTGAGTGATCTGACGCACATGGCTCGACCCCCTAGGAGCACCGAGTGAGGGCATCGAACCGCCGGGCCGTCATCGCCGGGGTGCACAACACCCGGCAGGCGCGCCGCCTGGAGGAGGAGACCTCCCGCAGCCTCATGGTCAAGGCGGTCCTCGGCGCACTGGACGACGCCGGGCTGGCCCTGTCCGACGTCGACGGCGTCAGTGCCATGGCCGACAGCACGTCCCTGATCTACGACCTCGGCGTCGGGCCCGCCTGGCAGGGCCAGGACTTCGGCGCCGGCATGTTCGCCGAGGCCGCGGCCGCCGTCGAGAAGGGCTATGCGGAGGTGGTCGTCCTGGTGGCCGCGCAGGCCGGGAGCTACACCGACCGTGCGGCGACCGCGCCGTGGACCCGTCCGGAGAACGAGTTCGTCGCCCCCTGGGGCATGTTCACCGCCGCCGAGTTCGCGCTCATCGCCCGCCGCCACATGGAGGTCTTCGGGACGACGCGGGAGCAGCTGTCGCGGGTGGCGGCCACGATCCGCAACAACGGCGACCGCAACCCGGAGGCGATCTACCGGGGAAGGGGCCCCTTCAAGCCCGCGGACATCACCGCGTCCCGCCCCATCGCCGAGCCCTTCCACCTCCTCGACTGCGCCATGACGTCGGAGGGCGGTTGCGCCGCCGTCGTCACCACGGCCGAGCGCGCCGGGTCCCTGCGCCGCGACCCGGTGCACGTGCTCGGCGCCGGAGTCGACTTCTTCGGCCCGTCCTACCAGTTCCCGCCGAGCTTCGACCTGCGCGGCCGGCGCGACGCACCGTCCAACGGGTGGGCCGGCCGCCGCGCGGCGGACCTCGCGTTCCGGCAGGCGGGCATCGAGCGCGACGACGTCGATGTGCTGGAGCTGTACGACCCGTTCTCGTTCGAGATCATCCGCCAGCTGGAGGCGATGCGCTTCTGCCCCGAGGGGGAGGGCGGGCCGTTCGTCGAGGACGGCCGCATCGAGCTGACCGGCAGCCACCCGGTCACCACCGACGGCGGCCTGATGTCGTTCAGCCACGCGGGCGCGAACCCGCAGATGATGCAGCGCGTGATCCGCGGGGTGCAGCAGCTGCGCGGCGACGCCGGGCCGCTCCAGGTCCCTGGCGCGCATGTCGCGCTGTGCACGACCGGCGGAGCCGGCGCCCTGTTCACCGGCGTGATCCTGTTGGGAGACGACCTGCCATGACGACCCGGCTGCGGGCGCAGACCCGCGAAGTTCCGCACGCCGTCCCGAGCGAGGTGACCGCCCCGTTCTGGGACGGCTGCGCGCGTGGAGAGCTGCTGTTCCAGCGCTGCGCGCGGTGCCGCGCCATCACCTTCCCGCCCAGCGAGCACTGCCGCGGATGCCTGGCCCGCGGGCAGGTCTGGGAGGCGAGCGCCGGACGCGGGACGCTCTACAGCTGGACCGTCGTCCACCGGCCGGTCACGCCCGCGTTCGATCCGCCGTACGCCGCAGCGATCGTGACCCTCGACGAGGGCTACCAGATGCTGACCAACATCATCGACGCCGCGCCGGACGACCTGCGCGCCGACCTGCCCGTCCGCGTGTCGTTCCGCCGGGTCGGCGGCGACCTCCGGCTCCCCTACTTCGTCCCCGCCTGACTCCCGGAAGACCGAGCGAAGGGTTCCTCATGCACAAGGACGACCTGATCCTCGTCAGCGTCGACGACCACATCGCCGAGCCCGCCGACATGTTCGACGCCCACGTCCCGCGGAAGTACCGCGACCGGATGCCGCGCGTCCGCCTCGAACCGGACGGCGTGCAGCAGTGGTACTACGGCGATCTCCGGGGCCGCAACATGGGCCTGAACGCCGTCGCCGGGAAGCCCCGCGAGATGTACAACATCGACGCAAGCAGCTACGACGAGATGCGTCCGGGCTGCTTCAACGTCGACGAGCGGGTCAGGGACATGAACGCCGGCGGCCAGCTCGCCGGGCTGAACTTCCCGAACTGGACCGGGTTCTCCGGCCAGGTCCTGAACCAGGGCCCGGACCGCGAGACCAACCTGGTCATGATCAAGGCGTACAACGACTGGCACATCGACGAGTGGTGCGGCGCGTACCCCGGCCGGTTCATCCCGTGCGGGATCCTCCCGCTGTTCGACGTCGACGAGGCCGCCAAGGAGATCCGCCGCCTCGCGGCCAAGGGCTGCCACGCCGTCACGTTCTCGGAGAACCCCGAGGCGCTGAAGATGCCCAGCATCCACACCAAGTACTGGTACCCGCTGTTCGAGGCGGCCAGCGAGTGCAAGACGGTGCTGTGCACGCACATCGGGTCGTCCTCGCGCGCGCCGATGTTCTCCAGTGACGCGCCGGCGAGCGTGGCCATGACGGGGTCGTCCATCATGAGCGCCTACACGCTGCTCGAACTGGTGTGGGCCGAGTTCTGGGGCGACTTCCCCGAGCTGAAATTCTCGCTGACCGAGGGCGACATCGGCTGGATCCCGTACTTCCTCTGGCGGGCCGAGCACGTGCAGAACCGGCACTCGGGCTGGACGAAGGCGACCTTCCCGCCCGGCTACGACGGCCCGTCCGACGTGTTCAACAAGCACATCCACACGTGCTTCATCACCGACAAGGTCGGCCCGACGCTCCTCGACTGGCTCGACACCGGCATGGTCTGCTGGGAGTCGGACTACCCGCACTCCGACAGCAACTGGCCGTTCGCTCCCGAGGACGTCATGGAGAGCCTCGGCCACCTCGACGACGCGGTCATCAACAAGATCACCCACGAGAACGCGATGAGGGCGTACTCCTTCGACCCGTTCGCGCACATCCCGAAGGAGCACGCGCGTGCCGGGCACCTGCGCTCGCAGGCGACTGACGTCGACGTCGTCACGCACGTGGGCCACGAGGCGAGCCAGCGCGACCTGGACGCGTGGGCGCGGATGACCGGCTTCGCCCACACGCACCCGGCGCAGGTCACCGGGGACGCCGACATCTCCGGGCGCGCCGAGAAGCTTGGCGAGAACGTCTAGGGACCGGCGATGCCCACGAGCCTGTGCGTGCCGCCGCGGCCGGGTGAGCTCTGCGCGCCCATCCGGCTGCGGCTGCCCGGCGACCACTCGACGCAGCAGCTGACGTCCCGGCACCGCGTGACCGGGATCGAGGTGGACGGCGAGGCGGTCGTCGTCCTGGTGGAGATCACGGACCCGGCGACGTCCCGCCCGATCGACGTCCGGTTCGACGTCGTCGCGCCCGGCGAGCCACCGGGCGCCCGGTCGGTCCTGCTGGGAACGGCCGAACGCCGCACGGGAAAGTCCGAGATCTACGGCACCTACCTAGGCGTGGTGGCCGACGAGAACTAGCCAACGGGGTGGGGGTTGCATGTATTTCCTACTGGTTTGGTTGATTTTTCATCTGGTGGGTGCTTACACTCCCCGCGTCGCCGGGATGCTTCCGGCCCTCGGCCGGTCTCGGTCGGCCGGGAGTTCCTGACCGGCGGATTCCCTCCCGAAAGGAAGGCCCACGTGACCCCGACCCCCCTCCGACCACCGCTCACGCCGGCGCCCGCGGCGGGAACGGTGCGATGACGGCGCTCGACCTGAACCTCCGCCGCGTCTACGGCGCCTACCCGACCGGCGTCGCGGTCGTCGCGGGCCTGGCGGGCGGGAGGCCCGTCGGCATCGCCGCCAGCTCGTTCGTCCCGGTGTCCCTCGATCCGCCGCTGGTGTCGGTGTGCGTCGCGCACACGTCCACGACCTGGCCGCTGCTGCGCGAGCTGCCCCGCATCGGGATCAGCGTGCTCGGCGCGCACCAGGAGGACGTCGGGCGGCGGCTCGGCGCCCGCACCGGCGACCGGTTCGCCGGGGTCGGGTGGCGGTCCACGCCGGGCGGCGGCGTGCTCGTCGAGGGCGCGTCCGCCTGGTACGAGTGCACGGTCGAGCAGCGGGTGCGCTCCGGCGACCACGACATCGTCGTGTTCCGCGTGCACGATCTGGACGCCGCCCCGGACGTCCCGCCGCTGGTGTTCCACGCGAGCGCCTTCCGCCGCCTCGGCTGACTCATTCCCTACTTTATTGGTCGATATTGACGGATACATGGCGGGGCGCTTACGTTGACGGTGATCAGCAGGCCCTGGAGGGGAGAGGTCCACGTGAGAGCGACGCCGAGAGCGTGGCGGAGCGCCGCCGTCGTGGCGGCCGGACTGGCGGCGCTCACCGCGTGCGGACCGGGCGGCGGCGCGTCCGGCGGCGGCGCCGGGACGCCCCGGACCGGCGGCACCCTGACCTTCGCCGTCGGGTCCGACGCGGGCTGCGCCGACCCCCAGCAGGTCGCCAGCAACGACACCATCTACTCGGTACGCCAGGTCGTCGACTCGCTCACCGACCAGGACCCGTCCACCGGCAAGATCGTCCCCTGGCTCGCGCAGAGCTGGACCATCGGCGATGACGCCCGGACGTTCACCTTCCACCTGCGGCCCGGCGTCACCTTCAGCGACGGCACCGCGCTGACCGCCGAGGTCGTCAAGGCCAACTTCGACGCCGTCCCCAAGCTCGGCGCGCTCGGCCTTCTGGCGGAGGGCTACCTGAGCGGCTACCAGGGCACCTGTCGCTCGCGCTGGTCACCGCGCTCGGCTACGGGACGGTGAAGGTCGCGGTCGCCGTGGGCGTCGCCAGCGTCGCGACGTTCGCGCGGGTGATGCGGTCGGAGGTGCTGCGGGTCCGGCAGGCGGTGTTCGTGGAGGCGGCCCGGTCCTGCGGGACGCGCTGGTACGCGGTCCTCGGACGGCACGTCCTGCCGAACGCGATCGGGCCGGTGCTGGTGCTCGCGACACTGGACTTCGGCACGGCGGTGCTGGCGGTGTCGTCGCTGAGCTTCCTCGGCTACGGCGCGGCGCCGCCCGCGCCGGAGTGGGGGACGCTGATCTCCGACGGCCGCAACTACCTCGCGAACGCCTGGTGGATGACCGCGCTGCCGGGCCTGACGATCGCCGCGACCGTGCTCGCCACGAACCGGATCGCGCGGGCGCTCGACGGCGAGTGGGGGCGGCGGTGACCGGCCCCGAGGAGACTCCGCTCCTTTCCATCGAGGACCTGTCCGTCTCGTACCTGACCAGGACGAGCCGGGTGGAGGCCGTGCGCGGCGCCGGCCTGGACGTGCGGCCGGGGGAGATCGTCGCGCTGGTGGGGGAGTCGGGTTCGGGCAAGAGCACGACCGCGCACGCCGTGCTGCGGCTGCTGCCCCCGAACGCCTCCCTCGACGCCGGCGCTGTCCGGTTCGCGGGCCGCGACCTGGCGGCGCTTTCGGAGCGGGAGCTGCGCACCGTCCGCGGCGCCCGGATCGGGCTGGTCCCGCAGGACCCGGGCGTCTCGCTGAACCCGGTGAAGCGGATCGGCGAGCAGGTCGCGGAGGTGCTGCGGCTGCACGGGCTCGCCACCCGCCGCAGCGCGCCGGCGGCGGCGGCCGAGGCGCTGGAGCGCGCCGGGATGCCGGAGCCCGCGGTCCGGGCGCGCCAGTACCCGCACGAGCTGTCGGGCGGCATGCGGCAGCGTGCGCTGATCGCCGTCGCGATCGCCGCCGGGCCGCAGCTGATCGTCGCGGACGAGCCGACCAGCGCCCTGGACGTCACCGTGCAGCGCCGGATCCTCGACCACCTCCAGCACCTGACCGAGGAGCTCGGCACCGCCGTGCTGCTCGTCACCCACGATCTCGGCGTCGCCGCCGACCGGGCCGCGCGGATCGCCGTGATGTCGCAGGGCCGCGTCGTGGAGTCGGGCCCGGCGCGGCAGATCATCGAGGACCCGCGGGACGCCTACACGCGCCGGCTGCTGGACAGCGCGCCGAGCCTCACCGCCGTCCGGGCCCGGCCC
The DNA here is from genome assembly GCF_004349235.1 of Actinomadura darangshiensis. Lineage (GTDB taxonomy): Bacteria > Actinomycetota > Actinomycetes > Streptosporangiales > Streptosporangiaceae > Spirillospora > Spirillospora darangshiensis. The sequence goes on along the minus strand of NZ_SMKY01000001.1, from coordinate 95,159 downwards.
GCCGCGCCCCCGCCCGATGAGCCGGAGCCGGGCGAGTCCGTGCTGGTCACGGCCGAGCACCTCGTCAAGGACTTCCCGCTGCCGCGCGGCCGGACCGTCCGCGCCGTCGACGACATCGGCCTCACCCTGCACCGGGGCCGGACGCTCGCGCTGGTCGGCGAGTCGGGGTCGGGCAAGTCGACGACCGCGCGGCTGATCCTGCGGCTCGTCCCGCCGACGTCCGGCCGGATCGTGTTCGACGGCGAGGACGTCACCGCGGCGGGCGGGGCGGGGCTGCGCCGGCTGCGGCGCCGGGCCCAGCTCGTCTACCAGAACCCGTACGCCTCCCTCGACCCCCGGTTCTCGATCGGCGAGGTGGTCACCGAACCGCTGCGGGCGTTCCGGGTCGGGGACCGGGCGTCCCGCACGGCCCGCGCCCGCGACCTGCTCGACCGCGTCGCGCTCCCGGCCGCGACGCTGGAGCGCCGGCCCGCGGCAGCGCGTCGCGATCGCCCGCGCGCTGGCCTTGGAACCCGACCTCGTGGTGTGCGACGAGCCCGTCTCGGCGCTGGACGTGTCGGTCCAGGCGCAGGTCCTGGACCTGCTCGCCGAGCTGCAGGACGGCATGGGCGTCGCGTACCTGTTCATCTCGCACGACCTCGCGGTCGTCCGGCAGATCGCGCACCGCGTCGCGGTCATGAAGGCCGGGCGGGTCGTCGAGACCGGCGCGACCGGCGCCATCTTCGGCGCGCCGGCCCACGACTACACCCGCGAACTGCTCGCCGCCATCCCCGGCGGGGACGCGCCCATCGCCGCCCCAGGCGCACGGCTGTTGGAGGACCGGACATGACCGAACAGACCACGACGACCACCGAGGCGTTCGCGGCGGAGTGGCGGACCTGGCACGCCGCACAGGAGGCGCGGCTCGCCGACCCGCACGGCTTCCTCGCGATCACCGGCCTGCACTTCCTGGACGGGGAGCCGCGCCGCCTCCCCGACGCGCCGGGCGTCTGGACCACCGGCCCCGAGGGCGTGGCCGTCGTCCTCGGCGACGGCGAGGAACTGGTCGTGGACGGCGAGCCCGTGCGCGGCGAGCACCGGTTCGGCGTGCTGCCCGAACGCGGTGGCGTCACCGCGCGCTGGGGGGACGCGGCGATCGAGGTCGCCAAGCGCGGCGGCAACGACCTCGTCCGGCCCCGCCACCCAGGCCATCCGCTGCGCACCGAGTTCCGCGGCACGCCCGCCTTCCCGCCCGACCCGCACTGGGCGGTGACCGGCCGCTACGTCGCGTTCGACGCGCCGCTCCCGACCACCGTCGGCGCCGCCGTCGAGGGGCTCCAGCACGTCTACGACGCGCCCGGCAAGGTCGAGTTCGAGCTGGACGGGCGGCCGCTCGCGCTCACCGCGTTCAACGGCAAGGAGCCCGGCGACTTGCTCATCCTGTTCACCGACGCGACGTCCGGGGTCACCACCTACGCCGCGAACCGCGCGCTGTTCGTCGCTGCGCCCGCCGCCGACGGCACGGTGACGCTCGACTTCAACCGGGCCCACAACCTGCCGTGCGCGTACACCGGGTTCGCGACGTGCCCGCTGCCGCCCGCGGAGAACCGGCTGCCGGTCGCGGTCGAGGCGGGCGAGAAGATCCCCTACGAGCGCGTCGCGGGGCAGGGGGCGGAGTCGTGAGCGTCCTCGCCCTGGTGGGGAACCCGCGTCCGGAGTCCCGGACGCTGCAAATCGCGCTCCAGGCCGCGGAAGCGGTCGCCGGGCGGATCGGGCGCGCCGCAGAGCCGGACGCCGTCGACCTCTCCGCGCTCGCACCCGTCCTGCTCGGCGCGGAGCCCGCGGCCGGGGTGCGGGACGCGCTCGACCGGGTCACCCGGGCGGACGTCCTGGTCGTCGCGAGCCCGACCTACAAGGCCACCTACACCGGCCTGCTGAAGGTGTTCCTCGACCGCCTCCCCGGCGGCGCGCTCACCTCGGCGGTCGCGCTTCCGCTGCTGGTGATGGGAGACCCCAAGCACTCCCTGGCCGTGGAGGTGCACCTGCGGCCGCTCCTGGTGGAGCTGGGCGCGACCGTTCCGACCCCCGGGCTGGCGTTCCTGGAGGCGCAGGTGCCCGATGCCGCCGGGGTGCTCGGCGCGTGGGCGGACCTCGTCGCCCCGCAGGTGTCCGCCGCGCTCGCCGGCTCGACCGCGGGAGCCCGCTGATGCCCGTCAAGCAGATCCATCTGGCGGCCCACTTCCCGGGCGTCAACAACACCACCGTCTGGACGGACCCCCGGTCGGCCAGCCAGATCGACCTCGGGTCGTTCGTCCACCTCGCCGAGACCGCCGAGCGCGGCAGGTTCGACTTCTTCTTCCTCGCCGAGGGCCTGCGGCTGCGGGAGATGAAGGGACGCATCCACGACCTGGACGTGGCGGGACGTCCCGAGTCGCTGACCGTGCTGTCGGCGCTGTCGGCCGTCACCACCCGCCTCGGCCTCGCCGCGACCGTCAACTCCACCTTCAACGAGCCCTACGAGGTGGCGCGCCGCCTCGCCACCGTCGACCACCTCAGCGGAGGCCGCGCCGCCTGGAACGTCGTGACCAGCTGGGACGCGTTCACCGGTGAGAACTTCCGGCGCGGCGGCTTCCTGGCCGAGGCCGACCGCTACACCCGCGCCGCCGAGTTCCTGCACACCGCCCGCGAACTGTGGGACTCCTGGGGCGGCGGCGACGTGCCCGCCGACCCGGCGAAGGGGGAGTTCGCCCGCCCCGGCGCCGGCGCGTTCGCGCACCGCGGCCCGCAGTTCGACATCGCGGGCCGGTTCAACGTGCCGCGCCCGCCGCAGGGCCACCCCGTGATCATCCAGGCGGGCGACTCGCCCGCCGGCCGCGAGTTCGCCGCCGCCGACGCCGACGTCATCTTCAGCCGGCACGGCACCCTGGAGGACGGCCGCGCCTTCTACAAGGACGTCAAGAGCCGGCTCGCCCGGTACGGCCGCCGCCCGGACGACCTGAAGATCATGCCGGCGGTCACCTACGTGCTGGGCGACACCGAGGAGGACGCGGCCGAACGCGCCGCCGAGATCCGCCGCGGGCAGGTCTCCCCGCAGAACGCCATCGCGTTCCTGGAGGGCTACTGGGGACGGGACCTGTCCGCCTACGACCCCGACGGGCCGCTCCCCGACATCGAACCCGACCTCGACGAGGGCGTCTCGAAGGGCCGCGCGCAGTTCCGCGGCGACCGCGGCGAGACCGTCCGCCGGTGGCGGGCCCTCGCCGCCGAGCGCGGCCTCAGCATCCGCGAGCTGGTCATCGAGGCGAGCGCGCGGCAGACGTTCGTCGGCACCGCGCGCACCGTCGCCGACCGGATCGACGAGTTCGTCCAGACCGACGCCGCCGACGGCTTCGTGTTCGTCCCGCACCTGACCCCGGGCGGCCTCGACGACCTCGTCGAGCACGTCGTCCCGCTGCTGCAGGAGAAGGGCGTGTTCCGCACCGACTACACCGGACCTACGCTGCGCGACCACCTCGGCCTCCGGGGACCCCGCGCCCACGAGGAGGCGTCATGACCGGCCTGCACCTGGCCGCCGCGCTCACCGACGCGGGCTGGCACCCGGCCGCCTGGCGCGACCCCGCCGCCCTCCCCGGCGAGCTGTTCACCGCCGGCTACTGGACGGACCTGGCCGCCGAGGCCGAACGCGGCCTGCTCGACTTCCTCACCATCGAGGACTCCCTCGGCCTCCAGTCGTCCGGGCCGACCGCGCCCGACGACCGCACCGACCAGGTGCGGGGCCGCCTCGACGCCGTCCTGGTCGCCGCCCGGCTCGCGCCCGCCACCGCCCGGATCGGGCTCGTCCCGACCACGATCACCACGCACACCGAGCCGTTCCACGTCTCCACCGGCATCGCGTCCCTGGACTACGCGAGCCAAGGGCGCGCGGGCTGGCGGCCGCAGGTCGCGGGCGCGCGGCTCTCCGACGCCGCCCACTTCGGCCGCCGGACGTTCCCCGAGTTCGACCTGCCGTGGTTCGCGACCCCGGACGGGAAGGCGTTCAGCGCCGAGCTGTTCGGGGAGGCCGCCGACTTCGTCGAGGTGGTGCGGCGGCTCTGGGACAGCTGGGAGGACGACGCCGAGATCCGCGACGCCGCCACCGGCCGCTTCCTGGACCGCGACAAGCTGCACTACATCGACTTCGAGGGCGCCCGCTTCAGCGTTCGCGGCCCCTCGATCACCCCGCGCCCGCCGCAGGGCCAGCCGCTCGTCACCGCCCTCGCGCACGACGTCGGGCCCTACGAGTTCGCCGCCCGCGGCGCCGACGTCGTCTACATCACCCCGCACTCGCGGCCCGACGCCGTCACCATCATCGCCCAGGTCCGCGAGGCGGAACGGACCGTCGACCGGCCCGGCGACCCGCTCAAGGTCTTCGCCGACCTCGTCGTGCTGCTCGACGAGGAGCCGGGCGCGGCACTCGCCCGCAAGGCCCGCCTGGACGGGCTCGACGGCGCCGCCCTCACCTCCGACGCCGAGATCTTCGCCGGCACCCCCGGCGAACTGGCCGACCTTCTGCTCGACTGGCGCGACGCGGGTCTGGACGGGTTCCGGCTGCGCCCCGCCGTCCTCCCCCTCGACCTGGCGGCGATCACGCGGGGGCTCGTCCCGATCCTCCAAAACCGCGGCGCGTTCCGGACCCGGTACGACACCGCGACGCTGCGCGGCCACCTCGGCCTGTCCCGTCCCGCCAACCGCTACGCGACCGCATGAGGTTCCTCGCGATCACCCTCATCGTGCACGCCCCCGACCCGCGCACGGGCGTGCTCAAGCCGGTCACCGAACGGCTCCGCGACGTCGTCGAGCACGCCGTCCTCGCCGAACGGCTCGGCTTCGACGGCTTCGGCGTCGGCGAGCGCCACGAGCGGCCGTTCCTGTCGTCCTCGCCGCCGGTCGTGCTCGCGCACATCGCGGCCCGCACGTCCGCGATCCGGCTGTTCACGGCCGTCACCACGCTCAGCCTCCTGGACCCCGTCCGCGCCTACGAGGACTACGCCACGCTGGACCACCTGTCCGGCGGACGCCTCGAACTGATCATCGGGAAGGGCAACGGCACCGCGCAGGCCGCGCTGTTCGACGTCACCGCCGAGGACCAGTGGGACCGCAACCGCGAAGGCTACGAGCTGTTCCGCCGGCTATGGCGCGAGGACGCCGTCACCTGGTGGGGCAAGCACCGGCCGCCGCTGGACCGGGCCGAGGTGCTGCCGCGGCCGCTCCAGCGCCCCGTTCGCGTCTGGCACGGCAGCGCCACCAGCAAGGAGTCCGTCGAACTCGCCGCCCGCTACGGCGACCCGCTGTTCTCCGCCAACGTCACCAACCCAGTCGAGCCGTACGCCGAACTGGTCGCCCACTACCGGGAACGCTGGGCGCACCACGGCCACGACCCCGCGGACGCCCTGGTCGGAGCCGGCAGCGCCGGCCTCTGCGTCGCCCCCAGATCCCAGGACGCCGTCGAGGTGTACCGGCCGGTGTTCGAGGCGCGGCAGGCGCTGTTCCGCCGCAACGGCGTCACCCCCGTCTTCGACTCGGTCGAGGACGCCATCGCGCGCGGCTCCGCGCTCATCGGCAGCCCGCAGCAGGTCATCGACAAGGTCCACCGCTACCACGACCGGCTCGGGCACGAGGTCATGCACGTCCAGGCCGACCCCGACGGGCTCCCCGCTGACCTGCACCGCGCGTCCCTGGAGCTGTTCCAGAGCGACGTCGCGCCCGTCCTGCGCCGGGACATCCCGAGCCGCCCGTTCCCGTCCGCCCCGACCGCCGCCGGGAGGCACCCGTGATCCCCCTCTCCGTCCTCGACCTCGCGCCCGTCCCCGCCGGCGGCACCGCGCGCGACGCGCTCCGCAACACCCTCGACCTGGCGCGCCGCGCCGAGGCCGCCGGCTACCGCCGGTACTGGCTCGCCGAGCACCACCTCGCGCCGGGCGTCGCCAGCGCCGCACCGCAGGTCCTGATCGAGGCGGTCGCCGCGGCCACGTCCCGGATCCGCGTCGGCTCCGGCGCGGTGCAGACCGGCCACTGGACGCCGCTGTCCATCGTCGAGCAGTTCGGCACGATCGACGCGCTGCACCCCGGCCGGATCGACCTCGGGCTCGGCCGCTCCGGGCAGCGCCGCACCGAGGCGGCCCGCGGCGCACCCCCGCCCGCCCGCGAGGCCGAGGTGGTGGACGGCCTGCTCATCCCCGCTCCGTTCGACTACACGCGGCTCGCCGGGACCGCCGCGTTCGGGCTGCACGGCGCCCTGCTCCAGCAGCCGGGCGCCGAGTCGCCCGACTTCGACGGCGTCGTGGACGACATCGCCGCGCTCCTCGCCGGCACCTTCGCCAAGGACGGCCGCGAGGCGCACGCCAACCCCGGCGAGGGCGCCTCGCTGGAGCTGTGGATCCTCGGCAGCAGCGGCGGCCAGAGCGCCCGCGCGGCGGGTGCGCGCGGGCTGCCGTTCGCGGCGAACTACCACGTCAGCCCGTCCAACGTGCTGGAGGCCGTCAAGGCGTACCGGGCGGCGTTCCAGCCGTCGGACGTGCTGGACGAGCCGTACGTCGTCGTGTCCGCCGACGTGGTGGTGGCGCCGACCGACGAGCAGGCCAGGGAGCTGGCGTCGCCGTACGCGCTGTGGGTGCACAGCATCCGGTCCCGGCTCGCCGCGATCCCGTTCCCCACCCCGGCACAGGCCGCCGCCCACGACTGGCGCCCGGAGGACCTCGACCTGGTCGCCGACCGCGTCCACACCCAGTTCACCGGCGCGCCGGGCACGGTCGCCCACGGCCTCGCGACCCTCCAGCGCGTCACCGGCGCCGACGAGCTGCTCATCACGACGATCACCCACGACCACGCCGACCGCGTCCGCTCCTACGACCTACTCGCCGAAGCCTGGACCCACGCGACAACACCGGCACCCGTCACTTCTTCCTGACGTCGGTGCAGTGAACGTCTTTGCCCGGCAGCTGGCCGGTGGCCAGGAAGGCGATGGTCGCCTTGTCGGCGCAGGCCGAGCCCTCGTTGTAGACGTAATGCCCGCCATTGTCGACGCCGACGAAGGCGGCACCGTTGCCGAGGGCCTTGCGGAGACCGATGGCGCCCTCCCACGGGGTGGCGTTGTCGCGGCGGTTCTGGAGGATCAGGGTGTTGCGCGGGCCCTTTTCGGTTACGGCGACGGGCGGTTCGATCGGCTTCTTCCAATAGGCGCACGCCCAGATATTGCTCGGCATTCCCGCGGTGAGCGGCCATGCCTTACGGTCGGCGGCGGTGCGGGCGGCGTAGCCGCGGACGTCATGCGGCCATTCGGCATCGCCGCAGGTGAGTGCCAGGAACATGGTGGCCTGGTTGTCCGCGGGGACCCCTGGAGGGAGCGGGGTGTCGGCGAACACCTGCTTGAGGACCGCCGTGTCGGCGTCGGTGAGGCTGCCGCGGGCCAGGTCGCCGGCGGCCTTCCAGAACGTGACGAGCGGCGGGAGGGTCTCGTTGTGCTGGAGCATGCCGTAGGTGATGTTCCGGAGCAGTGCCCCGTCCAAGGACAGCGGCGTGCCGGGCACCGCCGCGGGCTTGCGGTCGAGCCGGTCGGCGAGGGCGAGGTAGGTGCGGGTCACCTGCGCGACGCTGCCGCCCAGCTTGAGCGTGCCGTTCTGCGCCGCGGCGACGCGGGCCGCGTCGGGGAACCGGTCGGCCATGCCCTTGCCCCACGTGTCGGCCACTTCGTCGGCCCACACCTTGGTGGGGTCGACATTGCCTTCCAGGATCATCCGGTCGGTCCGGTTCTGGAACAGGGACCTGTAGACGGCGCCGAGGTAGGTGCCGTAGGACTGGCCCCAGTAGGAGATCTTCTCCTCGCCGAGTGCCTGCCGGATGCGGTCCATGTCGCGGGCGGTGTTGGCGGTGGTGAAGAACCTCAGACGCTCTCCCGCCGTGCGGGCACACTGGTCGGCGTCGGCCTTGGCGAGGGCCGCGTTCTCGGTGATCGAGCCGTCCGCGGCGGGATAGGGGAACAGTCCGGGCACGCTGGGGTCCTTCAGACCGCAGCTCTGCGGGGTGCTGTGCTCGACTCCGCGCGGGTCGAAGCCGATCAGGTCGTAGCCGCCGAGGACGGACTTCGGCAGCGCGGCCGCCATGGTCGCGGGCATGTCGAGGCCGCCCAGGCCGGGACCACCGGGATTCAGCACCAGGACGCCGTGCCGTTCTCCCGGTTCGGCGGCGGGCAGCCGGGACACCGCAATGTCGATCTTCGCGCCGCCCGGGTCGCGGTAGTCCAGCGGGACCTTCACCGTCGCGCAGGTCAGACGGGGGTCCCGGGTCGCCCCCTTGGCCGGCTCGGGGCACTTGCCCCAGGTGAGCTTGGCCGGGTCCGCGGCCTGCGGCGGCGCCGTGCTCTTGGCGGCCGCCGCGGTGTGCGGCGCGTCCTCCGCGTCCCCGCCGCATGCGGCCAGCGTCGTTCCGGCCGCTGTTGAGACCACCAGCGCCGCGGCCAACCGGAGCCCTCTGCCGAAGCCGGAATTCCGACGGTTCCCGGAATTGCGCGTCATTGTCATGGTGTTGCCTTCCCGAGCGAAAATGTGCCGGACCATCGGCCCGGCACGGCATTCAGGAATTCAACAAAAGAGCACCGGTTCGGGGCTTCACCCTGGAGGGAACAAATCAGATTGGCCGGGTAGCTCGCTCGGGGGAGACCCGGCGGGATCGCGGAAGCGTCAGGGGCGGTCTGCTCCGCCTGCCACGCCCGCCCGGTACGCGAGGACCACCGCCTGGACGCGGTCGCGGAGGTCCAGCTTGGTGAGGATGCGCGAGACGTAGGTCTTCACGGTCTCGTGCCCGATGACCAGCTCGGCGGCTATCTCGGCGTTCGACAGGCCCTCGCTGATGAGCAGGAGGACCTCGTGCTCGCGGGGGGTGAGGACCTTGAGGCGGTCGCGCTCGGGGGACGCGGGGGCCGTGGCAGGACGCACATGCTCGGCGAAGCGGCCGATCAGGGTGCGGGTGACGACGGGGGCCAGGAGGGACTCGCCGCGCGCGACGGTGCGCACCGCGTTGATCAGTTCGGGCGGCGGGGCGTCCTTCAGCAGGAAGCCGCTGGCGCCTGCGCGGAGGGCCTCGTACACGTACTCGTCGACGTTGAAGGTCGTGACGACCAGGATCTTCATGGGGCTCGTGGACTCGGGGCCCGCCAGGCGGCGGGTGGCCTCGATTCCGTCGAGCAGGGGCATGCGGATGTCCATGACGACGACGTCCGGGTTCAGTTCCTCCGCGGCCCGGATCGCCGCCCGGCCGTCCCGGGCCTCGCCCACGACCTCAAGGTCGGACTGGCTGTTCAGGATCGTGACGAAGCCGGCGCGCACGAGAGCCTGGTCCTCGCAGACCAGCACCCGGACCACGGCGGGAGGGACGCTCATGCCGCACCTTCCGCGGGGATGCGCGCGTGCACGCGGAACCCGCCCTCCGGGCCGGGTCCTGCCGTGAACTCGCCGCCCAGCATCTCCACCCGTTCGCGCAGCCCGGTCAGGCCGCGGCCTCCCGACACGTGCGGGCCGCCGTCGCGGAGCGCCGCGGACGAGGGCGCGCCGCCGGCCGTCCCCGCGGTGGTGACCTCGACGTCGGTCCAGCCGGGGGTGTGCGCGAGCCGCACCAGCGTTCGCCGTCCGGCGGCGTACTTCACGGCGTTGGTCAGGGACTCCTGCACGACGCGATACGCCGTGAGCTGCGCGCCTATGGCCATGTCCGCCCGCTCTCCGTCCTCGACCAGCTCGATCGGCTGGCCGCCCGCTCGTGTCTGCTCCACCAGATCGGGCACCCGGCCCGGTACCGGGACCCGCTCCCGGGGCGCCGACTCGCCGGTCGCCTCCAGCACACCGAGCAGGAACCGGAGCTCGGCCAGCGCGCGGCGGCCGGTGCCGTTGATCGCGCCGAGGGCCTCGGTGACGCTCTCCGGCGACTCGGTAAGGTACTGCGCCGCGCCGGACTGCACCACCATCGCGGTCACGTGGTGCGTCACCACGTCGTGCAGCTCCCGGGCCAGGCGGCCGCGTTCCGCGGTGACGGCCGCCTCGGCGGACAGCCGCCGGCGCTCGGCCTCGCGCGCCCGCCTCCCGCGGACCAGCACGCCCAACCCGAACATCGCCGCCAGGGCGAGGAAGTAGAGCAGGTAGTCGGCCAGTCCGGCGGGCGAGTCCAGCGCCCGCAAGGCGACGGCGAAGACCACGTAACCGCCCGTCGCCCCAGCCGCCACGACCCGCCGGAAACGGGCCTGGTGGGCGCCCACGGAGTACAGCGCGATGTACAGCCCCAGGCTGCCGAAGGTCGGCGGGCATCCCAAGGACTCATGCACCGCGAAGGAGGCTCCCGCCACCGCCAGGCAGACGGCCGGCCACCGGGTGCGCATCGCGGTCGGCAGCGTCATCCCGAGCGTCAGCAGCACGCTCGCGGCAGAGGCGTCATGGGTGGGGAGGTCGCCGAACCGCGCCCCGATCTTCGACAGCGGCTCCGCGAACGACAGCAGCGTGAACACGAGCGCGAGCTCGATGTCCCTAGTGGTGGCGGGACGGGATCTCCACCAGCGCGACAGTGCGCGGAGCCGGGTCGTCGCGGCGGCCATCAGATTCACCTGCATGACCGTAGCGTCCGGAAACGGCCGCGGTGTCCTTCCCGGAGAGGAGGGCCGGTAGCTCGCTCAGGGGACCCCTGGACGAGGCAAGTGCTCACTCCTTGGTGACTACTCACCGTGGTCGCCGCCCGTAGCTTTTCGGCATCGAAAGCGAAGCCGACCCGCCGGGAGCGGGCCCCTTGAGGAGGAAGCCGTGGCAACCGACCAGCAGCAGGCGCCGACGCGACCGTCCGGTGCCGATCTCCACCCGACCGGATCCGCCCCAGGAGGCCCCAGGCGGTGGGCCGCGTCGGCGTGGGTCCGGCTGCCGGTGCTGTTCGTGCTGATGCTGGTGGTGAACTCCGTCATCGCCGCGGTCAACGGCGCCGCCGACGCCACTCCGCTGACCGCCCTGATCGCCGGGGTGGCCGCCGGTGGGCTCGCCCTCGCCGCCTATACCGGGCTGGTGCGGTTCCTGGAGGGCCGCCGCAGCCCGCAGGAGCTGGCCCCCGCGCAGGCCAGGCTGGGACTGTACCGGGGCATCGCCCTCGGGCTGGGCCTGTTCGCCGCCACCATCGCGCTGGTCGCGATGGTCGGCGGCTACCACGTCCACGGCTGGGGTTCGATCGGCGGCGCGCTGACGACGCTGGGGGTGATGACCGGCGTCTCGGTCGTGGAGGAGCTAACGTTCCGCGGCGCGCTGTTCCGGGTGCTGGAGGAGAAGGCCGGGACGTGGGGGGCGCTGGCCGTCTCCGGGCTGGCCTTCGGCGGCCTGCACCTGGTCAACGAGGACGCGACGCTCTGGGGCGCGCTGGCCATCGCCATCGAGGCCGGACTGATGTTCGGCGCGGTCTACGCCGCCACCCGCTCGCTGTGGCTGCCGATCGGCCTGCACCTGGGCTGGAACATGGCCGAGCAGGGCATCTTCGGCACCAGCGTCTCCGGCTCGGGGACCGGCAGCGGGGGCCTGCTGGACGCCTCCGTCACCGGCCCCCAGGCATTGACCGGCGGCGACTTCGGCCCCGAGGCCAGCATCTTCGCCATCCTGGTGTGCCTCGTCCCGACCGTCCTGTTCCTCCGCGCCGCCAAGCGCCGCAACCGAATCCATACCCGCGGTTCGAAGCAGGGGGCTTAGCACTACCCCCATTGGCGTCCTGGGCCTACGGACCGGTGGGTGGTGCCCGGCCGAGCATTGAGGGCATCGGCCGCCGGGAAGTGCCCGGGCCGCATTAAGGGGTGATGGACACATGAGCGGGTCCAGGACTCGAACAACGGCGCTGTGCGCCGCGCTCGCCCTCGCCGGGACGCTGGCCCCCGCCATGCCGGCCCGCGCCTTCGCCGGGCACCGGCCCGGCGTGCAGCGGATCCGGTCCTCCGGGACCACGGAACTGACCTCCGGCTGGGCGATCCGGTCGTCCGCCGACATCCGCGACACCGGTGCCGAGATCTCCCGGCCGGACTATTCGACCAAGGGCTGGCTGCCGCTGTCCCGGCCCGAAACGCTGATGGCGGGCCTGCTGGAGAACGGCCGGTACCCGGACATCTTCCACAACGACACCATGGCGAAAGTGCCGGCCAAGCAGTTCGATGTGAACTGGTGGTACCGCGAGCAGCTCACCGTCCACCCCCGGAAAGGCGGCCGCACGTCACTGGTGATGAACGGCGTCTCCGGAAAGGCCGACCTCTGGATCAACGGGAAGAAGATCGCCGCGGGCGACCGGCTCCAGGGCTCGTACGCCCGGCTGGAGTACGACATCACGCCCTACGTCCGGGACGGGGCGAACGCCATCGCGCTCGACGTCTCCCGCAACGACGCCGACATCACCAAGTTCGACACGCCCATGCGGTACCTGACGCAGAACCAGGTCGACTGGAACCCGATGGCGCCCGACCAGAACACCGGGCTGCAGTACGCGCCGCAGATCGTCCAGGAGGGGCCGGTCTCGGTCCGCAACGCGCACGTGTTGCAGGACGACGCCCCCGACCTGTCCACCGCCGACCTGACCGTCAAGGCCGACGTGCGAAACAACACCGGGTCGGCGCAGCGGGTGGTGGTGTCCGGGACGGTGACGCACGGCTCCACCCGCGTCGCCTGCAAGGCCACGGTCACGGTGCCCGCGCACGCGACCCGCACCGTTGCGATCACCAAGGCGGACTGCCCCGGCCTCCACCTGGAGCACCCGGCCGTGTGGTGGCCGTACCAGATGGGCGACCAGCCGATGTACCACCTCGCGCTGGACGCGTCCGTGGGCGGAACGGTGTCCAGCGCCGCCGCCGAGGATTTCGGCATCCGGACGGTGACGTCGCGGCTCACCAAGCCCGTCCCCGGCAAGACCCACGGCAAGGACGGCTACCGGCAGTTCATCGTCAACGGCAAGCCGCTGGTGATCCGCGGCGCCGGATGGTCGCCGGACCTCTTCCTGCGCTACTCCCCGTCCAACGTCTCCCACCAGATCTCCTACATCCGGAACATGGGCCTGAACGCGGTCCGGTTCGAGGGCAACTTCCCGCCCGGCGACATGTTCGCCCAGCTCGACCGGGCGGGCGTCCTCGCCATGCCGGGCTGGCAGTGCTGCGGCCTGTGGGAGGGCAAGTGGTCGACCTGGTCGGACGTCGTCAAGGCCAACGCGTCCAACCAGGCGGGCACGATGGCGGCGCGGCTCCGCGACCACCCGAGCGTCTTCACCTTCTTCCAGGGCAGCGACAACGCGCCCGAGCCGGAGAAGGAGGCCCTCTACCTGAAGGCGTTCGAGGAGGCCGACTTCCGGCTCCCGCAGGTCGCCGCGGCCGTGTACCAGTCGTCGCCCAAGCTCGGGACGTCCGGCGCCAAGGAGGGCGGCTACAACTACTTCCCGCCGGGCGCCCTGTGGAACAACAGGCGGGAGACCGTCAACACCGACGACCCGACGCTCAGCATGACCGGCAGCGCCTGGGGGTTCGACACCGAGGTCAGCACCGGCAACACCATCCCGACGCAGGACTCGCTGAACCGCTTCCTCTCCCCGGCCGAGCAGAAGAAGATCTGGGACCCGGCGACCGCCAAGGGCCAGACCGCCGGCCAGGACATGTATCACACGTTCCTCTACGCCGACTACACGCGCCTGTCCCGGATGGGCGTCTACAACACCCCGCTGTGGCACCGGTACGGCCCCTGGAAGGACGCCGGCTCGTACCAGAAGACCGTCCAGCTCGGTGAGTACGAGGTCACCCGCGCGCAGTTCGAGTCGTACATCGGCAACTCCACCGACAAGGCGAACCCCAGCACCGGGATCATCTACTGGATGCTGAACAAGGCGTGGCCGTCGCTCCAGTGGAGCATGTACGGCTCCGACTTCGACCAGCCGGGCGTCTACTTCGGCGCGAAGAAGGCCAACGAGCCGGTGCACGTCATGTACGACTACGACGACGGCTCCGTCAAGGTCGCCAACCTGACCGGCGCCCGCCAGGACGGCCTGCGCGCCACCGCGCAGATCATCGACATCGACGGCAAGGTCCGCGCCACGGCCACCGCGCCCGTCGGGGCGCTGGGCAGCCAGGACGTGCGGACCGTCCTGCACCCGAAGGTCCCGGCCGGCATCTCGAAGACCTACTTTGAGAAGCTCACCCTCACCCGCGGTTCCGAGGTCGTCAGCCGCAACGTGTACTGGCTGTCGACGAAGGCCGACCGGGTCGACTGGCCGAAGACCCACGCGCCCGGCAAGTACACCCCGTCCAATGGGTTCGCCGTCTTCCAGAAGGACGGCTACGCCGACCTGACCGGCCTGCGCACCCTCAAGCCCGCCGACATCAAGGTTCAGGCCACCACCCGCCGCGAGGGCCGCGAGATGGTGACGAGCGTGACCGTCCGCAACGTCGGCCACGGCGGCACCCCGGCTCTGTTCACCCGCGCCGACCTGTTCGCCGGAGGCACGCAGGTGCTGCCGATCCGCTGGAGCGACAACGACATCACGCTCTGGCCCGGCGAGCAGCAGACCATCACCGCCCGCTACTCCGCCACGTCCGCCAAGCCCGACGTCCGCGTCAACGGCTTCAACGTCCCCGACCAGACCCGCCGCGCCGGCTGAACCCGGCACGAAGGCCGGATGGGAGCGGATCCCCATCCGGCCTTCACGGCTGCTCCCCGCCCCGGCGCGTGCCTGAACACCGTTTAGATGAACCGGTCCCGGAGTTCCACCTTGCGCACCTTTCCGGTGGCGGCCGCCCTGGGGAGGTCATCGACGAGTTCGAGGCGTTCCGGCCAGAAGAACGCCGTCATCCCGGCATCGCGCAGCAGTGCCCGCACCCCGTCCAAGCCGATTCCGCCGTCGGCCGCGGCGGGACGGATGACCGCGCAGATCATCTGGTCGGCGCCGCCGAGCACCGGCAGCCCGATCACCGCCGCCTCCTCGACGCCGGGATGCCGGGTGAGGATCTCCTCCATCTCGGTGGTCGGCACGAAGAACCCGTTCCGGAAGACGGTGTCCTTGGTGCGGCCGGTGATGCGGATGCCGCCGCGCCCGTCGTGGCGGGCGAGATCACCGGTGTCGAACCAGCCGTCCTCGTCGCAGAACGACGCGTACAGCTCCGCCCGCCGCAGGTAGCCCAGGCACTGGGTGGGACCGCGCACCCACAGCACGCCGGCCTCCTCCCGCTGCCCGGGATGCGGGTCGATGCGGAACTCCATGTCGGAGATCGGACGGCCGTCGCTGTGCACCGCCCAGTCGACCGGGTCGTCCGGGCGGCTGATCGTGACCGCGCCGTTCTCGGACATGCCCCACAGCGAGAACAGGCGCCGCCCGAACACCTCGCCGATCTCCTGGACGAGCGGCGTCGGGATCGGCGCGGACCCGCCGACCAGCCAGCGCAGCGCGGTGAGGTCGCGGGGCTCGGCCCGCTGGGCGTCCACCAGCGGCCGCAGGAAGTGCGGTGGGCCGTACAGGTAGGTGACCTTGTGCTCGGCCAGCAGGTCCGCCATGGCCGCGCCGTCCGTGGAGTCCTGGAAGACCGCGGTGCCGCCCAGCGCGACGGGCATCAGCATCCCGCGCACGAACCCGGTGTAGTGGGTGTACGAAGCGATCATGGTCACCACGTCCGTGCCGTCCAGGCCGAAGACCTCGGCCTCGCCGCGGATCGGCGCGTACAGGGTGTTCTGGCTGTGCAGCACGCCCTTCGGCTCGCCGGTGGTGCCCGAGGTGAAGAGGGTCAGGTACGGCTCGTCCGGGCCGAGGTCCCGGCCGCCGAGGTCCGCCGCGTGCGTCTTCTCCCACGGGCTCTCGAAGAAGAACTCGTGCAGGTCGCGGGTGCCCTCCGGCCTCGCCTCACCCGACACCACGACATGCTCCAGCGACGGCAGTCCGGCTGCGAGCCGCAGGCCGAGCTCGCCCCGCGCCTCGGCGCCGAACTCGGCGAGCGTGATGAAGACCCGGGCCCGCGTCAGGCTGAGATAGGCCGCCAGCTCCCGCTCCCGGTAGACCGGGAGGAGCGGGCAGATCTGCGCCCCGGCGCGCAGGCACCCCAGCGCGAGGACGGTCAGTTCCCAGCCGTTCGCGAGCTGGACGGCGACGGTGTCGCCGGGGCGCACGCCCAGCTCGATCAGGGCCCCGGCGCAGCGGTCGGTCAGCAGGCTGAGCTCGGCGTAGTCGAGCGTGCGGGTGTCCCCGGAGCCGGTCCGGCGGGCGACGACGGCGGCCTTGCCCGGATGCTCTCGCGTGTGCCGCCGTAGATCGTCGAGGAAGGTCTCGTCCCGCCACCAGCCGCGCCGCCGGTACTCCTCGGACATTCGCACCTCCGTCTGAATCGCCTCGAACACCCGAGCCTGCTGGCTCATCGGGACGTTCCCGATCGTACGGTTCCGTTGAATGCAAGATCACCCTGTGCGGGTCAGTCCGTGGCGAAATGGGAGGCCGACCGGGCGGTGTCACGTTCCCACCCGTCGCGGTCGCGGATGTAGAGGGCGTCGCGGGCCTCCACCGACAGCACCGTCATCCCGGTCCGGTCGAGCCGGTAGACGATCCGGCCGGTCACCCGCTCGGCGACGCTCATGACGAACGCCTGGGCGGCCGCCCGGAGCGAGCCGAACCAGCGCCCTTCGAGTGCCTCCCTGGTCCACGTCTGCTCCAGCGACATCTTCTCCCGCATGGTCTCGGCGGGCACGGTGGCGCTCTCCAGCTGCCGGTACGCGTGGAGCAGCAGGCAGGCGGCGGGCATCTCCCGCACCTCCAGGACCTTCTCGCCGCTGTCGAGGTGCTCCAGCCCCGAGTAGCGGCCGAGGCCGTGGCGGCCGGCCCGGACGTTGAGGGCCCCGACCAGTTCGCGCAGCCCCGCGGGCTCCCCGTCCAGGGCCACCGGCCGGCCGCCCGCGAAGTCGATCACGACCTTCTCCGGCCGCTCCGCCGGCGCGCCGGCCGTCCAGGTGTAGAGGTCCTCGGGGACCGGGAACCATTCGGGGTCGTCCAGCAGCCCGGACTCGAACTCCCGGCACCACAGATTGGAATCCCCGCTGTGCGCGCGGTTGGCGAAATCCGGAAAGCCGGCCTCCTTCAACGCGGCCTGTTTATCGTCACGGCTGATCGCGTCGAGTTCGTACGGGCTGCCGAAATGCCCGTCAAAGCCGAGTGCGGCAATCGATGTGTTCAACCTGCGCAGGCTGTTCTGTGACCTGTTCGCGGTGTGCAGCACCACCTGCGCGCCGACCTCTTCGGCGAGTTCCACTGCCGCGCGCGCCAGCAGTGGGCGGCTCAGCGAGGAACTCACCGGATGTACTCCGAGATAAAGCGCCTGCGCGGCGATGGCGGGCGCCACGAACTCGTCGGCGAAGACCGCCGCCTGGTCGGCCAGGACGTGCCGGGCCCCGAGCCGGGCCACCCCGCCGGCGCCGTCGTCGTACTCGGCGTCGCCGCCCAGGCCCACCGACAGCGCGTGCACCTGCAGGCCAGGATGGTGGCTGAGCCGCCACAGCAGATAGAAACTATCCAGCCCGCCGCTGAAGAGCGTCACCACCCGCCCGCCGTTCCGGGCTATCCCTTCAATGTGATCGAATTCGCGGACGCATTTCTTGGTCCACATTTCAAACCTCCGGGAGCGAGGCGCGCCAACACCAATTCCAAGCCATGTTGATCTTGAAGATACGGGCCGCGAACACACCTCCAAACACCCCAAGGCGTTCCGTTATCATCTTGCAACAACGGCAAAGCGCGGTCAGTTGACCTGGCGGTCCATTCCCTCCCAGTAGGGCTTGCGCAACTCGCGTTTGAGGACCTTTCCGGTGGTCGACAGGGGCAGCGCGGCGACGAACTCGCAACTGGTGGGGGTCTTCCAGGCGATCAGCGGCTCGCAGTGCCGCCGGATGTCCTCCTCGCTCGCCGTGCGGCCGTGCTTGAGCACGATGACCGCGTGCACCTTCTCGCCCGGTCTGCCCTCGTCGGGGATGCCGATCACCGCGGCGGCGGCCACGGCGGGATGGTCCGCGATCGCCTGCTCCACCTCGGTGGAGAAGACGTTCCAGCCGTCGACGTTGATCACTTCACTGAACCGGTCGACGATGAAGAGGTAGCCGTCCTCGTCCAGGTATCCGCCGTCGCCGGTGTGGACCCACCCGTCCCGGACCGTCCGCGCGGTCTCCTCCGGCTTGTTCAGGTAGCCGAGCATCATGGCGCCGGTGCGGACGATGATCTCCCCGACCTCGCCGCGCGGCACCTCCACGCCCTCGTCGTCGACGATCCGCACCTCGGCTCCGAGTGCGGGCCGCCCGGCCGAACGCAGCTTCCGGCCCGCGAGGTGATCCTCCGGCGGCAGCAGCGTGGCCAGGCCGAACTCGTTCATCCCGTACCACTGGTGGAAGGCGGCGTTGGAGAACGCCTTCATCACTCTCGTCAGGAGCGCCTCGGTGATGGGCGCCGCGCCGTAGGCGATGCTCAGCATGCTGGACAGGTCGCGCTCCGCGATGTCCGGCTGATCGACGATCTGCTGCATGGTGCCCGGGGCGAACGGCGCGTGCGTGACCCTGTGGCGTTCGATGGCGTCGACGAGCCCGTCGGCGTCGGTCGTGCGCGGGATGACCGTGAGCCCGCCCCAGATGCCCTGGATCAGCCAGGTCACCAGCATGGAGATGGACGAGAAGTTCGACGTGATCAGGATGTGCCCGCCGGGGACGCCGTGAGCCGGAACCCTCGCCGGCAGGATCAGCGCCTGATGGACCAGGCAGGCGTGGCTGACCACGACGCCCTTGGCGCGTCCGGTCGTCCCGCTGGTGTAGACGACGCCGGCGGGCGCTTCGCCGCCCCGGCGGGCGTCCTCCACCGGCTCCGTACTCGCGATCAGCTCCTCGAATCCGGACATGCCGGCCGGCGGCGGCCCGTCGCCGACGTGGACGACCTCGCGCAGATCGGGACAGGCTTCCCTGATCTCCGGCAGCCGCCCCAGGAACGCGTCGTCGACGAAGAGGATCTCGGTCCGGGACTCGGCCAAGGCGTAGATCATCTCTCGCGTGCTCCAGGCGGGGTTGACCGGGTGGAACACCCCGTTCGCCCACGCCACGGCCAGGAAGAACTCGATATAGCGGTCCGAGCCCAGGGCGAGCATCCCCACGTGTTCGCCGTCGCGCACGCCGCGATTCCGCAGGGCCCCGGCGAGGCGCGCCACCCTGCCGGCCTGCTCGCGCGCCGTACGGATCCGGTCGCCGTAGGCCGTGACCGGCTCGTCCGGAGCGAGTTGCAGGGCCCGATGGACGATGTGGGTGATGTGCATGGTCTCCTCCGAGTAGCGCTTGATCAGCTCGTTCCTGCGGACCCGGCTGCTCGAACGGCGGGTGCGCGGCGGAAGACGGTCAAGGCCGTCGCGAGCATGAGCAGGGAAAGGACCAGGGCTCCGGTGAACGCCCCGGCGAGCGACTGGACGCGGGTCCCGTCGACCCGCTCGTAGACGGCGACGAGCACGGCGATCCCCAGCGGCCCGCCGACCTGCATGGCCTGGATGAGGCCGGACGCGCCGCCGTGCTCGCCGGCGGGCAGATCGGTCATGGCCATCGCCGTCGCGGCCACCGACACCAGCCCGTGGCCCGCGCCGAACAGCAGCACCGGGCCGAGGATCCCGGACACGAAGGTCCCCGTCGCCGAGATCTGCGTCAACCACACCATGCCGATGATGGTGAGCACGGACCCGGCCGTCATGACCTTCATCGGCCCGGCGCGCGGGAGCAGCCACGGCACGGCCCTGTTCGCGGCGATCACGGTGACCGTGGTGGGCAGGAAGGCCAGCCCGGTCTCCAGCGGGCCGTAACCGAGGACGCCCTGGGCGTAGAGGGTGAGGAAGAACATCATGCCGCTCATCGCGGCGGTGAGGAGCAACCGCATGACGCAGGCGCCCGCGCGGTTCCGGTCGCGCAGCAGCCCGAGCGACATGATCGGCTGCGGCGCCCGCGACTCGACGGCGACGAACAGGGCCAGGAGGACCAGCGCCACGGCGAGGGCGGCGACGACCAGCCCGTCCCCCCAGCCGGATTCGGCGGCGCGCACGACCCCGTAGACGAGGAGCGTCATCCCCGCGGTCGCCGTGAACGCCCCGGTCGCGTCGAAGCGGCCCCTGATGCGCGGGGACTCGTGGAGGCACCAGCGGGCGAGCACCACCACGGCCGCCCCGACGGGCACGTTGACGAAGAACGTCCACCGCCACGTCCCCCACTCGATCAGCGCCCCGCCGACGACCAGGCCGAACATCATGCCGAGGCTGCCCGCGCTCGTGACGACGGCGTAGGCGCGGTTCCTGGCGCCGTCCTCGGGGAACCCGGTGGCGATCAGCGCCAGCGAGCCGGGTCCGGCGAGCGCGGCACCGGCCCCCTGCCCGGCCCGTGCGGCAAGGAGCAGCTCGGTGTTGAACGCGAACCCGCCGACGAGCGAGGCGACGGTGAAAAGGGCGACCCCCGCGGTGAAGACCCGCCGGTGGCCGAGGATGTCGCCCGCCCGGCCCCCGAGCAGCAGAAGGCCGCTGAACACCAGCGTGTACGCGTTGACCACCCAGGACAGCTCGGCCGCGGACGCGTGCAGATCCCGCTGGATGCTGGGCAGGGCGATGTTGATGATCGTCACGTCCAGCAGCACGATCACCTGACTCGCGGCGAGGACGCCGAGGGTCAAAGTACCGCGAGCAGGTACGAAGATCGCCATCGCGAGGAAGCGTACATTTCCGTTCTCGATCATGGAAGCCGTTCCCAGCGGCGGGGCGTTTTCATGTTGTTATGACCCGTGAACCGTTTCGGGGCGTCGTATCACTCACGAGATCCATGAGTGAGCGAGGAGACGATGGCCCCCTTGGAACCGGAGGACCCGCGGGAGGTCGGCGGGTACCGGCTGCTGGGACGCCTGGGTGCAGGCGGTATGGGCCAGGTGTTCCTCGGTCGCTCCGCGTCGGGCCTGACGGTCGCCGTCAAGGTGATCCACGCCCGGTACGCCGATGATCCGAAGTTCCGGGCCCGGTTCCGCCGGGAGGTCGGCACGGCGCGCGCGGTCAGCGGGGCGTTCACCGCGTCGGTGATCGACGCCGACGCCGACGCGTCGAGCCCGTGGCTGGTCACCACGTTCCTGGAGGGCAGGCCGCTGAACGAGGCGGTCGCCGAGCACGGGCCGCTGCCGCCGCCCGCCGTGGCGGCGCTGGGCGCCGGGCTCGCCGAGGCGCTGATCTCGATCCACCGCGCGGGGATCGTGCACCGCGACCTCAAACCGCACAACGTCATGCTCAGCCCGGACGGCCCGCGTGTCATCGACTTCGGGATCGCACATGCCGAGGACATCAGCGCCATCACCCGCACGGGCGCGGTCATCGGCTCGCCCGGCTACATGTCGCCGGAGCAGGCGCGCGGGAACGGCACCGGGCCGCCGGGGGACGTCTTCTCGCTGGGCGCGGTGCTGGCGTTCGCCGCGACCGGCACGGGGCCGTTCGGGCGGGCACAGATGCAGATCATGGTGTACCGGGTCGTGCACGAGGAGCCCGATCTCGGCGGCGTCACCGATCCCCGGCTGCGTTCGATCATCGCCGCCTGCCTGGACAAGGACCCGTCGCGGCGGCCCGCTCCACGGCTGCTGCTGCACTGGCTCGGGACGGCCGCCCCGCAGGGCGTGGCGTGGCTGCCGCCGCCGATGGCCGCGAGCATCGCGCAGGCCACCACCCAGGTCGCGGTGGGGAGGAAGCCCATCGGCCGCCGCGTCCTGCTCTCCGGCGGCGCCGGGGCGGTCGCTCTCGCGGCCACCGGAGCCGTGGCCGCCGCCGTCCTGGACGCCCCGGAGAAGGCGAAGGCGCCGGACGGACGGCTCGTCCGGACGTTCGCGACCGGCGGCGCGGTCGCCGCCGACCCGATCCTCGCCGATGCAGGCCGCCGGGTCATCGTCGGCAGCGACTCGGGTCGGCTCGTCGCGTTCGACACCCGGAACGGGAGCCAGATCTGGAGCTACCCGGAGAAGGCGGACCGGCAGGCGCCCTTCAAAGCCGCGCCCGCCGGGACGGGGCCGGCCTTGTACGCCGTCAGCGGCGACGGAAGGCTGCACGCCGTGGACGCGGCCTCGGGACGCGGGCTGTGGACGACCACGCACACCGACCATGTCACCGGCACCGTCCCGGTGCTCGGCGACCGCCTCATCTTCGTCCTCACCGGGAGCACGGCAGAGAACAAGGCCGTGAACGTCTACGACCCAGAGGGCAGGCTGAAGGGGCAGATTCCGAACGTCATGGGCGCGCCCACCGCCGGCCGGAGTCACAGCGGCGAAGCGCTCGTCTATCTCTCCGTACTCGGAGGCGTGGCGGCCTACGACGCCGGTACGGGCAGGCTCAAGGAGCAGGCGTCGTCCCAGGCGCCGATCAGTTCCGTCCTACTCAAGGGCGGCAACGGGATCCTGTACGGGATCGACATCCAAGGACAGATCTGGGCGTACTCTCCGCGCGACAACAGCCAGATCTGGGGGCCCCGGCGCCCCGGCGGCTCCGACAAGGCGCTCCCAGCCGGGCTTCCTGAGATCAGTGGTTCCGAGGCTTACGTCACCGACAAGGACGGCTTCCTCTACGCCGTGGACGCCGACAGCGAGTGGACGGCGCCCAAATGGACATTCAGGGCCGACGCACCCTTCGACACCGCTCCCCGTTCTGACGGCAAGCTCGTCTACGCCGTGAGCACCGACGGCTACCTGCACGCCGTCAACCGGGTCGGCGGTAAAGAGGTGTGGCGCTTCCGCACCGCGGGCAACGGCAGGGCCCGTCCCGTGTTCCACGGCGACACCGTCTACGTGGGCGGCACGAACGGCCTCCACGCGATTCGCCCGCCCGCCTGACCGCCTGTTCCCCGACCGACTGGAGACCGGATGGAACCCCTGCACGCCGACGACCCGGCGGGCTTCGGCCCGTACCAGTTGCTGGCCCGCCTGGGCTCCGGCGGCATGGGCCGCGTCTACCTGGGCCGTTCCCCCAGCGGCCGGACGGTGGCCGTCAAGGTTGTGCACGCCGAGCTGGCGAACGAGCCGGACTTCCGCGCGCGGTTCCGCCGCGAGGTCACGGCGGCGAGCGCCGTCAGCGGCGCCTTCACCGCACCGGTCGTCGACGCCGACCCGGACGCGCCGAGCCCCTGGCTGGTCACGGCGTTCCTGCCGGGCCTGTCCCTGCAGGACGCGGTGGAACGGCACGGGCCGTTCCCGCCGGACTCCGTCGCCGCGCTCGGCGTCTCGCTGGCCGACGGGCTCGCGGCCGTGCACCGCGCCGGGGTCGTGCACCGCGACCTCAAGCCCTCGAACGTCCTGATCACACCGGACGGCCCGCGCCTCATCGACTTCGGCATCGCGCGCGCCGCCGACGGCAGCGCCATCACGCAGTCGGGGATGGTCGTGGGCTCTCCCGGGTTCATGCCGCCCGAACAGGCGGGCAGGCACGAGTCGGGGCCGCCCGGGGACGTGTACTCGCTGGGCGCGGTGCTGACGTTCGCCGCAACGGGATCCGGGCCGTTCGGCGAGGGCCCGATGCACGCGATGGTCTACCGCGTCCTGCACGAGAACCCCGATCTCGGGCGGGTGGCCGAGCCGCGGCTGCGCGCGGTCATCGGCGCCTGCCTGAACCGGGACCAGGCGGGGCGTCCCACGCTGCCCACCCTCGTGCACTGGCTCTCCCGGATCGTCCCCGAGGACACCTCGCCGCAGAGCACCGGATGGCTGCCCGCCACCGTCTCGGCGGAGATCGCCTCGCGCACGCAGCAGGTCCCCCAGGGGCCGGTCCGGCTGGCGGCCACCGTCCCGCCGGGTTCGCCCGCGCTCCAGGCTCCACCCGTCGGACGCCGCAGGGCCCTGGCCATCGGGCTGGCGCTGTCCGGAGCGGCCGGGCTGGCGGCCGCGGGCGGCGGCTGGTGGTTTCTGAACCGCGACAAGTACCGGTGGACGTGGGAGACCGAGTGGGGGGACATCGTCGACAGCCCGGTGGTCACGGGCGGCGTGGCGGTGATCGACCAGGTGTGGGACCGCAAGCACACCGTCTACGGGCTCGACACCGACACGGGCGAGGAGCGGTGGAAGAGCGAGATCGACGGCCCCGTCCTCGGTGTCGCCGGCGCCCAGGACGGCGCGATCTTCCTCTACGGCGGCGTGCGCCGGCTCATCGCCCTCAACGCGGCCGACGGGAAGGAGACCTGGCGGCTGCCCATCACGGAGGCCGGACGGGGCGTCGTCACCGGCAGCGGCCTGATCTTCATGCGGCGCGGCGACCCCGAGACGGGAGACCCCGGGATCGCCGCGATCTCCCTCGCCACCCGGGACGTGCGCTGGCACGTGCCCGCCGGGACCTCGGTGTTCCCCCCGCCCGCGTACGCGAACGGCGTCCTCTACTTCGCCGCCGACCGCACCCTCATCGCCATCGACGTCGCCACTGGAAAGCCCCGCTGGACCAGTCCCGGCAAGACCAAGCTCATCGGCACCCCCGTCGTGGCCGGGAACACGGTGTACGTCTCCAGCGAGGCCGCGCTCAACGCCCTGAACACCGCCGACGGAAAGCTGCGCTGGGCGTTCCCCAACACCGCTTCCAAGGGCGTCAGCTACGGCTGGATTCCGACCGTCACCGACCGGTTCGTGTTCATTCCGTCGACCGGCGGCGGCCTCAACGCCATCGACGTCGACACTTCAGCGCAGCAGGCCACGGCGCGCTGGACGTTCTCCACCGGCGGCGAAGTCGAACTCGGCCCGACCAAGCAGCATCTACTCTCGCCGGTGGTCCACGACGGCGTCGCGTGCGTCTTCAACGGACAGGACCGCCTGTCGGGCGTCGACCTCGCCGGCGGCCGCCGCCTGTGGGAGCACCGGGCCGCCGCCTTCCAGGACGAGCTACCGGTGATCGCCAAAGGCGGTGTGCACCTGGCCACCAAGGACGGCGTCCTGTCCGTGGAGCCGAAGTCCGGGAAGATCCTCAGCCGGACCGAAGGGCTCAAGACGGCCCGCCTGTCCGCGGTGGGCGACCGCCTCTACTTCGCCGGCGGTGACGCCGACCGCACCAAGCCCGACCGCGCCTGCGCCCTGGACCCGCCGACCCCCTGAGCCGGCGCGGTGCACCGCCTCCCCGAGGCGCGGTTCACCCGCGCCGCCCCTCGCGTCCCCTTGTCGCAGATAGGGCGTTCGTCGTGCGCCTACCGCTCCCGGACGGTGTAGGTCAGGTGCGTCACCCTCGGGGAGGGCTCCGCGCGGACCGGCTCCAGGGCCACGCGGCCCGCGTCCACACCCTCGAACAGGCGGATTCCGGAGCCGAACAGCACGGGCGACAGCGCGATCGAGAACTCGTCGACCAGGCCGGCGTTCACGTACTCCAGGATCGTGGCGCCGCCGCCCGCGATGCGGACGTCGCGGTCGCCGGCGGCCTCGCGGGCCTGGTCGAGCGCGGACCCGATGCCGTCGTTGACGAAGTGGAAGGTGGTTCCGCCCGGACGCTCCCAGGGGTCGCGCTTCTCGTGCGTCACGACGAAGACCGGCGTGTGGAACGGAGCATCGTCCGGCCATGCCTGCTCGCCGGCGTCGAACATGCGCTTGCCCATCACGCTCGCGCCGGTGCGCTCGAACGTCTCCCGCGCGATGTCGTTGTCGCGCCCCTCCTCGCCGCCTCCGCCGAGCTTCAGGTTCTCCCGGAAGAACCGCTGCGGGAAGATCCACGCCTGCAGTTCCATCCACTGCCGCCCCATCAAGTCCCCGAGGGACTCGGGCGCGATGAACCCGTCCAGCGACATCGACACGCTGAAGAACACCTTGCCGGCCATCAGCCCTCCGCTCCCTTCCGAACGGTCTCGGTGACGTAGGCGGCCAGGTTGCTCAGGGTCTGCCGGCCGCCCTCGATCGCGTGGTACTTCTCGACCGCCTCGTCGCGCAGTTCCTTGGTGGGGAACAGCGTGCGCATCTCGATCCGGGTCGCGGCGCCGTCGGGCGCGAACGTCAGGACCGACTCGAAGGCGTTCGGGTCGCCGCGGGACTCACCGTGCAGCAGTGCGATCCGCTCCGGCGGGGCGATCTCGGTCCAGGTGATCCACTCGGGGTAGTCCGTCCCGTCCGGTCCGTGCATCATGAAGTCCCACTCCCCGCCGACGCGGAACTCGAACGCCCGCGTCGTGGTGGTGAACCCCTCCGGTCCCCACCACTGCGACAGGTGCCGTACCTCGGTGAACGCCTCGAACACCAGCTCCCGCGAGGCATTGATGACCCGGGAGATGACGATCTCGCGGTCGGCCGTCGCGGATCGCGCCGGCGCTCCTCGTCCCGTCGTGCTCATCGGCTACTCCTCTTCCTGCTTTGCCTGCTGAGGTCCTGCACGTACGCGTCCAGCCGGTCGAAGCTCTCGTTCCAGAACCGCTCGAACCCGCCGGTCCACTCGTGGACCGGTCGCAGCCCGCGGGCGTCGAGGCCGTACAGGCGCTGCTTGCCCGCTTTGCGGTCGGACACCAGCCCGACCTCCCGGAGCACCCGCAGATGCTTGGACGCCCCCGGCTGGGTCATCCCCAGCTCCCGGGCCAACTCGGTCACCGGCCGCTCACCCGCCCGCAGCAGTGCCAGGATCTCGCGGCGCTGCGGCTCGGCGATGGCGTTGAAGACGTCCGACGTCGTCGCTGCTCGTGCCATGACCGCCATCATATACCCATATCGGAATGCGTAATCCCGGAACCGCTGCGTCAGTCGGTGGAACCGGTCGGCGCGGCCGTGAGGTAGCGGGTGAGCATGGCGACGAGCTCGTCCTCGAACCGGCGGGTGTCGACGGGGTCGGGGGCGGCGGCGAGCCGATGGACGACGAGCTCGATCGTGGCGACCACGAGCCGCGCCGCGGTGCGCGTGTCCTCGACCCGCACCTCGGGATGACGGTCGAACAGGGCCAGGGCGTAGTCGACGCGCGCCTGCTCGCGCTGGGAGATCCGCTCCTGCAGCTCGCGTGAGCGCGGCGCCTGCTCGAGCATGACGCGCAGCAGCTGCGGATCGTCGCGATGGTTGTCGATCGCGGCACGGACGAAGACGCGGATGATCTCCTCGATGGAGTCGGGCAGCCCTTCGTCCTGCCGGCGCCCGACCGCGGCCACGCCGGCGTCGAGGTGGCGGGTGAGCAGCTCGACGAGGATCGCGTCCTTGTTCGGATAGTACTGATACAGCGAGCCGATCGAGACGCATGCCCGCGCGGCGATCCGGTTCGTCGTCCCGGCGGCGTAGCCGTGCTCGGCGAAAATGTGAGCAGCCGCCGTGAGGATGCGCTCCCGGGTCAGCTCGGCGCGGACCTGGCGCGGCCGTTTGCGCGGCTTGAGCCGCCGCTCGTCCGATGTCATGAAACCTCCTGGCAGCCGACCGGGAAACGAGTAGCGCGACAAGCGAGTAATTGCTCATAATAGCACTGTCACCTGCGACGATATGGCGAGCGTCCGGCGCAGGGGGGCCGTGTCGTGTCGCCTGGCTCGCCGCCGCCCCGAGATCGAAAGGATCACTTTCGTGACCAATGTCCGCACGGGTTACCGGCGTGTACCGCTGGACGAGGTCCGCGCCCGGCTGGGTGAACCTGAACCCATGACCAAGGCGAAGATTCTCGATCGCATCGACGACCATTTCCGTCGCTTCATCGCCCATTCACCGTTCCTCGCGATGGCCACCGCGGACGCCGCGGGGCGCGCCGACAGCTCGCCGCGCGGCGACTACCCGGGATTCGTGAAGGTCATCGACGAGCACACCCTGGCGATTCCCGACCGGCCGGGCAACAGGATCGCCGACTCCTTCCGCAACCTCGCGGAGAACGACGGAATCGGACTGCTCTTCCTCATTCCCGGCCTGCGGGAGACGCTGCGCGTCAACGGGCGGGCCTACGCCACCGACGAGCCCGACGTGCTCGTACGGATGCGGACCGAGGCCAGGGAACCGGTCCTCGCACTGATCGTCGAGGTGGAGGAGGCGTATTTCCACTGCGGCCGCGCGCTCATTCGTTCCCGGCTGTGGGATCCCGCAAGCCGGCTCCTCGCCGACGAGCTCCCGTCGGCCGGCGAGATCGTCACCAGCCAGCTCGGGCTCGACGTCGATCCGGCAACGATCGACCGTGGCCTCGAGGTCGGCTACCGGAACCTTTACTAGAGGGACCCGCCCATGCAGCAGACGATCCTCGAACGCATCGACCGTGTCGCCCAGGGCGTCTTCTCCCTGGTCCTGAGGGGCGCGGACGGCCCGCTCGCGCCATGGGAACCCGGCGCGCACATCGACCTCCACCTGCCGAACTGGCTGGTCCGGCAGTACTCGCTGTGCGGGGACCCCGCCGACCGGGAGCGCTACCGGATCGCGGTCCGCGACGAGCCGCTCAGCCGGGGCGGTTCGGAGTACGTCCACCGCTTCTTGCGGCCGGGACGGCGGCTCGGGGTCTCGTCCCCCCGCAACCACTTCCCGCTCGAACCCGCGCCGGAGTACCTGTTCCTCGCCGGCGGGATCGGCATCACTCCCATCCTCCCGATGCTCCGGGCCGCAATCGCGGCGAAAGCCAAGGTGACGCTGATGTACGCCGGCAGGTCAACCGAGACCATGCCGTTCGTCGCGGAGCTGCACTCCGCCTACGGGGACCGGGCGCGCTTCATGGCCACAGGGGACCGGGGCAGGCCCGACCTCGCCGCACTGGCGGCGCAGTCGTCGTCCCGCGCGCTGGTCTACTGCTGCGGTCCCGCGTCCATGGTCGAGACGGCCGAGGCGGTGTTCCCCTCCGACCGGCTGCGCACCGAGCGCTTCCAGCCGACGGCCAGGACGTTCGCCCCCGACACGGCCTTCGAGGTCGTCTGCGCCCGATCGGGTCGGACGGTCGAGGTCCCTCCGGAGCAGTCGTTGCTGGACGCCCTCTCCTACGCCGGGCAACCCCTGGCATCGGCCTGCCGCGAAGGCGTCTGCGGCAGCTGCGAACTCGTCGTCCTCGACGGCGAGCCCGAGCACCGCGACGACATCGGCGCCGCGGAGGGCCGAATGTACCCCTGCGTCTCCCGTGCCCTGACGTCCCAGCTCGTCGTGGACCTCTGACACCAGCGGCGCCGACGACCGCCAACTGAGCGGCGACCCCGCTGCCCGTCAGGCCGTGGCGTCAAGGGCCGAATGCGGGCTGCTCACCAGCACAATTCCATTTCGGGCAATATCTCCTTGCTGAAGTTCCCATTGTGGCATCACCGCGACCCTCCGCAGGATGGAGACGTACCCACCCGACCCGAACCCTTTGAGGTTTCATGATCGTCATCACTGCTCCCACCGGGAACATCGGCCGCCACCTGCTCACCCGGCTCCTGGAGTCCGCCCCCGCCGCCGGTGAGGGGCTGCGGGTGATCGTGCGTGACCCCGCACGACTGCCGGAGGCGGCACGCGGACACATCGAAGTGGTCACCGGCTCGCACGGTGACGCCGAGGTGGTCGACAGGGCCTTCGAGGGCGCGGACGCCGTCTTCTGGCTCGTCCCCCCGGACGCCTCCCTGACCCCGCAGGACGCCTGGACCGGCTTCACACGCCCCGCCGCCAGGGCGCTCGCCGCCCACAAGGTCGGCCACGTCGTCGGCGTTTCCGCCCTCGGCCGCGGCACCCCGCCGGCCGGCCGCGCCGGCCTGGTCACCGCCTCCCTGGCCATGGACGACCTTCTGGCCGGCACCGGCGTCGCCTACCGGGCCCTGGCCTGCCCGTCCTTCTTCGAGAACATCCTGGAGGAGGCCGCCTCGATCCGCGACAAGGGCGTATTCGCCGACGCCGTCGACGCCGACCGCGAGGCGCCCCTGGTCGCCGTCGCCGACATCGCGGCCGCCGCCGCCGGCTTGTTGCTGGACCGCTCGTGGACGGGTACCGGCAGCGTTCCGGTCCTGGGACCGCGGGACCTGTCCCCCAACGACCTCGCCCGCATCATGACCGAGCAGCTCGGCCGCCCCGTCCGCTATGAACGCCAGTCGCTCGACGAACTGCGCGCCGACCTACTCGGCTACGGCCTCGACGAGGCGTTCGTCCAGGGCATCGTCGACATGAAGCGGGCCAAGGACGAGGGCCTCGATGCCGGCGTCGTCCGCACCCCGGACACCACCGGCCCCACCACCTTCGAGCACTGGTGCGCCCAGACCCTCAAGCCCGCCGTCCTGTCCTGAAGCAACAGATCACCCACCACTTGGGAGGCACCCATCATGCCCGTTGAGGAAACCGAACCGCCGGTCACCGCGTTCATGCTCGTCAAGACCACGCCCGAGTGGCTCGCACTGACCGTCCCAGAGCGGATCGACGCCTTCACCACCCAGGTCGTCCCCACGATCGAGGCCAGGACCGCCGGCGTCCGGTCACGCTTCTACGACACCGAGTTCTACTCCGCACGCGTCACCGACGTCTGGGTCTGGGAAGCCGACGATCACCACGCCTACCAGCTCCTCATCGACGCACTGCGCGAAACCCCGTTCTGGGACCGCTACTTCGAGATCGTCGACATCCTCGTCGGTACCGAGAACGGCTATGCCCGCAACTACCAAGTCGCCCCCGCTGCCACCATCAGCACCTGACACACCGCACCGCGTCGGTAAAGCGTGGCTGGGCTGGGTGATCTCCGCCCGCCCCGCGCACGTCGGCGAGGCGGGGCAGGAGTTCCTCGAACATGATGCGCATCTCCAGGCGGGCCAGGGCGTTGCCGAGGCGGAAATGGGGGCTGCCCTTGCCGAAGAAGATGTGGTCGTTCGGGGTGCGGGTGACGTCGAAGCGGTAGGGGTCGGTGAATACGGCCTCGTCGCGGTTCCCGGAGGCGAACCAGAGGACGACCTTGTCGCCCTGGTCGAAGGTCGCCGTCCATCGGGGTCTGGTTGACGAGGCGGCTGACGCAGGTCGGTGCCCTCGCCGCCGCGTCGACCGGCGGCGAGTTCGCGGCCGTACTCGAAGACCTCCAGCGAAGCGGGGCTGCGGATGCCAGGTCGCGGTACCGCTCGCTCTCCCCGCTGTGCAGCAGGACGTCGGCGGCGATCTCCTTCACGAAGTCGAACGTGCCCTTGGCGAGGGCCCGGTCGAGGGTGAGGGCGGTGAAGGTCGCGTAGCCGGCGACGGCGCGGGGCGCGAACTCGCGCTGCAATATGCGGCGGAGCGCCATGTGGCGGGGGCCGTCGGTCTCGGGGTTCCAGTGGACGGGCTCGGTGCGGCGCAGGACGTCGAACATCCGCCAGGGGGCCCGGCCTCGGCAGCGACGCGGTCCGCGACCACGTCGCCGCCATCTCAGCCGTGGACGGGACCCCGCTGGCCGACCCCGCGGCGGTCATCTTCGGCGTCGCCACCGAGTACGTCGGCGACTGGCTCGCGACGGTCATGAGCTGGCTCGTCCTGTCCAGCCTCTTCGGCACCGCTGCCGTCGCGGCGATCTCGCGGATCGTCATCCTGACGTTCCGGATCACCGACCGTGACCCGGTGCTGCACATGTTCTCCTGGTTCAGCGCCCTGGCGGCACTGGCGATCGTGCTGGTGGAACCCGACACGGGCAGTACCGGCGCCAGGCGGGGTGTGGAGCACCCTGATCGCACCGATCGTCGGCCTCGTGCTCGGGATGTACCTGCTCATGTCCCGCATGGGCTTGCTGGCCGGAACCGCGGCCGAGGGCGTCGATCCCGCGACCCACTCATGGGGCCTGTCGACGACCGATTGGCTCCTGGTCGCGCTCCCGTTCATCGCCCTCGCCGCCTCCTGGAACGCCAGTCACCCTGCCGGTCAGCCGACTGATGCCCGCCGGTTACCCTCCTCCATAGCCTCATCTTCATGAACACCACGAAGAAGTCTCCCGAGCGCTACCGGAACGCCGTCATCTCCCACGCGATGATCCGCGGTGCGAAGGAAGCCCTCGCCTTCTACGAGAAGGCGTTCGGCGTGAAGTGATCTTCCGCATCGACGCGCCCGACGGCACCCTCGGACACACCGAGATCGCCATCGAAGGGTCGGTGCTGATGCTGAGCGAAGCCCACCCGCCCTTCGTCGCGCCGGACGAGCACGGCTCCAGCGTCGTCCTGCACGTCTATGTCGACGACGTGGACGCGGTCGTCGCGCGCGCCGAGTCCGAAGGCGCCGAGATCATCGACCCGCCCGCCGACGCCCCCTTCGGCGCGCGCGTCGCGATCCTGCGCGACCCGTTCGGGCACACGTGGGTCTTCCTCACCCACATCGAGGACGTGCCCAACGACGTTCTCGAACGCCGCATGAACGCGCACTCCGACTGAGCGCGGTGAGCTGGAGGTTCAGATGAGCCGGGTCGGACTTGGCCTCCAGCAAGAACCCGTCCACTCCGGTGGCCGGCTCCAGCAGCCCGGCCCTGGGCTCGGGAACTCGGCCTGAAGATGACCTACTGCCCTCAAAAACAAATCATGGAGGCCCAGGTAATCCCAGACCCCCACATGTGCACATGGTTTGTGTCCGAGGGGCGACACGCCCGGACAGCACATGGCCCTGTGGGTGCCCGGTCAGCGAACCATATCTAATCCCGGTAGGGGCGTAATCGGCTGTGCACAGGATTCTACCTCGGCGGGCCTCATGTGCTCCCGGTGTTCGGGTATCTGGCTGTGAAAATCGTGAAGATGGGGCTTGAGATTCCTCGGACAGGGCTGGTCCTGTCTGCTATCGGAGGTCGTGAGTCCAGTTGTCGGCTTTGATCCTTTCGCGAACGAGAGGAAGTGTAATCCGGGGCGCTTCATCACGGAGTTGCCGGTCGTCTTCCTGAACGCCGACGACGAGCGCGCATGCTGCCTCATGGCCGGCAAGTGTGAACGCCGCTGGTAGACCGGAGAGGACAGCACACCGCGTTACGCGCGAAGGGCCCGGGTAGGCGGAACACCACCCAGGCCCCTGCGTGCGGTGGCGAGGGCGGCCCCGCCGTTCGGCTCAACGATCAGGCGACACGCTTACTCAGTGAATGATGCCGACAGCCTCCTGCGCCGCCATCACAACGGCACTCCATTCGGGCCGGGAGATCACTTGAGCGTCTTCGAGTTTGGTGGGCAAGGAGTCCAAGAGAGGATCTAGGACAGCGGTCAGACTTTCGATCGCCGCAGCCTCCGCCTCGCTCTCAAGCGTCACACCGATCTGAGCTCGCGGGTCCTCTGCGACCGAGGTGTCGTCGTAGAGGACGTTGACATTGTGGGTCAGGTCATCATAGAAGCCTGGCTGGGGGTAGGTGCGCTCCACCCAGACGCGACGCTGATACTCCGGATCCGAAAGCGCCTGTAGGGCCTCGATGACTGCACGACGCATGTCAGGGAACTGTACGACCACGAGATTGACCCTAGCAGCCATCACGGAGATTTCCAACTATCCCATTTTAGCCACTCCGACAAGGGGACATGGGCCTGATCCCAGTTCTCCTTGATGGACCCCTCCAATGGTTGCCCATTTCGGCCGACGACTTTTCCATTGACGCGAACAACGACATGGTCAACCTGTTGAGCAGGCTGGGGGTTGTTCGGATCCCCCTCGTCTATCCTGATTCCGTTCCCACGGTTCTCCGGGTCGGTCCAGCGGCGGCCGACACCCTTCTTGTTCGGACTGCCGTCCCCCCATTTATCTGGGACCTTATCGAGTGCCTCTGCGGGCGGCTTCTCATCGACCCATTTGCCACCCTCCGGCTCGGGCCGTTGCTCAGAGGACGACGGTGAGGGCGGGTCAAGGTTCTTGGAGTCGTCACTGTCGATCTTGTCGCCGGTGCTGCTGGCGTCGGTGTTGTCCTGAGGGGGCCGATCGTCGCGGTCGTCCTGCCCTCCCGTCTCGCCGATCTCGGGTTGGCCGACCCCGGATCCGCGGTCATCGTCCTCCCGCTCACCCTCGTCTTGACGCGGATCCTCTGGCTTTGCCTGGCCGGGTTCCTCCGCGCCGCTGTTGCCGCTCTGGGCCGGGCTGGTCTTGTCGCGACCATGCTCTTCGGGCGGCTGGGAACTGCCTTCGGTGTCGCCGGTCTCCGGCTTCTCCTTGGTCTTGGCGCCGGCTTCGGCTGACGGATCGGCGAGGGTCTTCGGCTTTTCGCTGGCAGGGGCGGAGGAGGACTCGTCGGATTGGCCCCCATGGTCGTCGCGCTTTCCGTTGCCGGCGTCCGGCCGCTCAGGGAACTTCCAGCCTGCTGCTCTGAGGCTGTCCATGCGGGGGGTTTTGCCGTCCGCTCCGGGTGTAGTGGACGGAGGCTCGCTGCCGCTGTCTGGTGGTGTGGGCTTGTCGGTGGTCTCGATGCCTTTGTCTGGCACACCAGGGGGCCTATCCACACCCACGCTCGCAGCCCTCCACTGGGGGGAAGGTGAACCGCGGCCCGCCGGACGGCTGGCCGCGCGTGTCCGTGACATGCGGGGTGAATGCCGGATTCACGCCGCCCCTATGTAAGCGTGCATGCGCGAACTTTGCACGTGCACGGTGCCGAGACCATAACACTCGCATGCGTTTCACAGTGTTTCGCCGGGCGAGGGCTTCGGACTCGTTCCAATTCGCTACCGTGACAGGACGAGCAACGGTTTGTATCGACCTTAATCAAGTAATTCGTTGCCGCTCGCCCATCAGAGCCTGGAGTGTGGAGATGGTGGTGTGCCGGCCGCCTGAGTCGGGTCACTCGTCGGCTTTGGAAGTAGCGGCGGTGAAGTTGAAAGATGGGCCAACTGGGTTGAGGGCCTACCTGGCAGAGTGAACCCTTTTCGTGCGCCCCGCAGAGCAGGGGGTGAAGCCGTGACGTAGCGGTGGATCTTGTGGTTCGTCAGCTCGTCGTCGCTCGCCGGTGGAAGTCCGGCCCGGGTAGCTGCCAGGAGGCCCGGTAGCAGGCTGGCGGTTTCGTCTGGAAACGGGCGGCGTCGAAGCCCGGCGTCAAAAGGCCCTTACAGGGGAGCGATGGCGCGGTCCGTAGCGTGAAGCAAAGCCTGCGGCGTCGTTAGGCCCGATGCCCACCAGGACCATGATGATCGCCAACCGCATCACGTAGATGAACGCCAGGATGCACGACAGGACGACAACCACCAGCGTGACGATCACGAAGAAGACCCCGCCGGTGTTGATCGACGCCTCGATGCCCTCGGCGAAGATCCGTCCAGCCTGGTCGAAGTCGATCTTGTCTGCGCCGCTCATGAAGATCGAATGGGCGAGCCCGTTGGCAAGCTGGATGCCGTAACCGATCAGGACGAGACTGGCGTTCAGCGCGATGAACGCGGCGACCAGCCGCACGATCGCCGGCCAGGGGGACGCGACTTCGGAAAGCGTCCGACCGGTCATCAGCAGCACCCCGGCGGGCATCTCCAGGAGCACGAAGCAGGTGTTGGCGATCGTGCGGGACGTCGCCCAGATCTGCTCGGCCTGGTTCATCGCCGACGATCCGATCTCAGGCGTGGCGAGCTGTGTATCGGCGAGGAACCCCAGCACCGGCTTGAGGGAGCTCTTGGCCAGCGACCGGAACCAGCCGGTGATCGCCTCCTTGGTGTGACAGCCCACGTCCACCCAGCCGCAGTCGTCCTCCTCCTGGGCTCTCACCAGAGTCACCGTCGGCATTGGGGTCGGGCGGGACCACGGCGGATACGGCGCTCGTGTGCTGGGCCGGTGAAGGAGCGTCAGCCGTGGCGTGCAAGACCAGGCTCAACACCGACGCACCCGCCAAAAGCGCGGCGGCGATCAGGGCGCGTCTCCGCCTGGCCTTGCCAATCCAGGCCCGCACAGTCAGGACCCGACGATGTACTTGAGGATCTGCACCAGGACCGGGGCGAGCGCAGCGATGCCGTAACGATGGCGGCATTGCGCAGCGTGCGCTTGCCTGCCTCGGCCTCACTGGGGTCGCCACCGGCCAGCAGGTACCGGACGCCGCAGGTTGGTGATGACCTGTTGAAGACGGCCCTCGCCCGCCGGGGCTGAGACGACGTGCGCCTCGGACGCTGCGGCCAGCGTCGCGGCGATCATCAGGCCGCACAGAAGGACATCCGCGCACCACAGCAGAACTGCGGCGGCGAGATGTCCCCGGCTCACCTCTGGCCGGCGGGACGGAAGCGGGACGGAAGAAGGTTGGACAACGGACCGACGCTCAACGGGCAGCCCTCCAGGCGTGCGACGAGGCAGAACAGCGGCGATGGCCACCGGGCGGAAGGTGAGAACCACGGGGTGAAGACGGGTCCGAGTGTCCTCCTTCGGCATGGGCACTCGGCGACGGTCGGACGGATGGGGACCCGGCGACCATCCGGCCCGGCCCGTCTTCAACCCCGGGTTGCTTCAGCTAGTAACTGGACAGCTCACACCCCGGTTTTGGACATCAGCGATGCGAAGTCGTCGCGAAGATCCCCGTCCCGCAGCGCGGCGACCAGACGCATTTCGTCACGGCGGCGGCGCTTCATGAACGCTTGGTAGTTGGTGCCGAGCCGTTCGGCGAGGGTGCCCGGGGCCATGCCCTCAAGCCGGGTCATGATGATGATCTCGGCCTCGTCCGCCGTGATCACGCCCTGCCGGACAGCCGAGTCGAGCAGCAGGTCCACGTGCCCGTCCGGCGACGCGGCGGGGGTGGTCTCCGCCAGCGTGCACGGGTCCACCGGGATCACCTGCA
Organism: Actinomadura darangshiensis; assembly: GCF_004349235.1. Classification (GTDB taxonomy): domain Bacteria; phylum Actinomycetota; class Actinomycetes; order Streptosporangiales; family Streptosporangiaceae; genus Spirillospora; species Spirillospora darangshiensis. The sequence continues at coordinate 58,588 of NZ_SMKY01000001.1, read as the reverse complement.
TCCGCGCGCGGTAGGCACGCTCGACCGTCTTGGCCGACCGCGCCACCAGCCGCTGCGAGATCCAGGGCTCTTCCAGATCGACCTGGTGCAGCGTCTCGTGGAACTGCGGCAGCAGGTCTGCCGCGACACGGGAGGTACCCCCTCCGGGTTTGTTGTTCAGACGGCGCAGACGGTCGCGCACAACGGCCTTGAGCCCCGGCAGCGCGACGCCCACGCACCCCACGACCCAGGCGGGGCCCTGCTGGTGGGCGCGCGTCACAAGCTCCTTCCACGCCGCGTCGCGCCTTCTGCCCAGTGGACGGGGTGCAGCAGGATCGCCCGAAGCTCGTCCAGCGCGATCAGGCGGGCGGGCAGCCCGTTCCCGAGCGCCGCGCCGTCCAGCGACAGCGCGGCCGGACCGCGCGTCAGGAGATCGAACGTCTTCTCCGCGACGTCCAGCGCGGGCTCGGACTCCCCGCCGATGCGGCGGGTGTCGCTGGTCGGAGTGGTTGGCCGCGCGGATGTTGGTGGCCATGGGACCCCCGAGAGATCGGTCGGTGAATCGGTCACCGACATCCCGCCAGAAGTCATGTGCAGATCATGAGCAGATCGTCAGCGAGCCCTCTTGGCCCGATGTGTTCACGATCTGCTCATAATCGCTGTGGCCAGCCAAGACGCGATCTGTTGATCGTGTGCACACGCAGTCAGCGCTCTCAGGTCATGCGCGTGCAAGTATCTAGATCGTTGCTGACCAGGATGAACACGCGCCCATGAACCAGCACACCAAGAAGGAGCAAAAGTACTGAGTCATGCCTTGCGGGTCATGGTGCGATACCTGTGGACGAACCCTCGCTGTGGCGGTCCATGCTTCAGCGGTCGCCTACACTGAACCTTTTTCGCTTGCGTTGGTGTGATCGCCGATCACGGCGTGATCGCGGACGGCGTGTCCGTCCTCGGCTGCGGACAACCCCGGGCGTCGTTCCTACGAGGCGGCCCCGGAGGGGACATCAGATCCGATCTTTACCAAGCCCGTCGTTCCCCTGGGCCGTAGGGGCTCCAGCCCTTGAGGTAGGGCTTGAGATCTTCTGGGCGCAGCTCCGGATGTTCAGGGCGCGAGGGCAGTGTCCGAAGGGGATCGAGTGAAGCGGCGTAGTCACACGCCCACGACAGCCATTCGCGAGCCTCCCGCACCCCGGGCGTATCCGATGTCTCACCGTCGATACGTTGTTCCAGCGCTCGGCAATAGGCGCTGATCTCCTGACTCTCGCGCCACCAGGAGATCTGTTCGCGGAGCGCAGTCGCGTCGTTGGCCTCGTGCGCTTTGCGCCGTGCTTCGGCCATGGCGAGTTCCCAGCGCCGTCGTCGTTCGACTCGGGCTCGCTCCTCCTCGACCTCACGGGCGGCTTCTTCCACAGCGCGTTGCTCAAGCTCACGCAGGACTTTTTCAAGAATATCCTCGACTTGCCAACGCTTTCGGTCGGCCCACGGACACTGCCGGCCGTTCGAGCGGTACCGCGTGACCTCGACGACCAGACGCTCGACCTTTTCGGGATCGCTGCTTTGCGGGTTCTCCTCTGCGATGGTGACCGCGTAGGAGAATTTCCCGATTGCGATGCGTATCGCGCCGTCACGGCGAGAATACTTGCTCGGATAGTGAGCTGATTCCAACTTGATCTCCGCTGGTCACAGGCTGATCGCGGACCGCGCGGTGCGTCGGTAATCGAAAGAGCTCCTGGTAAGTCGAGGTTTGCGACCACCTTGACCACCAGGAGCTCCTGTTGATGTTCTATCGTGCTGCGCTGGATCTGTCCCCCTCAGCCCGCGGGTTCGTGGCCGGCCTGGTCCGCAGGCATCGAACGGAGCTGGGGTCTCGGTGGCGGAGGTTGCCGCCGGGCCGTCAGGCGCTGCTGGTGCTGGTCTACCTGCGCCGCAACGAGACCTTCGCGCGCCTGGCGGCCGAGTTCGGTGTCGGCGTCGCGACCGCGCATCGCTACGTCACCGAGGTGATCGACCTGCTCGCCGAGCTGGCCCCGGACCTGCGGCAAGCGCTGCGGATCGCGCGACGCAAGGCGTATGTCGTGCTGGACGGCACGCTCGCGCCGATCGACCGGCTGTCGGGCGCAGGCGACCGCTTGTCTAACGGAGATGCGGTTACATTTGCCGCAGGTTCAGTTGCATTTGGGTGGTCGTCCGCTCAGCTGCGTGCCGGCGACGTGGGTGAGCTTCCCTGGGCGCTGATCCCTTTCGCGAACGCGAGGAAGCCCTCATGGCCAGATCGGCGCGTATCACCCAAGGAACGCAGTCGGTGGCGGTTCACCTTCCAGCGTCTGGTCAAGGACGCGCGGAGGCGTTCGGTCCCGTCGACATGAACGAGCCGGCGCACCGTGCGCTCATGATGATGCTGGGCGCGCAGTCGCAGCGTGAGGTGCTGCGGGCACGGCACCGTGTCCTGGCCGCGATGCGCATCCAAGCCTGCGAGCAGGGCCGCTACCTCGGCGGCCGGCCCCCATACGGGTACCGGCTCGTGGACGCCGGTCCGCACCCGAACCAGGCACACGCCCAATGGGGACGTCGCCTGCGGCGCCTCGATCCCGACCCGCTGACCGCTCCGCACGTAAGATGGATCTTCGCGCGCCGCCTCTCCGGCGTGAGCGTGGCCGGAATCGCCCGCGAACTCAACGAACGCGGTGTCCCCTGCCCGTCCCGTATCGATCGAAAGCGAAATCCCCACCGGTCGGGGCAGGGCTGGACGCTGAACACGGTCGCCACGATCCTTGAGAATCCCCGCTACACCGGCCGTCAAGTCTGGGACCGGCAAGCCGGGTTCGACGACACGACCGCGGGATGGGCGATCTCCAAGAAGCCCGCCCATCCGGCGCTGGTCTCCGACGCCGACTTCGTCGCCGCGCAGACGATTCGCGCCGCCAGACCCACCCGCGATGGAAGCGTCCGCGTATACCTCCTGGCCGGCCTGCTGCTGTGCGGCCTGTGCCGGCGGCGGATGGACTCCCATTGGGTCAACGGACGCAGCGGGTACCGCTGCCGCCACGGCTACGACAGCACCAAACCACGGCCTGCCGACGCGCCGAAGAACCACTGCCTCCGTGAAGACCACCTGCTCGACGAACTGACGCAGCAGCTCTCGGAAGTCCACGAAGCCGAGTCACCGCACGATCTCGTCTCTTATCTCAGAGCAAACGGCCTCGCCGTCGTCTGCGCGCGGTCGTCCTGCACTGTGATCTGCGCGAACGAAAAAGAGCCCGCCCCGGGAAAGATCTCCCAGATCGAGCTCTTCGCGTCACCCATGGGGTAATCCTGTGTCCGAGGGGCGATCACAACCAATTGCACATAATCCCGGCATTCCGATAGGTAAACCGTATCGGATCATGCTTGGTTCTTAATACTTATTCTACCAGCTGGCTGCCATTTCTACGATCGCTTTGTCGCCAACTGTGCCAAGTTCATGAACACCTGCAGAGCCAAGCGGACACATCCGCTGCTCACAAATTCCGAGCGGACCTTGTCGACATCGTGCCTGGCTCGTTCCCAGGCGGTGATGGTGACCTGGCCCGACCCGCTCGGGCGGCAACTCCACCCGGAGGCGAACGGTCGATCCTCGCGCGCCCGCCGGTGAACGGCGACGGGGAGGCCGCTGATCGCTGAGTTGAGGTCGGCTCGCTGGGGTGCCATGAGACGGCGGAATCCCGGCGTCGCCTGCAGCGCGGCCAGCGCCGGGTCCAAGGCGGTGTCCATGGCGTCGCCGGCGGCCTCCGGCGCCTCGCGTGCCGGTGGGCTTGGCGGGAGTACACGGCGGTAGCGGCAATCCGAGTGATGATGGCGACATGGGTCTCCCTCCTCCCCCTCGGACCTGGTGCCCGAGGGGGAGGAGGGTGCAGTCACCGAGGGCCACCGAAACGGTGTTCATGTCGAGCCGGTCGCTGAGTTCGGCACCGTGCGGTGAACTCCCGCCGGCCTGGCAGATCCGGACGGTGGGGCGGCTGAACCCGCCCGTCGCGGCGACCACCATCGGGGCGGTGAAGACCTCGCCGCCGGAACCCGTGCCGACGCCCTGCACATGGACGCCAGCCGCATCTTCGCCACCGCATCCACCCCAGGCGTACTGATCGAGAAGGTGAAGAGACGTTGGTCGCCGCACGGCTGGCCGAAACTGAATGGCCCGCCCGCGGACACCTTGGCGGCGTGGAGCACTCGAACCGGTCGGCCCGGCCGAGATGGCTGACCAGGTGCCGCCGGACGGAGGCCTTGTCACCTATTGCCGTGGCTGCTACCGCGTGTACGCTCCCGAGACCGTCCGGACGCTGCACGGGGTCGGCAACCCCGCCCATGCCCTGCGGGGAGGGCCGCCCGAATGGCGCCGCGCCGGCCTGCCCGTCATCACCGCCGGAGACCGCTCATGAGCGCCAGCCAGAGCAAGGCCCAGCCGTCTGAACCGCCCGTGCCGCAGGGGCTGCGAGCTGGACCCGTCTACCTGGACTACAACAGCACCACCCCGGTCGACCCGCGCGTGACCGAAGCGATGCTGCCCTACCTGACCGCACACTTCGGTAACCCCTCCAGCGGCCACCACTACGCCACCCAGCCACGCGATGCGCTCGCCCGCGCCCGTCGGCAGGTCGCCGATCTGATCGGCGCCGACAAGGACGAGATCGTCTTCACCGGTAGCGGCTCGGAGGCCGATGCCCTCGGCGTCATCGGCGCCGTGCTGGCCCACCAGTCCCCGGGCGAGATACATGTGATCACCCAGGCCACCGAGCACCCGGCGGTTCTGGAAGCCTGCCGAACGCTGCACCGCCGCCACGGCACTCACGTCACCTACCTGCCCGTCGGCGCCCACGGCCGCGTCGACCCCGCGGACCTGGCCACGGCTCTCACCCCGCGTACCGCACTGGTGTCGATCATGACCGCCAACAACGAGACCGGCGTGCTCCAGCCGATCGACGAATTGGCCACTGTCGCTCGCAGGCACGGTGCACTGTTCCACACCGACGCCGCCCAGGCCGCCGGGAAGATCCCGGTGGACGTGACACGGCTCGGGGTGGACTTGGTGAGCCTGGCCGGGCACAAGATCTATGCCCCCAAGGGCATCGGTGCACTGTACGTGCGCTCCGGTGTGCCGCTGGAACCCCTCGTCCCGGGCGGCGGGCAAGAACGCGGCCTGCGCGCCGGAACCGAGAGTGTCGCTCTGGCCGTCGCGCTCGGCGCCGCCGCCGACCTGGCCCGACTTGAAATCAACAGCGGTGGCCCAGACCGGCTGACGGGGCTGCGGGACCGGCTGCACCGGCGCCTTGCCGAACTACTCCCCGGTCGAGTGACGGTCACCAGTCCCCCCGCTCCGCGGCTGCCCGGCATCCTCCACGTCACCATCAGTGGGGTCCGCGGCGACGATGTACTGGCCGCCACACCCACGATCGCGGCCGCCACGGGTTCGGCCTGCCACGCCGGATCACCCGAGCCCTCGCCCGTCCTGAGGGCCATGGGCCTGAACCGCACCCAAGCCCTGTCAGCGTTGCGCCTGGGCGCGGGCCGCTGGACGACGCCTGCGGATACCGACCGCGCTGCCCAGGCCCTCGCCGCAACCGTGCACGCGTTGCTGACCGGGGCGCGCTGACTTCGTGACCTCGCCTCCAACGGCCATCGGATCGCCCTGCAGGTCATGATTTCGGCCTACGGCGCCGCCTTGCCGGCGCCTTCATCCCGATCCGCCGTCGCACCTCCTGACCCGTCGTCAGAGCGGCTAGGCCACGGCCGTCGGTGTGGTGACGCGTTCAGGCTGGGTGTCGGGGGATGACGGCATTGCGACGCGGTCAGTCGGCTGCCGTTTCAACTGCGCGGGGCGTACATGATGACCGCGACCCCGGCCAGGCACACGACCGCCCCTGTGATGTCCCATCGGTCGGGCCGGAACCCGTCCATGACCATGCCCCACACCAGAGATCCGGCGACGAACACGCCGCCGTATGCGGCGAGGATTCGTCCGAAATGTGCGTCGGGCTGGAACGTCGCCACGAAACCGTAGGCGCCGAGGGCGATGACGCCTCCGGCGATCCAGGCCACGCCGCGGTGCTCGCGCCAGCCCTGCCACACCAGCCAGGCCCCGCCGATCTCGGCGAGCGCGGCCAGGGCGAACAGTGCGAGGGAGCGCATCACGGACATGGGTCTCCTCGGACTCTTCGGGGTGCCGGGTAGCAGTAGGCCTGCTACCTGTGACGCTACGGCGACTTGCGCAACGGGTACGCATCGCCCCTGAACCGATGGCACCTATGCCCCCCGCGCAGCCGACGACCGTGCGCGGGACGTAGACGCACCAGCGCCCAGCCGAGGCCGCCTGCGCCTGATCGGACGTTCGAAAAGCTGGCTGGGCCATGGTCGACCGGCACCGATTCTGACCAGGATGCCGCAGACCACAGCTGCTGCAGGCTCCGCGATGTGTTCATGGGACGGCGATGGCGGTTGGCATCAAGGCCGGGCGAGCATGCCACTCCGCCAAAGGCCAGGCGGTGCTCCCCTGCGCGATGCCCAGTTGCCGCATGCGGGTGAAGGTGTCTTCGAGGGATCACGTGCTGGCGATGCTGCCGTTACTGAAGTGGTAAATGCCGACCTCATCGATGTCCGCCTCGGCGATCAACTCGACGATGTCCATGTGGACGTCGGGGAACGCCGCTCGGAACGATCCGATCCAGGCGCGGGCCAGCCGTCGCACTGTTTGCTTCGCTTTCATCGCGAGTATTCGACCTTCGTGTGTTCGGCTCAAGCGGCACCGTCTGATACGGGCGCCGTGGCCGGCCTGGTGCTGCCGGGCACGTCGTCGGCCGTGCGACTGGCCAACTCGGTGAACGGCAACGGACAGGTCGGCTGACGCGAGCACTCGGCCAGGTCATTGCAGCCAACGGTTAGCGATTGCCGCAGAGTGTCGGCGATGACGGTCAGATCGGCGATCTTGGCTTCGACCTCGACCAGTTTCGTACGCACTCGTGCCGCCAGCCCCCGGCCGGGGGGCTGATGCCGGTGAGCGCCTGCCTCCAGCAACTCGGTCACCTCCTGCAGGGTGAACCCGAGCCGCTGCGCCGCCTTGATCACCCGCAACCTGGTGACCGCGTCCGCGGGATACAGCCGGTGCCCGCCGGATGTGCGCTGGGGTTCGGCCAGCAATCCGCGGCGTTCGTAGTACCGCAACGTCTGCTGATTCACTCCGGCCGCTGCCGCGACCTCCCCACTGCGCAACCCGGTGGTGGCCGCTCGGCCGGTCATGAATCGGACCTCGGCGCATCCATCGCTTCCGCCGCGCGGGCGGCCAGGGCGTCCAGGACCTCGATGTGCCGGTCGTCGACGCTGACCTCCAGGGCTAGAGTGCCGCCGCTGGCCGTCAACGTGAAGGTGAAGAATGAGCAGCATCCGGTCTCGCGAACGGCCAGCTCAGCCGCTCGGCCCGCGATCTGTGGCTCGTCCCGCAAAGCCATCCGTACCCGCCCCGGACCTGCCGGGTGCACCTCGGTCACGGCCTCGGAGAAGAAGCTGTCGAAGGCGGCCACCCGCAGTGGTCGCTCAGCTGTCGGCAAGGTGCACGCCGTCGGCACCCAACCCTTGTCAACTGGCTCGAGTTCCATGACTCGACGGTAAACCCGTACCCCGGTACCGGGTGCAACCCGCGGTCCTCGGTTCCGTGAACGGATCCTGCGTCGGCACGGCACCTGCCTGATACCAGCCGTCCGCACGCTGGACAAGCTCGGTCCGCCGATGCCCCGATGATCTTGACGGTGGTCAGCGCGGCTTTGGAAGCTGGGCGCGGCTGTTGTGATCTCGTGCGGTTTTGGGAGCGGTGATCTGAATGCATCTTGATTCCACCGAGTCTGCGCGCAGGGCGCCCCAGGTGCTGACGACCGTTCTGCTGCTGTCGTTGATCACGGTCGTGGGCCTGATGTGGGCCAAGTGGTGGCCTTACTCCCTCAAGCTGGACGGGCTTCTTGCCGACCGCTCGTGGCCTGGGTCGTCTCTTTTGATGGACGCCGGCCAGGGCGGGTCGGCTCCCAGTCTGCACGGCGGTTGGAACTTCACCGTCAGCTATGCCGAGGCGGTGTGGAAGGCCCTCGTCGTGGCGCTGGTGGTCGCGGCCGCCGTGGACGCCCTGATGCCACGTCGCCGGTTCATCGCCGCGCTGAACCGGCGCGGGCAATTCGGTGGTTCCCTGCTCGGCGGCTTGGCGTCCGTCCCTTGCATGATGTGCACCTGCTGCACGGCGCCGATCGCGGGCACGCTGCGGCGTAGCGGTGCCCCCACCTCGTCGGTCCTGGCCTACTGGCTCGGCAACCCCACGTTGAATCCGGCGGTGCTCGCGTTCCTGGCGATCGTCGCGCCCTGGCAGTGGTTCGCCACTCGGCTGGTCGTGGGGGTGTTGCTCGTCTTCGGCGTGACGGTCCTGATCGGCCGGGTGATGAGCGGCAGGGGCACCGCATCGGCCGACGTGGTTCCGCAGACCGAAATGGACGAAGGGTTGCGCGCCGCACCGCGCCGCTTCGTTCGCTCATTGGCACGGCTGGCGCTGACGCTCGTCCCGGAGTACGCGGTGGTCGTCTTCGCCGTTGGGGCGCTGCGCGGCTGGCTGTTCCCATTCGACGGAACAGCGACGCACTGGGGGATTCTCACGGTCCTGGTCGCCGCGGTGCTCGGCACCCTCGTGGTCCTCCCGACGGCCGGGGAGATCCCGATCCTGCTCGGACTGGCCGCGGCGGGAGCGGGAGCGGGGGTGCTGGGCGTTCTCCTGATCACTCTTCCGGCGATCAGCCTGCCTTCGATGGTCATGGTTGTCCGAGACCTGTCATGGCGGGTGACCGCCACAGCCGGTGGTGCTGTCGCGGCGGCCGGCCTGGTCGCCGGCGTAGTCCTCTGGGGCCTCACATGAGAGCTCGGGCCCATTGCGTTTGGCGCCCCGCCGGCAGCCGTGACGCGATGGTGGCCCGGCGTGCCGGGTCAGGACGCCTGGTTCTGCGGCGGAAGCGCGGCGATCAGCGGGTGATCGCGATCGATCGGACCGATCGCCGACGCTCCTCCGGGCGAGCCTAGGTCGGAGAAGAACTCCACGTTGGCTGCGTGGTAGTCCTTCCACTGCTCCGGCACGTCGTCCTCGTAATAGATTGCTTCAACCGGACATACCGGCTCGCAGGCGCCGCAGTCCACGCATTCGTCCGGGTGGATGTACAGTGAGCGGTTACCCTCATAAATGCAGTCGACCGGACATTCGTCTATGCAGGCCTTGTCCTTGAGGTCGACGCACGGCTGAGCGATCACATAGGTCATTGAGACCTCCGGGAACTGCACGTGCGGATTATATGTTTCGGGTGGCCGGTGGGTCCACCGGCGCTGAGAGAACAATGCGCTTGTTCGCGTCGACTCTGCGTGTGCGCCCCGCCCGATCCAGCATCTCGAAAAGCGGGACGGCGACCCGCCGGGTGGTATCGAGGGCGCGGCGCCCGTCGCTCAGGGTGAACGGTTGGGGGAGCGTCGCGAGTCGCTGTACGGCCAGGTCAGCGGCGTCCGGGAGCAGGTAGATCCCGTCGGTGACGCGGAGGAGCCTGCCCGACCCGACCGCGGTGGCGAGAACGCGCGGTCCCAGCCCAAGGTTCTCCAGGTCACGCGATTCGGGGGCTGTGAAGGGCTCGACGGTCAGCCGTTCAATGATCACCGTGAGAGCCTTTTCCGCCTGTGCCGGTAGTGTCGCCGAGACGCCTTCACGATGAACGCCGCCGCCATCCGAAACCAGCCCTTCCGCCTGTGCGATGAGTGCGTCGACGAGCCGGACATCGGGGATTTCGAGTTTCTGGGCTGCCGTGTCCCGAGGGATTCCCGGTGCCATCGGCTGGTCGGCCGCCCATTGGTCGATGACGGAGAACAGCTCCGCCCTCCAGCCGTCCCACTGCTGCTGGTGGATCAGCCAATCTCCTACTGCCACCGCGTTACCGGGCGGCTCCGCCTCGGGTCCCAGGACGCCCATCGCGACGAGTTGGTTCCCGGCGACGACGCGGCGTCGCGTCAGCTCCCCGGCGGGGTCCGGGCGGCCTGTCATGCCGACGAGCTCACTCGCCCGCTTGGCGGTGCCGCGGCGGCGGATCGGTGGTGGCGCGGTATCCAGGATGATCAGACCGGCAACGATCCGCTGCGGTCCCGGATCGCGCAGGATCGCGCGTTCACCGATGTGCAGGGCGAGCGGGCGTGCCAGTGCCAGCCGGGCTGTGTCCGCTCCCAGCATGCGGACACGTACGGGGACGGCCGCCGAGCCGATGTGGAGGATCAGACGGGAGGCCACCTTCTCCCCGGCGGACACGAGGCGCACGTCCATGCACTCAACGGGTGCCCACCGTGAAGGGGCGATGAGTGCGTCGCCCCGGCGGATCTCGCGGGTCGTCAAGCCGCGGACGTTCACGGCGACACGGGCGACGGCCGTACTCCGCTCCACTGCCGCCTTGAGGCTTTCCAGTTTCCGCACCCGGACCGGTCTCCGGCTGGAGGCCAGGAGCAGCTCGTCCCCGGTCGCGATGTCGCCCGCCCCGAGGGTGCCGGTGACGACGGTCCCGGCGCCGCGGATCGTGAAGACACGGTCGACCCACAACCGCGCCGGCAGGCTCGGTGGCGGCGCGGGGATCTGCGCGACCAGCCGCCCGAGTGCCGCACGCAGACCCTCGATTCCGTCCCCGGTGACGGCGCTGACCGCGATGGTCTCGACGTCCTCGAACACCGTGCCCGCCAGGTAATCGTGCGCTTCCTCGGCCGCCAGGTCGGCGTCGCCGAGATCGGCGCGGCTGATGACCAGGAGCCCGCGCCGGACGTCGAGCGCCTGAAGCGCGGCCAAGTGCTCTCCGGTCTGCCGGCACCAGCCCTCGTCCGCCGCGACCACGAGCATCGCCGCCGGGACCGGTCCCAGTCCGGCGAGCATGTTGGTGATGAACCGGTGGTGGCCGGGAACGTCGACGAACGCGACGGTCTCACCACTGGGAAGGACGGTCCAGGCGTAGCCGAGGTCGATGGTCATGCCGCGTTCCCGCTCTTCGGCCCAGCGGTCGGGCTCCATATCGGTCAGCGCGCGCAGCAGGGTCGACTTCCCATGGTCGACATGGCCGGCGGTGGCGATCACATGCATGGCGGTTGGTCCTCAACTCGTCGCGAGGCATGCGGCGGCCGCGACCACCGCACGGTGCAGCACGATGTCGTCACTCTCGGACAGGCAGCGCAAATCGAGCAGGCAGCGGCCCGCTTCAACGCGGCCGACGATACAAGGGTGGCCCTGGCGCAGCAGCAGGGAGAAGGACGCGGGAAGCCCGACCGCCCAGCCCGGAAGGTCCACGCCGGGTGCACCACCGCCCCCCACCGCGCCCGAACTCTCCACGGCGACGGCGGTGACACCCTCCGCTCGCAGATCTGCGGCGATGACCTCGGCCCGCCGCCGGAGTTCCTTGGGAGCGACCGTGAGGGACCGGCGCACCGGGTCTTCCGGGCCCCGTAGCGTCGCCTCCAGAGCGGCGAGTGTGAGCTTGTCGACCCGAAAGGCGCGCGCGAGCGGATTGCGGCGGAGCGTTTGGATCACTGCGCGTCGCCCGAAGATGAGACCCGCCTGCGGGCCGCCGAGGAGTTTGTCGCCGCTGGAGGTGACGAGGGCGGCGCCTTCGCACAGCCACGTCGTGACATCCGGTTCCTCGGCCAGCAGCGGATCGGGTCTGAGAAGGCCCGAGCCGACGTCCGCCACGACCGGTGGACCGAGCGTGCTCAGCTCGCGGACGCCGACCGACTGGGTGAACCCGTCGACACGGAAGTTCGACGGATGGATCTTGACAATGAAACCGGTGTTCGCGCCGACCGCTTCCGCGTAGTCGGCCAGCTGGGTGCGATTGGTGGTGCCGACTTCCCGGAGCCGTGCTCCGGCGCTGATCAGCAGGTCCGGAATGCGGAACCGGTCACCGATCTCCACCATCTCGCCGCGACTGATCACGACCTCGCGTCCGGCGGCGAGCGTGGCGACCACCAGTGCGAGGGCCGCTGCGCCGTTGTTGACGATGTGGACGTCCTCGGCTGCGGGGACCGACTCGCGGAGGGCGTCCAGGGTGCCACGGCCTCGGCGGGCACGCGCCCCGCTGAGCACGTCGTACTCCACGTCCACGTACCCGGCGGCCGCACAGAGCGCCTCGACGGCGGCGGGGGAGAGCGGGGCGCGTCCGAGATTGGTGTGCAGGACGATCCCGGTCGCGTTCAGGACCGGCCGGAGGGTGGAAGCGGTATCCGGCAGAAGCGCGAGTGCCATCTCGGTTACGGACCCGGGAGGTATCTCACCGAGGCGTGCCTGCTCCTGTGCTTCACGCACCGCCCGCTTGACCAGGGTCTGGCCAAGCCGGTGCAGGGGTTCGACGAAGCGGTTGTCGGCAAGGACGGTATCGGTGCCGGGGACGAGTCGACGGGGATCGGACATGGGCACCTCAAGAAGAAGGGCGAGCTTTTCGAGGGCGACGCGGTCGCGCGGTCGCCGGATCAGATGACGACGAGTTCTCGGTCGCGCGCTTCGACCAGTTCGCCGACGATCGGTGAGCCCGGCACCTCCCCGGCGACGAGCAGGCCGCCGGAGGTCTGGGCGTCGGCGAGGAGCAGTCGTTCGTCCTCGCTCACCCCTGGGCCCCAGTCGGTGTGCGGATCGACCCATTCGAGATTCCTGCGCGTTCCACCGCTGATGAATCCGTCACGCACCGCTTCGCGCGCACCGTCGAGATAGGGCACCGCACGGAAATCCACCACGGCGGTCACGGAACTGGCGCGTGCGAGCTTGTACAGGTGCCCGAGCAGGCCGAACCCCGTCACGTCCGTGGCGCAGACGGCGCCGCACTCCACGGCGGAGACGGAGGCGTCACGGTTGAGTGCGGCCATGATCTCGACCGCTTGGGGGAAGCGTTCGCCCGTCGCCTTGTGCCGGTTGTTCAGCACCCCGATCCCCAGAGGCTTGGTGAGCGAGACGGGGGTGCCGGGACGGCCGGAATCGTTGCGCAGCAGGCGGTGCGGGTCTGCCGTTCCACAGACCGCGAGCCCGTACTTCGGCTCCGCGTCGTCGACGCTGTGGCCGCCTGCGAGGTAGCACTCCGCCTCGCGGGCGGTGTCCATGCCGCCTCGCATCACTTCGGCGGCGAGTTCGATGGGGAGCACGGCCCTCGGCCAGGCGAGCAGGTTCACCGCCATGAGCGGGGACCCGCCCATCGCATAGACATCGGAGAGGGCGTTCGCCGCGGCGATGCGGCCCCAATCGTACGGGTCGTCGACCACCGGGGTGAAGAAGTCGGTCGTCAGCACCATGGTCGAGCCTCCGGCCGAGCGGACGACCGTGGCGTCATCTCCGTCGAGCAGACCGACCAGCAGCTCCGTCCCGTTGGAGAAATGGTAATTCCAGGACAGTTTCTGAACTAATGACTCCAAGTCTCCTGGCGGTATCTTGCAGGCACAGCCGCCGCCACGAGCAAATTGGGTCAAACGGATCTCGTCGGTTGAATCGAATGGCGTACGAGCGAAGGGTGAATCTTCCATGCTGCACCTATTGCTGTCCGGTCGCCAATGGAGGGTGATCAGGCAGATACCCACGGTTGTCGGAATTGGTTGACCTTGTGTTTGGTAGTCCGATCTTATCGGTCGCCCGGCCGGCGTGACAGGAGTGAAGTGGAGAGGTTGATCGCGGTGCTGGCGGTCACATAGACTGAATGCAGATCAACGCATCTGGAGGTGTTTCCGGGTCTGGTGACCGGCACGGTCTTCAAAACCGTTGAGGCGGGCTGCGCTCGCCTGGCGAGTTCGATTCTCGTCCACCTCCGCCATTGCCCGGCTCGTGCTTCGAGCCGGGCCGCCGGGCACGGTACGTGGGTCGTTCGAGATATTCACACAGCGAGCCGGCCCAATGCCCGAAGTGCCTGCATGTCGCCGTTCACCAGAAGCGTCGTCACCATGCTGGACTTCCAGCGGCGCAGGTCGTCGGCCACTTTCTCCGGTGGACCGATCAATGCGACCTCTTCGATCAATTGGGTGGGCACGGCCGCGGCGGCCTCGGGCCGGCGGCCCTCGAAGAAGAGCTCCTGGACCGTGGAGACCACTTCTCCGTATCCCATGCGCGTCATGAGATCGGCATGGAAGTTCTTGTCCCGTGACCCCATTCCGCCGATGTACAGCGCGAGGGTGGGGCGTAGCCGGTCAGCGGCCTTCTCGATGTTGTCGTCGATCGACACCCATGTGCTCGCGGCCACCTCGAACTCGTCCCACGTCCGGCGGGGACGAGCCTGCGCGACCCCCGCATCGAGCGGTTCCCTGAAGCACTCTTCGTGCCGCGGTGAGAACAGGAAGGTCAGCCACCCGTCGGCTATCTCCCGCGCTAGCGCGACGTTCTTCGGTCCCTCGGCGCCGATGTAGATCGGCAGATCCGGGCGCAGCGGATGCAGAGCGGACTTCAGCGGCTTGCCCAGACCGGTGCCACCGCGCAGTGGAAGGCGGTAGTGCTCGCCCTCGAAGCTCACCGGCTTCTCGCGCGCGATGATCTCGCGGACGATGGCGATGTACTCGCGCGTGCGCGCCAGCGGATGTTTGAAATCCTGCCCGTACCATCCTTCGACCACCTGGGGGCCTGACACGCCCAAGCCGAGAACGAATCGGCCGCCGGTGAGGTGGTCGAGCGTCATCGCGGCCATTGCCGCCGCGGCGGGTGCGCGTGCGCTGATCTGGGCGACTGCCGTCCCGAAGCGGAGGCGGGACGATCCGGCGGCGCCCCAGGAGAGCGGTACGAAGGCGTCCGCGCCGTACGCTTCGGCGGTCCAATAGGAGTCGTACCCGAGCTCTTCCAATTCGCGGACGAAGAAGGCGAGGTCATTCGGTGGGGCCTTCCTCCACAGCATGTGATTTACTCCGAGCCGGAGCCGCGAATGCGGGCCTGCGGGGACCATGTCCGCCATGGCCATCACTCCTTCGTCACGACGATTTTTCCGATGGTTTCGCGGAGGGCCATGCTGTTGAGTGCCTTGGGTACTTCGGTGAGGTCGATCCGCTCCGAGATCAATGGATCGACGCTGCCCTCTGCATAGAGACGCAGGAGCGTCCGGTAGACGTCGGCGATGTACCGGGGCCGCCGTGTCCAGTAGAGGGCGAGATGAAGCCCGACGATGGAATAGTTCTTGATCAGGGCGTGGTTGGTCGGCGCTTGGGTGATGCTGCCTCCGGTGAAGCCCACGACCACGATGCGGCCCTCGAACGCGACCGCCCTGCGGGACAGGTCGAACGTCTCGCCTCCGACCGGGTCGTAGATGACATCGGCGCCGCGACCGGCGGTGAAATCCCGTACTGCGGCGACGAAGTCGTCCGTCCGGTAGTCGATTGCTAGGTCGGCTCCCAAGGCGCGGCACGCCTTCACCTTTTCCGCGCCCCCGGCGGTGGCGACCACCCGGGCGCCGGTGGCCAGACCGATCTGGATCGCCGCGCTGCCGATTCCGCCTGCGCCTGCATGCACCAGCAACGTCTCCCCGGCCCGCAGGCCGGCACGCCGGTGGAGCCCGACCAGGCCGGTCTGGTAGGTGACCACCATGGCGGCCGCGGTCGCGGACGGGATCTCGTCGGGAATCTCGAAGAGTTCTTCCGCGCCGAGGACCGCGTGCTCGGCGAACCCGCCGTGCGGCAGTCGGCAGATCCCCGCCACTCTGCTGCCCTCGGTGATCGAGACGCCGGCTCCGGCGCTCACCACCCGGCCTGCGGCTTCCATGCCGGGGGTGAAAGGGAGGGGAGGACGCTCCTGGTACTCACCACGGCAGACCAGGATGTCGGGGAAGTTCAGCGCCGCGGCTTCGGTCTGGATCACGACCTCGCCCGGGCCAGGGGAGGGCTCCGGCGTCCCCTCGAGTGACAGCACCTCGTCCGGCGGGCCGAGAGACCGGACTCGCCATGCCTGCATGTTGCGCTCCTTTCGGCTCAGCGGCGGTCTGCCCTGATGCGGCCGTCCTGTGACGGGACGAGGGTCGCGTACCGCATCAGCGGCTTCTCCGGGGCGTCGTCTCCGGCCATTCGGACCCGGTAGCGGTCGAGGATCGCCGGTATCACCGCCTGCATCTCCAACATCGCCAGCTGCGCGCCGAGGCACTTGCGCCGTCCCCCGCCGAACGGCATCCAGGCCGGCGGGTCCTCTTCGAGGAATCGCTCCGGGCGGAAGTCGTCGGGGTCGGGGAAGTGGTCCGGCATGTTGTGCAGCAGCGTGGCGGACGGGTTGACCCACCAGCCGGCGGGAATCCGGTAGCCGCCGAGTTCTAGCGGTCCCGTGAGGTATCGCGGCATGTCCGGCCCGACGGGGCGAGTGCGCAGGGTCTCCTTGATCACGGCGTCGAGGTAGCCGCGATCGTCGTCCTCCCCGTCGATCGCACGGGTGAGGCGGTCCAGCACCTGAGGGTTGCGGACGAGCCGCTCGAAGGCCCAGGCCAGTCCCGTCGCGGTGGTCTCGTGGCCGGCGACGATGAGCGTCATCAGCGCGTCGCGCAGTTCGAGGTCGGTCATCGCGCTGCCGTCGTCGTCGCGAGCCCGCATCAGCACCGAGAGGATGTCCGCCCGGTCCTGGAGATCGTCCGCATCGCGGCGTTCGGCGATCTCGGTGTAGAGCACCTGGTCGGTCTCGGTGAACAGGTCGGTGAACTTCGCGACCGGGTTGCGGGGAACGCGCGCCAGAATCGGTTCGACGCGGGCCCAGAGCGATCTCGGCAGGATGGAGATGAGCGAGTTCACCGACTCCCACGAGGCGAGAAGCGGGGGCAGCAGCTCGTGGAGTCGCTCGACACGCCTGGTGTCGCGGACCCCGAAGACGACGCGGAGGATGATTTCGAGCGTGATGACCTGTATGCGCGGGCGGAGGCGGATCTCCGTGGCCGTCGGCCATTCCCGGACGTACGCGGCGGCGATGGCCGCGATGTCCTCGCGATACCGTTCGATGCGCTTGCCGTGGAAGGCGGAGCCGAGCAGCCGCCGCTGCCGCATCCAGTCGTCGCCGTCGAGGCAGATCAGTGAGTTGACGCCGACGAGCGGCTCGAGGAAGGGCTTGCGTGCCTCGCCGGCCTGCCCGATGCCGCGGTCGGTGGTGAAGACCTCGTGGGCGAGGTCGGGGTCGCCGACGTAGGCGACCGGTGGGATCCCGATGAAGTCGATCCGGAACACCTCGCCGTGGCGCTGGCGGCAGCGTTCAAAGAACCCGACCGGATCGTGGAGTGCGAGGACGGTCTGCAGCCACTTGGGGAGGCGTGGGCCTGGGGGGAGCCGGCTCCCTGTGCGTTGCGTGCGGCGCATCTTCTCCTCACCTCGGGTCGGCGATCTCATGGTCCTGCCTCGTCGTCGGTTCGCCGCCGGATCAGGAATCGGTGCTCACCCTCCTGCACGACCTCTTCGCGCTGGTTGTACATCTGAAGGTGCATGGTGAGCTTTCCCAGGTCCGGCTTCTTGCTCTCTTCGAGCGCGGCTACTGTCACTTTCGTGCGCAGCGTGTCGCCGATGTGCATGGGCGCCCGGAAACGCCAGTTCATGTCCAGAAGTGCGACGACGACGCCTTCGAGAAGACCGATGCGGTCATATCCGCCGATCGCGAACAGCATTCCCAGCGGCCCGTGCGGTATACGCCGTCCGAAGACCGAGCATTTCCCCTCTTCGTCGTCGACGTGCAGTGGGTTGAAGTCGCCGGACAGTGCAGAGAAGGCGGACACATCATGCTCGGTGATGGTCCGGCCGCTCGACCAGAAGGTCTGGCCGTGCCGCAGATCGTCCCAAAGAATGCCGCGGTATGAGGACGTCATGGCAGCACCCCATTTCTGTTGGTCCAGGTTCGGCGGGCGGTTCTAGGAGAAGTCGAGGGCGGCGGGCAGGTCGGGTACCGGCGCGAAGTCGTACGGCGCCGGCTTGTGGCCCGCCTGCACGAGCCATGCGCGCCCGGTGCGATCGTCGGAGAGCACGGACTCGAACGCGTCGGCGACGTGACCGGTGTCGAGGAGCTCAATCCCCGCTTCGTCGAGGAACGGACGGTCTTCGGCGATGAGAGGGGTGTCCACGAAGTTCGGGCAGAGAGCGTTGATGGAAATACCGGCAGGGGCGAGCGCCGGTCCAAGGGAGCGGACGAGGCCGATCAGGCCGTGCTTGCTGATTGTGTAGATCGGGTCGTACGGCAGTCCGATGAGTCCCGCGATGCTGGCGGTGACGACGATCGTTCCGCCGCCCTGCCGCTGGAGCTGCGGTACCGCGGCGCAGACACCGTAGAAGACCCCGTCCAGATTGACGCTGAGCGTCCTGCGGTACTGCTCGGGGTCGAGTTCCGTGCCGCCACAGATGCCGGCGTTCAGATGAACGACGTCCAATCGGCCGAACCGCTGGACCGCGGCCTCCACGGCGGCCTCGTTGTCGGCGAGCACCGAGACGTCGGTCTTGTGGAATGCGCCGCCGATCTGCCCGGCGAGGGCCGAGCCTTGCTTCTCGTCCAGGTCGGCGATCACCACGTGCGCACCCGAACCGGCGAGCCGGCGGGCGATGGCGGCGCCGATGCCGCTGGAGGCGCCTGTCACGAGAGCGACCCTGCCGGTCCGCGTCCTGTCGTGGCCGGCGGTGGCGTTGTCGGACATGCGGCCCTCCTGGTCGCTGTTGGGGGGAACGTGCGGCTTCGTCGATGCCGCCGTGACTACTTCGGTTGGACGGTGATCTCGTTCTTTCCACGTAGCAGGGCGTCGGCCACGCGGCTGAGGGTGATGATCATCCACTCGTCGAGGGGACGATCCATCCTCCTGGCGGCCTCCAGCCAGCGTTCTTCCTCGCTGGTGGGCACGTTCACCTGAATGACGACGCCCTTGGCGGGCCGGCCGTCTCCGGCCTCCCCCGATGTCTCCCGGTGAACGCGAAGGTATTGCCGTAGGAGGTTCCTGGACCAGCTGAACTTCTCGGCCCTGTCGAGCCACTCCTCCTGTTCGTCTTCAGGCAGCGATGCCACTTCGGCATGGTGCTGAAAACTGAGCGTGACCCGGCGGCGAGACTTATCGATCTTGCGGCTGATCCAGGCGTAGTTGCGGAGCGTCTGATAGTCGAGAGTCGTCTCCTTGACGGCCTGCTTGTAGCGCTCGGGGTACCGAGCCTCGCCGTAGACCAGCCAGTCGCCCAGCCACCATGCTGACGCGTTGGCCAGCGCCGACAGCTGGTCGCCGATCTTCTTCCACCGGGTGAACGGTATTGGCGCGAGAATGCGCAGGCTGTTGCCGTGGGCTACGGCCTTCTCGTCGATTTTTATCAGGCTGTCATGTGTGCATGTGTTCGATGGCTGCTCCATTCCGGTTGCGGTACCCGTCGAGTGGGACATTACGCTTTCCAAACTCATCTGCTTTGGCCCCTCCCAAAGAGATCCGTCGGTGCGCGTCCTGGTAACTATCCGATGCCGCGGCCGACTGGTCAAGGGGTCGAGTGATGTGACTGGCCCTCCTTCTTGGTCATCGAGCGCTCTATATGTGCAGGTCAGACGTACTGTTGACTGGGTACTGCATCGGTCGATGCGACCGACTCTTCCCGATCCATGACCTTGGATCGGCGATATTAACGTACTCGGAATTATCCCTCCCTTGCTTCCATGTTGCCGCCGAAACATACTGCTGGTGTCGGCTCCCGATGCGTGAAGGAGGTCCAAAGATGACTCGCCGAGTGTTCGATGGATGGGTGAACTTGAACACCCCGGAGTTTGCCGGGGTATTCACGGTCGATATCTATGACGAGGTCAGCTCCTTCTTCAGCAGGGCGGAGCAGATGCAGGCCGGCACCCCGCTCCCAGAAATGATCAAGGAGATGCGTGCGGCGGGCATCGAACGCGCCGTTCTCACCGCCTACGGCGTCGAGTATCCGGAGCTTCCGGAGGTCCGGTGCGTCCAAGGCGAGGACGTGGTGAAAGCGGTGACGGAGCGGCCGGACCTCTTCACGGCGTCGGCCGGCTTCAACTCCCCGCGCGCGATCGGCGGCCACGGCGATGGGATCACCGCCGGAGTCCGCCGCCTCAAGGCCCTGATCGACCAGGGACTCCGGGTGTTCCGGCTGGTGCCGTTCAATTTCGACCGTCCGCCGGCCGACGCCTGCTTCTACCCGTACTACTCGCTGTGCGAGCAGACCGGCACGATCGTCTCCATCAACGTCGGCGTCCCCGGGCCGAAGGGCGCGGCGTGGACGCAGGATCCCCTGCATCTGGACCGTGTGCTGCGGGACTTCCCGAACCTCACGGTCATCGCTTCGCACGGCGGGCATCCCTGGGAGGAGATGCTCGTCCGGCTGATGATGAAGTACGAGAACCTCTACCTCATGACGACCGCCTACAGCGCCCGCTACCTCAAGCCGGAGCTGGTCTCGTTCATGCGGTCGCGGCGGGGCAGGACGAAGGTCATGTTCGCCAGCGGATGGCCCCTTCTCGCCTTCGACCGGGCAGTCGGGGATGCGCTCCGGCTCGACCTGCCCGACGAGGCCATGGACGGCTACCTCTACGCCAACCTGGAACGCGTCCTGAAGAAGACCGCCCGCCCGCCTGACGGCGGTCTGTAGCGGCATCCGGCGACAGCCCCCGCGCCGCGGTGGCACCGGCCCTGGAGCCGGTGCCACCGCGGCCCTTCTCCCGGTGCGCTTCCCGTTCATGTCGCCTCCGGCATCTCCGGGACATCGGACCTCTCGGCCCGCCGCCGCGCACGCCGGGTCAGCCTGGAGATCGGAACGATGGCGAAGGTGATCGCGAGTCCGATCCCCATGACCTTGACGCCCCACAGTGATCCGCCGACCAGCAGGACCAGCAGGTTCAGCAGGAACAGCGCCGCCGCCAGCCCTGCCGCCTGGCGGGGCAGGCGGAACGCGCCGGGGCTGCCGTCCGGACGGCGGCGCAGCAGCAGGTAGGCGAGGGGAAGCAGGATGAACACCACGATGTACCCGACGCCGGCGGCGGCGACGATGTCGACCACATCGGTGCCGAAGACCGACAGCAGGCCGACGATGATCAGGATGTCGAAGAACATCGAGCCGACTGGAGCACCCCGCCGGTTGGTCTTCGCGAAGACACCGGGCAGGTGCCCGTCCAAGGACATCTGATAGATCGTCCGAGACGACCCGATGATGAACACCTGCGCGCCGAGGAGAATCGCGCAGCTCAGCATCAGCCCGATGATCGTGGGGCCCGCCGGGCCGAAGATGGCCCGTGCCGCCGGATCGAACGCGGCCGTCCCTTCGGACGAGCCACCGGCCATGCCGGCGGTACCGATCAGCGATATCGGCACCCCGGTGAACGTGACGATGCAGATGAGGCTGGAGATGCCGAGCGATCGGGGAATCCTCTTGGTCGCATCGCGGATCTCGGAGACCACGGTGGAGGCCATCTCGGCTCCATAGGCCGCCCAGGCCGCGATGAACAGCCACTTGAAGAAGATCAGAGCGAGTTGGAGGGGATCGCCCGCGGCTTCGGCGGGCACCCGGATAGGCCACACCCGATCGAACTCGAAGGCGGCCGGCCGGAAGAGCGGCCCGATCATGATGAGAGTCAGCGGGACGATGCTGAACACCGCAAGCCCGATGTTCAGCGTCATGGTGATGCGCAGCCCCAGTGAGTTGACGGCGTAGAGGCAGGCTCCGATGAAGGCCGCGAGCAGCAGGATGTTGACGCCGTGCAGTACCCGCTCGTGAAGGTACGTCGACACGAGGATCAGGTGCGTGGCGATCCCGGGAGTCCAGGCGAACCAGTAGCCCCAGCTCGACACTGCCCCCAGAGTGGGGGAGCCGTTGGGCGCCGCGCGGTAGCCGAACTGGGCCACCCCGCCCGCGCGGTACGGGAACCGCGAGGCGAGTTCGCCGATGAGCAGGCACTGCAGAGCGCCGACCACGGCTGCGAACGGCCACACGATGAGGGCCATGTTTCCGATGTCGTCCCTCATCGGGCCGAAGGACACCACGATGAGGATGGCCGCGCCGAGCCCGACCACGACGGCGTACCGCCAGGAGACGGTACGGGGAAGCGCACTTGCCGCAGGAAAGATCGACGTGCCGAGTCGCGGACGACCGAACCCGCCGGCCGGCGCTGTGGGGGAGCTTCCGGGAGTTCTTAAATGCTCTGTGCTCATTGTGTTACTCAGCTCCGTTCATCGGGAGGCGGGCTGAATCACGACGCGTGCCCCGTTCTTGGGCGCGCAGGTCACGTAGCGGATGACGCCGGGCTCGGGCTTCGGCGTCGTGGGGGTCATGGTCACGCTCTCGAGGACGGCGCCCAGAACGCGCTCCATCTCGATGGACGCCAGATTGGCGCCCACGCAACGGTGCGGACCCCAGCCGTAGGGGAGATACCGGTGTGCGGGGGGAGAGCCTTCGAGGAACCGGTCGGGGAGGAAGCGGTCGGGCTCGGGGTAATCGCCGGGATCGTGGTGGATGAGCGTGGTCCCCGGCGTCACGAAGGTCCCGGCGGGAATGCGGAACCCGTTCAACGTGACGTCCTCCGTCACCATGGGCACGGGGCCGACCAGGACCGGAGGGTGCAGCCTCAGCGATTCCTTCACCACGGCCTTGGTGTAGGTGTCGGCGCCGCGGGCGCGTTCTGCCCGCACGCGTTGCTGGACGCCGGGGTTGCGGGCGAGTTCGTGGAACGTCCAGGAGAGTGCCGTCGACGTCGTCTCCAGGCCGGCGATGAGCACCGTGACGATGTGATCACGGATCTCTTCGCGGCTGAGCCCGTCGCCCTGCTTGTCCGTCGCTGCAACGAGCCGGGACAGGACGTCGGTGCGCTCGGCCGCGTCCGCCGCCGCGCGCTGCCTGTCGATCATCTCGTAGACGAGTGAGTCGACCCGGGCCCGGGCTCTGACGAATCTGCCCCACGGGCTCCGCGGCCCGAGGTCGCGGCGCAGCGCCGGTAGCGGGAGCACCAGGGTGCCGCTCTCCACCATGCGGGTGATGGCCCGCGCGAGTTCGGCGAGCCGAGGTGCGACGTCATCGCCGAAGGTCACCCGCAGCATCACATCCAGGGTCAGGTCCTGCATGTGCGAACGGAGTTCGAACGGCCGTCCCCGGGGCCATGAGGCGACCTCGCGCCGTGCGGCCTCCTCGACGACGGCGCCGGAGGCACGCGAGCGGTCACGGCCGAAGAACGGATTCAGCAGCTGACGGGACCTGGCGTGGGCGTCCTCGTCGAGGGTGAAGGAGGAGTACGGGCCCACGATCGGCATCAGCTCGACCATGTTGATCTCGGATGCGTGATAGATCTTCGGGTCGCCCGAGATGATCACGCGTGTGGTCTCGGCGTCGGTGAAGAACACGACGGTGCCGAGCGTCGCGACCCGCAGGGTGAAGGTGTCCCCGTACCGCGCGCCGCAGCGGCGCAGCCAGCCCTCGGGACGTGCCGCGTAGAGCAGGAGCTGGGCGACGGGCGGCAGGGCCGGACCTGGGGGCAGGCCGCTTCGCCGGGTGATCGATCTGATGGTCCCCATCGCGTTCTCTCCTCTCGGGTGGCTGTGCATCGGTCTGGTGCGATCCCGGGTCCGAGATCCGGAGTTCAGGGGGCCCGGCTCCGCCGCGCCCGTGCGGATCCACCGGAGGCTGTGGACTGGAAGGCGGCGATGCGACGCCGCACGGCGGCATGCCCGAGCGAGGCGGCCAGCCTTTGCCGCGCGTACTCCAGCGCCCGGTCCGGCGGTAGGGACCACATGGTGTGGAAGGCGGACTTCCCGAGGCGGACCGCCGTTGCGGGCTTCTGCGAGATCGTGGCGATCAGCCGTTCCATCTCGGTGTCGAGCTCGTCCGCGTCCACCACCCGCGAGACCATCCCGAGCTCGCATGCCGTGGCGGCGTCGATCCACTCGGCGCTGAGCATCAGGTCCATCGCCCGCTTCGGTGAGCAGTGCGGCATGAGCAAGGCGGACACGATGAACGGCCAGAGCCCCACGTCGACCTCGGTCAGCCCGAACTGGGCCGTGTCGGCGCAGACGGCGATGTCGGCGGCGAGGACGAGGCCGACACCGCCGGCGAGGCAGAGGCCGTCCACACGGGCCAGGACCGGTACGGGACACCGTCGCATCGCCTCGGCCAATGCCGGTAGCGCTCTTGTGAGCTCCTCCAGGTCACGGGGGCTCGTGAGCGTGCTCATCTCACTCAGATCGGCGCCCGCGGAGAACACCCGCCTGCTCGAACTCTCCAGCACGACGAGGCGAACCCCCTCGTCCACCGTGCCGGAGGCGGCCGGAAGGGCGAGCCGCAACGTACGCAGCACTCGGGTGGACAACCGGTTGCGGTTCTCCTCGTCGTCGAGGACGAGATGCAGAGAGGTTCCGCGACGGTCCACCCGGACCGGGCCGGTCTCGTCGGGGCGGGGTATTGGGATGCCCATCAACGATCACCACTCACATACCGCTCGGCGATGCGGCGACGGGTCGCCGGCTGCGTGAGCAGAGCGCGATGCATCGCGCTCTCCTCTTGCAGGGCCTCGCGGAGCCGGTTCCCGCGGCGGGACGCGAGGTGCCGCTTGAGGAGGACCACGGCGTCCCTCGGCAGGTCCGCGATCTCGCGGGCCCGCCGCAGCGCGGTCGAGCGGACCTCGGACCGGGGCACGACCGCGTACCCGATGGGGGCTCCGGACGCGCGGATCTCACGGCCCTTGATCAGCCGCCCGGTCAGCAGCAGCTCGCGGCCGAGCGGGACGCCGAACGCCTCTTCGGCGAGGACGGTCGACCCCATTCCCGGTGTGAAGCCGAGGTCGAGGAAGTTGGCGCCGTAGAGCGACTCCTCGGCCAGAACGGCCAGGTCGCACCACAGGCCCAGCATCAGCCCGCCGCCGACGGCGTGGCCGGACATTACGGCGATCGTCGGCACCGGGACCTCCAGGAGCAGCCGACCGGCCTCCGCCATCAGCCGTTCGACGCGCTTGTCCGCATCGGGTGAGAGCAGGAGATCGGCCGGAGCACCGCCACTGAACTGGCGGCCGCCACCCTCGAGCAGCACCGCGTGCAGCCGTTCGTTCGCGATGACCTCCTGGACGGCCGCGCGGAGGAACTCGAGCGCCTTCTCCTCGAAGTACGGCCGTTCGTCCGTTGCCACCCGGAGGGAGCCGATGCCGGGGGCGACCTCGTCGAACCATGGAGTCGTCATGATCATCCCGAGAAGTTCGCGTCGACGATTCCACCGGAGGCGTACACGGTCGCCCCGTTCATGGCGCGGCCGGCGCCGCCGGCGAGGAAGAGCACCGCCGACGCGACTTCCGTCGTGCTGCCGGCGCGGGACAGGGGGTTGCAGAGCACGGCCTTCCGGAATTGCGCGGGCATGTGCTGGGAGAGCGCCGTTTCGACGAAGCCGGACACCACGAGATTCGCCCTGATGCCGGACGCGCCGTACTCCTCGGCGATCGCGCGTGTCAGACCCCGTAAGCCGCCCTTGCTGGTCGAATAGGCGGTCTGGGACGGTGCCCCGCGGTCGAAGATGGACCCGATATTGACGATCACGCCGCGGGTGTCACGGTGCAGGAACTCGCGAAGAACCCGCCGCGACATCAGGAACGGTCCAG
This sequence comes from Actinomadura darangshiensis, assembly GCF_004349235.1. Taxonomy (GTDB): domain Bacteria; phylum Actinomycetota; class Actinomycetes; order Streptosporangiales; family Streptosporangiaceae; genus Spirillospora; species Spirillospora darangshiensis. Next base: position 33,042 of record NZ_SMKY01000001.1, on the reverse strand, counting down.
TCAGGTTGATGGCGAGGACCGCCGCGAACTCGGCGACCGGCATCTGCAGCAGGAGGGCGTCCTTGTCGATCGCCGCGTTGTTCACCAGGACGTCGATCGTGCCCCAGGCCTCCAGAGTCGCGTCGACGAGCGCATCCACGTCGGCGCCGCGGGACACGTCCGCCGCCATCGGGAGCACGCATCCCGCTCCGCCGAGCCGCTCGGCCTCGGCGCGCACCTCCTGCGCCGCCTCACCGGTCGATCTCGCGCAGAAGGCGACCCGTGCGCCTCGCGCGACGGCGCCCAGCACAAGGGATCTGCCGATGCCCCGGCTTCCGCCGGTCACGACGATGACCTTGCCGTCCAGGTCCCGCGGTCCGGTAGGAGCTCCGCCGTTCATGCCGGCCTCACCCCGTGTCCACCTGAGGTCCGGTCAGCTCCACTGGTAGCTGCGCTGGTAGCCCTTGACTCCGGACAGGACGAGTGCGTTCCGGCCCGCATAGCTCTCCTCGAAATGGTTGACGATGGCTCCGGTGTCCGGTTCGAAGTCCTCCGCGGTGAGGCTCTGCTCAAGGTCCTCGACCAGGCGCTCGTAGGTGCGGACGTCAACCCGGCGCCGGGCTGTGAGGGCGGAAGAGATGTCGTGCCGGGCAAGACGCGCCCTGGCTCCCGGCCGCAGAACGCCACTGAAGAAGGCCGCGCTCGACCCCGAGCCGTAGGAGTACAACCCGATCCGCCGCCCGGTGTCCGCGTCGGGCGCATCGTCGATCAGACCGGCGAGCGCGACGAAGAGACAACCCGAGAAGGTGTTGCCGATCTTCTGGCAGTACCTCAGCGAGGGCGCCACCTTGCGCTCGAACTGCTCGGCCGGAGGCACGTCGGCGGAGCTCTCTTCGGCGAACAGCAGGTGCGCCTGCTGGACGAGGGGGGCCAACGGCGTGTGGAAGGCGAGGTGATCGAGGTCGTCGTAGGCTGCCGCGCCGTCCTGGCGCCGGTAGTCGGACCAGGCGATCTCCGCCAGGTCGAGGTACGCCGACAAGGACAGTTCCGAGTCGACGACGGTGTGGATGTGCGTCGGCCGGGCGACGTCGTAGATCTCTTTGCTCGCGAAGCCCCGAGCGGCGTCCAGCCCGAGGACCCGCGGCTCCGCGGAGACGGCCAGCGCCGTGGCGCCCATGCCCTCGGCGGACTCCGCCGCGTGCCCGAAGAGCCGCCGGGAGAGATCGGTCGTCACCACCAGTGCCTTGGCGTGCGGGTTCGCGCGGACCCAGTCGGCCGCGAGCAGCAGCGCCGCGGTGCCACCGAAGCAGGCGTGCTTGATCTCCGAGTGGACGCATCTTCCCGGCAGGCCGAGGAACTCGTGCACGTAGGAGCTGAGCGGCTTCGAGTAGTCCAGGCCGGACTCGGACGCGACGAGGAGCAGGCCGAAGTCCGAGGCGCCGTGCTCGTCGACGAGCGGCCGCGCGGCGTTGACCGCCAGCGTGACCGGGTCCTCGTAGGGCGGCACGAGAGACCGGCTGTCGAGGCGCCATTGGGTGAGCCGCTTCATGGGGGTGCCGCGCACGGCGGCGATGTCCGCCGCGTCGATCACCAGCGTGCTGCCGTAGACGTTCAGGTCGTCAATCCCGATATCGACTTGCATTGTGCTCGCTCCTGGTCGGAGGGGCCCGTTGTTTCGGAACGGACGGTCATGTGGAACTCGTCGCCGGTGACGATCGACGCGTCTTGGGAGGCGAGGTACACCACCGCTTCCGCGACGTCCTCGGGGGAGCCACCAGCCCCAGCGATGTCGTTGCAGGCCACGACGAGGCTGCACGCCACACCGCGCCTGCCGTATTCCTTGGCGACACAGCGGCTCATCGACGACAACGCCGACCGAACGACCGCCGCTATGCCGCGATCGGGGACGCACCCGGTCATGTCGATGACGTTCACGATCCGGCCACCGTCGTCGCAGATGAACTCACCGACCGCACGCTGGATCATCAGGAACGATGTGTGCAGTGATGAGATCAGTGCATCGTTCCAGTCGCCTTCAGGGAGGTCGGCCGGCCCATGACCGTCGTCGCCGGGGCGTACGACGTTGACCAGGCGGCCCAGTGGCATTCGGTCGGACGCCATCTCGAAGACCCGGTCGACCACGAGTTCGTCCGCCAGGTCGGCGGCGAGGGGCGAGCCCCCGTTCCCGTCCGGCTTGCCCTCCGCGGTCGCACCCGGCAGATGCGTGCAGGCGAGGACGCGTGCACCGGCGTTCCGCGCTGCGACCACCACGGCCTGTGCGATCGGCAGGTCGGCCCCGGACACGATGAGGCCCTGGGGGGCGAGGGTGCCCATGGCTAGTGACCACCCCCGAGGCCGGCGGAGCAGTCCAGCACGTACCGGTCGAAGGGGACGGCTCGCACACCCGGAACCGTCTTGCCGATCATCTTGACCAGGCTGTGGCCGGGGCCGCACGTGACGATCTCACCGACGGCGCCGGACGCGGCGATGAGTTTCAGACTCTCGCGGAACCGGACACGGGCCACGATGTGCTCGGCGAGCAACGACCGGATGTCGTCGCCGGCCGTGAGCAGGCGTGCCGTCACGTTGTCGACCACACTGATCGCGGGGGTGCGGAACGTGACCTCGCCCAGCGCCGTCGCGAACGCGTCCTTGACATCCGACAGCAGGTCGCAGTGGAAGGGCACGCTCACCGGGAGTTCCGCGGTGATCGCTCCTTCGTCCTGGCACGCGGTGACGACGGCCCCGACCGCGGCGGACGTACCCGAGACGACGGTGCGCCCGGGGGCGTTGTCGCACGCGACGCCCACCGCACCGAGATGGCGCCGATCCCGGCAGACGCTGAGCACATCGGACAGCTCAAGCCCGCTGACGGCGACCATAGCGCCCACACCGTCCGGGACCGCCGCCTGCATGAGCTCGCCGCGGCGGGCGGCCAGCCGGACCGCGTCCGCGAAGTCCACGGCGTCGGCGATGACGAGTGCCGCGTACTGCCCGATGCTGTGCCCCGCGAGATAGGCGGGCCGTACGCCCAGGGACAGGAGGTGCCGGGCGTGCGCGACTTCGATGGCGACCAGCGCCGGCTGCGCGACCGCGGTCTGGCGCAGCTCGTCCGGCGTCCCCTCGAAGATGACCTTTGACAGCGGAAAGCCGAGCGCGGCGTCGGCCTCGTTGAGGACCTCCCCGCAGGTCGGGCAGTCGCGGCCGAGCGCCGCGGGGAGGCCGGCTGCGTCACCTCCCTGGCCCTCGAACACCAGTGCCTTCCGGCCGTCGTTCATGACACCGCCCCCACGGCCACGCATGAGTTCATGCCGCCGAAGCCGAAGGAGTTGGAAAGCGCGGTCCCCATCCGGTGCTCCCTGGCCTCGTTCGGCACGAAGTCGAGGTCGAGTGACTCGTCCTGCTTCTCCTGGTTGATCGTCGGGTGGACGATGCCGTGCCGCAGCTGCAGCACGGTGGCGACGAACTCGACGACGCCGGAGGCGCTGAGGCAGTGACCGGTCATCGACTTCGTGGAGTTGACCGGTATCTCGGCCGCCCGCGCGCCGAGGACGGACTTGATGGCCGCGACCTCCGTCGCGTCGCCCAGCGGGGTGGACGTCGCGTGGGCGTTGACGTAGTCCACCTCGTCCGGCGCCATGCCCGCGGTCGTGAGCGCCTCGCGCATGGCACGTTCCTGTCCGTTCTGGTCGGGCTTGGTCAGCCGGTGCGCATTCGAGGTGCATGCTCCGCCCAGCAGCGCCGCGAGAGGTGCCACGCCCCGTCGCCGCGCACTGGCGGCCGACTCCAGGACGACGGCCGCGCCGCCTTCGCTCGGCACGAAACCGGCGCGGAGCGCGTCGAACGGCCGCGAGGCCCGTTCGGGCTCGTCGTCGAACGTTCCGGTGCAGAGCGCGTCGATCATCGCCAGACCCTGGAGCACCAGGGAGTCCTGCGCGACGGGCGCACCGGTGACCAGCACCACGTCCGCCGCTCCGGAACGGATGAGCCCGAGAGCGGTGATGATCGCGATGTTGCCGCTCGCGCACGCGGCTCCGACCATGAAACTCGGTCCCCGTATTCCGAGGAGTTCGCAGGTGACGCCGACGACGTCGGTGTCGAGGTGGTGCACCCCGAACAATGGCTCGATGTATTCCGGATCCTCGTCGAAGGTCTTGAGGTTCTCCGAGATGTAGGCGTGGCCGAGATTATGGCCGGCGCAGACATGCGCGCATCGCGCTGCCGGGGCGGGCGATTCGTGCAGCCCGGCCTCAACCCACGCCTGCATTGCCACGGCCGCCGTCAGGACCCCGGACAACGGCGTCGCACGCAACAGCTTCTTCGCCTTGTGTGCGAGGTCCTCCGGGTAGTCCTGGCCGACATCCGCCAGATAGCCGGAAAGCTGGAAATCACTGAGGTCGCCGCCGATTTTGGAGTCAATCCTCGAATCTTTGCCCAGCCAGTGGCGAATCCCCGAGCGCCCGTTGACGAGACCACTCCAGAAGGACGCGGTGTCAGGCCCGAGGCCGGTGATCGCACCGCATCCGGTGATGGCGGCGCCGGTTTGCGGCACTGCGGACGGCTGGCCTGTGCGAGACGGCATGCGGTCCTCCCGTCAGTCCTTATGCGCGGCCTTTTCGAAGAGCGTGACCAGCTCACCGATGCTGTCGATCTTCGACACCTCGGTGCGCGGCACCTTGACATTGAGCTGCTTCATGGTGCGCGAGGCGACCTCGATGAGCTCCAGTGAGTCGGTGCCGTACTCCGCCAGGCTCGCGTCCTCGGATATCTCCTTCCCCCGGGTCTCTTCCGAGATCAGGTGAAGATTGTCCTTCAGTGTTTCGAAGATTTGGTCTCGAGTGAGCATCCGAGTCCCTTCGCTCGCCGCCGTGAACGGTCCTTAATTGATCATTCCTGTGGAGGCTAACACGGTGATTGGAACGAGTCACCGGCTCGCGTCCAGCGCGAGCCGTTTCAGGTACGCGGCCTTGACAGGGAGACATACGGGATCCAGGGGAAGCATTCAGTGCCCGCATGGTGCTGCGGTACGGAGCCGAATGAATAGATGCCCGCTTGAATGTTGCGCATTGTGTCGTGACTCTTCCGCTGAGCACCCGAGAGGCAGCGAGAATTGAGCGCAGCCGGCAGGCCCGCGGGGGCCTGGCCCCCGGTGTTCTCAGTCGCTCGTCGTGCCGTCGGCGGTGGAGGAGTCGGAGCGGTCATCCTTCGCAGGGGAGAGGAGCACCGCGACGAGGGCACCCAGGACGGCCACCGCCACGCAGCTGAGGAGTGCCGTGCCGACCGCGTCGGTGAACGCGGTGTGCACGATCTCCCGCAGCCGGTCCGCGCCGGGTCCGGTGATGTTCGCCGCCGGGTCGCCGCTCACTCCGCCGCTGGACAGGTCTGCCGACAGATCGCGCGCCGCCGGAGGAAGGCCGGCTTCGCCGAGAGCGTCCTTGGCGTTGGCGACGAAGCGGCTCTGCCACACTCCCGAGACCACCGCCACACCGGCCGTGATCCCCAGGAGGTAGACGACGTAGGAGATGTTGCGGCCGCTGATCGACCGCCTGGGCGGAACGTCGTGCAGGGCGGTGGCGGCGGTCGGGTCCTCCTGGAGCCCGAAACCGGCTCCGGCGATCGCGAGCGGCGCCAGGAAGAACAGCCAGCCGGGGTGTGATGACGAGAGCGTGATCCAGAAGGTGCCCGCTGCGATCAGTAGGAAGCCCGGGATCACCAGCAGCCGGACGTCGGTCTTGCCGGTGAGGGATTCGGAGACGGGCGCGACGATGACCGCTCCGGCGATGATCGTCATCAGCAGCGCCCCGGCGACGAGGGCGGAGTGGCCGAGTTGGACCTGCAGGAGGTGGGACAGCGCGAAGAACAGTCCGAGGCTGGCGAACTCTCCGAGCCCGCGAGCGAGATTGCCGGCGGTGAACCGGCGCGACGCGAGCAGGCCGCGGTCCACGAGCGGGGCGTCGGCGCGCCTTTCGTTGAGGACGAAGAGGCCGAGGAGTACGACTGCGGCGACGATGAAGGCCACGATCGGCGGTGAGCTCCAGCCGAGCCGGGTGCCTTCGATGACCGCGAACGCCAGGGCGAACACGCCGAGGCCGCCGAGGAGCACACCGGGGACGTCCAGAGACCGCGGACCATTGTCGTCGCGGGTGTCGGGGACCAGCCTGATGCCCGCCACGATGACGGCGGCGCCGGCCAGCACGTTCAGGGAGAACACGAACTCCCAGGACAGGCCCCAGGTGATGAGCCCGCTCAGGATGGGCGCGCTGAGCGCGGCAAAGGCGAAGGCGCCCCGGTGCGCTCCGGCCGCGCGTTGCTTGGCCTTGCCGGAGAAGGCCGTGTTGACCATGGCGAACGCGGCGGGTTCGGCCATCGCGGCACCCAGCCCCTCGACACCGCGCGCGACCGTCAGGAACGCGATCGACGGGGCGAGTGCGCACGCCAGCGAGGCCAGGGTGAACAGCGCCATCCCGGCCAGGAACACCGGGCGCCGGCCGTACCGGTCCCCGAGCCGCGCCGAGGGAAGCAGGAACACCGCGAACACCAGGACGAAGGCTCCGTACGCCCAGGTCGCCATGTCCAGCGTCCCGCCGAGATCCTCCAGGATCGCTGGCAGCGGGATGACCACGGCGGCGGTGTCGAACACCACGATGAAAGTGGCGAGCATCAGCACGGCGAGAAGCCCGTTCCCGGCGGGCGGCGCATTCCCCGGTTCGCGCATTTCCGTACGTCCGGTGCCGTCGTTGGGTGTCATGCGGAGGGCTCCTCTCCCTTGGTGTCCACCGTCCGCCCGGCCCGAGGGGCGAAGAAGAACCCGGCTACGCCGCCCACGACCGCCATGGCCGCGCAGCTGAGGATGGCGGCGTTGGCCGCGTGGGCGAGTGCCGTCTGGATGAACTGCCGAACCTGCTCGGACGCCAGGGCCGCTCCGGCGTCCCCCTCTCCGGTCAGCACCGATGAGGCGACCTGCTGGACCTTGTCGCTCGGTAGTGCCGCGCCGGCCGGCGCATGCTCCAGTTCGTCGATGAAGCGGCTCTGCAGCACGCCCGACGTCACCGCGATGCCGAGTTCGAAGCCGAGCAGTACGGCGCCGTACGAGACCGCCGACGCCACACCGGCCTTCTCCGTCGGGATCTCCTTGAGTGATCCGCTCGTCGTCGGCCCGTACAACGCGCCGAGCGTGAGGCCCGCGGCGAAGAGCGGTGCGATGAGGGAGGTCCAGGTCGTGCCAGGGGCCAGATGCGCCAGCCAGAACAGCGCGGCAGCCGTGGCGAACATGGCCGGGACGACCGGCCATCGGAGGTCGACGCGGTCGGACAGGCTGCCGGCCAGGGGCGAGGCGATGACCGCGCCGATGATGAACGGAAGCAGGGTCAGCCCGCTGCGCAGGGGTGAATACGCCAACTCGACCTGCAGGAAGAGGACGAGCGGGAAGAAGATCGCCAGGCTGATGAACTCGACCGCGCCGCGCAGGAGACCGCCGACGGCGAACAGCCGGTACCTGAACAGCGACAAGTCCAGCAGCGGGTTCGCGACCCGGCTCTCCGCAAGGACGAAGAGCGTGAGGAGCACGGCCGCAGCCACGAAGGCCGTGACGATGGGAAGCGAGGCCCAGCCGTACTCAGGGCCCTGGACGATCCCGAAGACGAGGGCGAACAGACCGGCTCCGCTGAGCAGCACCCCGGGCAGATCGAGCCGCCGATCGGCGTTCTCGTCCCGCGACTCGGAGATCAGCACATACGCCGCCACGATCGCGATCAAACCGATGGGCAGATTGATGACGAAGATGTAGCGCCACGAGAAGGCCGTGGCCAGGTAGCCGCCCACGATCGGGCCGCCGGCACCGGCCAGGCCCGCGGCGAGGCCCTCCACGCCGAACGCCAGCCCGAGCCGGTCGGCGGGGAACGATGCCTTGATCAGCGCGATGATGGCCGGCTCGATGATCGCCGCGCCGACACCCTGGACGACCCTGGCGCCGACCAGGAACTCGATGGACGGGGAGAGGGCGGCCGCCAGGGAGGCGACACTGAACACGACCAGGCCCGCGATGAACATCAGCCGTCTGCCGTAGATGTCGGTGAGCTTGCCGAACATCAGCAGGAACGCCGCGAAGGCCAGCGCGAACCCGGCGGGTATCCAGGTCGCCAGCGCGAGCGTGCCCCCGAGATCCGACAGGATGGCCGGCAGCGCGATGAGCACGACTGTGGCATCCAGGACCACCACGAACATGCACAGGGTGAGCAGGACCAAGGTCGTCCATTGCGTGCTGCTGAGCCGTGTCGCCTTCTCGCGCTGGGCTACGTCCTCGTCCATGGGAGCCTCTCCGGCGCTCGCTCGTCTACGGACGGTGTGAACGCCTCGGTTTAGGTGTGGACAAGTGCGAGCAGTACCTCGGCCGCTCCGGCGATCGGCAATTGCGGGTCGAGGAGGGCGTGCAGGAGCAGCCCGTCGCCGGCGGCGATCAGGAGCGTCGCCAGATCGGTCGCGTCCGGCCCCCGCTCGACGACGCCGCGGCCCTGCTCGGCGTGCACCAGATCGGTGACCAGCGACCTGTAGGCGCGAAGCAACTCGGTGATGCGGCCGCGCAACTCGGGGTTGCGCCCGCACTCGCGCATCGCCTCCGCGAGCACCCCGGAGCTGACTGGATCGATGGTCTCCGGGTCCGGTGGTGTGGAGATCGATGCTTGGAACAGCGGGATCAGGTCGGTCAGCTTGGTGACCGACCTGAGTTGGTCCAACGGGAACATCGCCTCCACGGTGGCCATCGCGGCCTCGGTCAGCAGCTCCTGCTTGCCGTGGAAGTGGTAGCTGACCGCACCGTGCGGCAGCCCTGCCCGTTCGGCGACGGCCCGCGTGGTCACGCGTCCCCAGCCGACCTCGGCGATGAGTTGCGCCGCCGCGTCCAGCAGCTGATGCCGGGTAGCCATCGAGCGGTGACGTCCGCCCGGCTGGTTGGGCTGACTGGACTGTCCAGGTGAACTGGCCACATGGCCACCTTTCCGACCACGCGTCTGGATAAGGCCGAGGGCGTGCTGGGTGATCGACTGTCCAAATGTACTGTCCAGATGGACAGAATTTCTATCTCACTTCAGAGAGACATCCCTGATCCGGTCCCCGCGCAGGTCTGAGGCGCTGAGTGGGACCCCGACAGATGCAGGCCGACCGGCGCTATCGCGCGGATGCTGCGTGTCGTCCGGCGTGTCCCCGTGATGCCAAACCTCGCAGTTCGACGGCGGCTCCGTACACGCCGCGGCGTCTTCCCGGCTCTACCGGTCGTCGATACGGGATCTAGGGGATCAACGCCACTTGGCCGGCATAGGTGAGCCCCGCGCCGAACCCGACGAACAGGGCGGGCTGGCCACTCTTGACCTCGCGGCGTTCCAGCATCCCGTGCAGGGCGAGCGGGATGGACGCGGTCGAGGTGTTGCCGCGGTGCACGATGTCGCGTGCGATCGCCACCGACTTCGGAAGTCTCAGGGCCCGGGCCACCGATTCGATGATGCGCAGGTTCGCCTGGTGCGGGACGAAGGCGCCGAGTTGGTGCGGGGCCACACCCGCCGCGTCGAGCGCCCGGGCGGCGACTTTGGCGACCTCGGCGGTCGCCCAGCGGAAGACGGCGACTCCGTCCATGCGGACCATCGGCAGGACGGCCGTGCCGCCGGCCATCACCTCGGCCCTCAGCTGGGCGAAGGTCGGCCGTTGCGCGATCGCTTCCACCTTCGATCCGTCAGAGCCCCAGACGACCGGGCCGATGCCCGGTTCTTCGGAGCGTCCGACGATCGCCGCTCCGGCTCCGTCACCGAAGAGGAAGGCCATGGAGCGGTCATCAGGGTCCACCATGTCGGTGGGGCGCTCAGAACCGATCACCAGGGCGCAGGCGGAGTTTCCGGTGCGGACCGCGTCCGAGGCGACGGAGAGGGCGTAGCAGAAACCGGCGCATCCGGCCGTGATGTCCATTGCACCGGGTGCCGTGATGCCGATCCGGTGCGCGACCTCCGCGGCGGCGCCAGGTGTCTGGTACGGGAGGGAGCTCGTCGCGACGATGACGAGGTCGATGTCCTCGGGAGAGAGCCCGGCCGCGCACATCGCGTTGTGACCGGCGCGTTGCGCCATGTCGACCACGGTTTCGTCCGGGCCCGCGATCCTGCGGGTCACGATGCCGCTTCGTGTGCGGATCCACTCGTCGCTGGAGTCGAGCCGCGCGCAGATCTCCTCGTTGGGGACGACGCGAGTCGGGCTGTATTCGCCCAGCGAGAGTATCCGGCTCCCGGAAACACCTTCGGACAGTCTCATGAATCCAGAACCCTCCGGATCTGGCCGGCACCGGGACCACGGGTCCCGCTCGCTCCACCCTGGTGACCAGGAGATGACCGCCGGCCGGCGTGGATCGGGTCCTGCAGCGACCAACGCGGCCGGCGGCCATTCCCTGGGATCGATCACTGGCTCCCGAGAACCGGGATGAGGACCATCGCACCTGTCAAGGCGAGGTTGACGGACCCGCCGCCGAGATGGCGCGGCCAGTTGATCAGGAATGTCGTTTCGTAGGCGACGTTGATGCTGCGTCCCTCGCGAAGACCCAGCAGGCTTTCCTCCAGACTGGAGGTTATGCGGCCGTCTCAACCACCGGCGGCGCCGGCCCATATCGAGCCGGGCAGGAAGTCGAGAGTTCCCAGCGCTCGCCAGCCCGAGAGGTCGGGCTCGACGATGCACTCGTCCGTCGCCGTGGCGCGGACCGGGCCCAGAAGGCTCAGGTCGTGCTTGCCGCTCGTGACGAGCTCGTGGATACCCGGGAAGATCATGTGGCCCGAGTACCGCACCCGCAGGTAGCAGTTCTCGTAGTCGATGATTCCAAGGTTCGTCATGGAATCGGACTCGGGGTCCATGGAGATGCTGATGGGACCGGAGTCGATGGTCTCGGTACGGCTGATCGGGAACGGAAGACTCCCCGGGGAGAAGCCGTACAGGCCGGCCACCCGGAAGACGGTCTTCTCGGTCGGTTCGCTTCTGGTGCGGCGGCGTTCGGCGATCTCATCGGGGGAGATCGCGAGTTCGTCGCGTTCGGCGTCCATCGTCATACTTGACGCAACCCCTCACTCTCGCTGGGTCACTTTCTTTTCTGCTTGCCACGCGGGAACGATCCGGTGCCCCGCGGATTCGGGAGACCCCCAATCAGCATGCTCGTCCTGATCGGCGCGGTTGACGCCGGAGACATCGGCCGGCGGTCGCCGGCTACTGGTGCGATCGGGCCGCGGGGTGGTCCTTCTCGTCGCCGGTCGGCGCCTGGCATCCGCATGCGTGCCGGCTCGGCGCCGTATCAGCGATCTTGATCGGCTGCGGGTCGACGCCGACCTTCGGCGGCGTGCCGTCGTCCTTCGGCTCGTTCTTCGAACGTCTGCCGAAAAACGACTTCGCGTCCGCGGAAAGGCAATCGACCGCGCACCTGGCAAGTTCTCTAATCCGCATCGTCCTCTTCTCTCTGAGGGCGCTCTCCCCGGCTTCCTGATCGGACGCAGCCCATTCGCCGGCCCGTGCGCGACAACCGGGGCAGTACCTTTTGCAGGCGCCGGTGCAATTCGGTGTGCACACGCGCCGCCACAACCAATCCATGCTCGCCATGCGTCATCTCTCCTGCAGACTGCTCCGCCTGTTCCACTTTGCCGGAAAGCCCCTGACCGATCGGTTGATCTTCGCAGCGGCCCATTTTCAGATGCTCGGCATTCTGGCTCTCGTTGCGAGAGTCGTAGCCCTGATCGCCGCTGTCAAGGCGGTGGGCGCGGGCGGGGGCCGTTCAGTGCCCGGCGGGTCATGTCTTGTCCCGCCGGCGGGACAAGAAATCGCTCTGACCAGCGGATTCACGAACCGAGGGGGGTGGTGGCCCATGGCGTCGGCGCTGCTACCGCGGAGTGAGATTTAGCCGGGCGGAATGCACGTCGTGAAATTCGGCGATCTCGTTCAACTCGCGAGCGAGTTCGATCGGCGGGTTTCCCACCGAGTGCTCCGTGATGCCCTCCTTGGCGAAAAGGTAGGTCTCCGCCAGGCATGCGATGGTGTTCCGCCCCTCGGCGAGTTGAAGCTCCATCGTATTGTGGTAGTCGGGAATGACGACCTGTCCGCCCTGTGCGACCTGGACATCGTGTTCCAGGAAAGCAGGGAATTCGGAAGGGTCGATGTTCCGGGGATGGGTGAGGTCGATGACGATCGCGCCAGGCTGCACGACCTCTGGCACGAGACGCGCGGTCGAATCGCTCGTCAAGAGGAGAATGACTTGCGCCGCCTTGAGCTCGCTCTGCCCGCTGGCGACCGTGTGGTCGTCGCAGAGGTCTGCGAGCTCCCGCTGGACGCGGCGCTCGCTCCTGCCGACGAGGATCAGCTCGAAGCCGTCCTCGGCCAGCAGCCGGGACGCTGCTGTGCCCACCGAACCGGTGCAGCCGACGACGGCCACGGTCGCATCGGTACCGAGGCCCAGATATTCGGCCGCCTCCAGCACGTTGCGCCGTGCCACCGCGGCCGTGTAGGCGTTTCCGTTGGTCAGCGTCACGCCGGGCGGCAACGTGTCGAGCAGCAGGCGGCCTCCCCGCGTGGCCGGCGCGGTGAGGGCCCCCAGCCCCACGACCTTCGCGCCCCGGCCCGCTGCGATCCGAACGCCCTCCCGGATCGCCTCCCGCGCCCGCAGAATCTGGTTCGGCATCCGCATCACGCAGATCATCTCGCCCCGGATCGGAGCGAACCCGAAGGTGATGCCGCCCACCACCGTCGGAGGGAGCGAGCATAGTTTTTCTTCGAACTCGTCTTCGTCCTCGCTGTGGTCGAAGATGAGCGAACTGCCACCGATGGAGTGCAAATCACGGCGGTCCCGGGGATGGCCGAGGAAAACGAACCACGGAGGCTGAGAACCTAGATAGGGGAGCATTCGCGTCTCTCTCGTCGAGGTGTGGGATGCTGGGTCGACCAAGGCCACGGTTCGGTCGGCGTCCTCAGTGGCCGTAGTTGAATTCATGATTGGTGGGCGCCGCAGACCAGGTCAAGGCGAGCGCTGGTTATGAATCAACCGACGAGCATGTGGAGAAAAATCCCGGTGCGGGATTGTCGACGGTTCAGCGCTTTTTCGTCAACCCGTAGGCGCGGCGAATAATGCGGTCGAAGAGTCGCTGCGGGACGAGGACCTTGAGGTACGGAAGCAAGTGTGCCTCCAGGCCGGCCCCATATCGCAGACGAGGCGACGGGGAATCGACGATCTTGAGGATCAAATGTGCGAGCCGCCGCGGGTCATGGCCGCGCTTCAGGGCGACCCGAAGCGTCTTGGCGGCGCTCTCCCGCGATGCGTCGTAGTCCGCAATGGTGTTCGAGTTCGTCAGGGCGGCGCGCAGGATCCCGGTCTTGAAAGCCCCGGGTTCGACGAGTGAAACATGAACTCCCAGCGGCCAAACCTCGTGATGGAGGGTCTCGGTATAGCTGGCAAGAGAGCGCTTCGAAGCGGAGTAGAACGCCTCGCCGGGTTCGCCGACCCACGCCGCCAACGAGCCGATATTGACGATACGTCCCTGTCGCCTGCTCCGCATCTCCGGAAGGACCGCGTTGATCATGCGGACAGCGCCGAAGAAGTTCGTCTGGAAAACGGCATGCGCCTTCTCCATCGTTGTCTCCTCCGCGAAACCGAATTGCATGATTCCTGCGTTGTTCACCAGGATGTCGATACGGCCGGCCCTCGACCGGACATGGTCTACGCAGTGCTCGACCGACTCTTCGGAATCGACGTCCAACTCGATCGGTTCGACACCGGTCACCACGGGAATGTCGAGGGACCCGGGGAGGTATGTACCGAATACGCGGAAGCCTTCTTGCGCGAGCAGATGGGAAATCGCCTCGCCCAGCCCTGAAGAGGCGCCTGTGACCAGCACGACTCTCTGCCGTGATCCCATCCGCCCATCACCGAAATCTATAGCGGTCAAGTAGGAAATACTCGTACCCGTCCAACCGGGCCCCCTGACGCTCGGTGCGCAGCCCAGATCATTATCCGGGGTCGGCCGGGATGGTCAAGGGCCATCCTCCCCCCGGGACGCGGGTCCTTCAGCGGGAACGGAGCTGGCGGTTGAATCAGCGCTACCGCCACACGCATCGCGCAGACCTGTCACCCGTTCTGCAGGCGCGCCCATCCCCCGTGATCGATCAGCTGATGCGGACCAGTCGAAAGGAGACGGTGAATTGTTGATTCGAAGAGGCATTGTGCGGCGGGCGATCGCGATGGTCGGCGCGTCCGCTCTGGCCATCGGGTTAGCCGGCGCTGGAGCGAACGCACGGCCGGCAGCGGCCCTGGCGGCGCCGAGGGCAACTGCGTTTCCGGGTGATTGGCCGACATGGCAGAGGGATCTGCGCGGCTCGCGGAACAACCCGCACGAGCACGGGATCACCCCGGACAACGTCAGCGGGCTCAAGCTCAAGTGGGCCTTCGCCTATCCGAAGGAAGCCGGGACTCCGCGCAGCCAGCCCGCCGTCGTGAACGGCACGATCTACTTCGGCGGACCGGACGGCAAGCTCTACGCACGCGACGCGCGGACCGGAGCAGCCAAGTGGGAGTTCGATACGGCCACGGTCGGCACCGGAGCCACGCCGGTACAGGACTCACCCGCGGTGGTGCGCGGCAAGGTGTATTTCGGCGACAAACGCGGCTACCTGTACGCGCTGGACCAGCGCACCGGACGCCTGGTCTGGGCCCGCCGACTCGACAGTTCGGAGTCGGCCACCGTGACCGGTTCGCCGATCGTGTTCGACGGCCGCGTCTATGTCGGTGTGTCCAGCTGGGAGAACCTCCTCGGTACCGCGCACGCCTGTTGCACGTTCCGCGGCCACGTTGACGCCCTCGACGCCGACACCGGACGTCCAGCCTGGCGCTTCTACACCGTGCGGCCCCCGCGCAAGGACGGCACCTGGCCCAACGGCGTGACGCGGTACGCTCCGTCGGGCGCTGGTGTGTGGAGCACGCCCGCAATCGACCCCGCCACCCGGACCCTGTTCGTCGGCACAGGACAGAACTACTCGGGAAGCGGCGGACACTTCGATTCCCTGCTGGCCCTCGACACCGCGACCGGCGCGGTGCGCTGGACGCGAAAGATGACGCCCACAGACACATGGCGCATCGAGTGCTCCAGCACGGTGCCCGAGGAGCAGAAGTTCTGCCCCAACCTCGACGATGGAACCGCACTGGACTACGACGTCGGCGCCGCACCGAACGTCTTCACCATGGGGCACCGGCGCGTCGTCGGCATCGGCCAGAAGTCCGGCGTCTACCACCTCCTCGACGCCCGGACCGGGGAGGTCATCTGGGAACGCGCACTGTCCACCCCAATGCCCAACGGTGGCCTGAGCGGGATCCAGTGGGGCACCAGTTATGACGGGCACCGGCTCTATGTGGCCACCTACGCCGCCAATCCAGGAACGCTGTACGCCCTCGCCCCGGCCACCGGCCGCATCCTCTGGAAGACGCCGAACCCGACGGACGGGTGCACGACCGGCGGCGCGGCACAGTATCCGGACGTCTGCGCGCTCGGTCACACACCCGCAGTGACCACAACACCCGGCCTCGTCTGGGAGGGCGGAATCGACGGCAAGATGCGCGCCTACTCCGCGAGCACCGGCCAGGTGCTCTGGACTTTTGACACCATCCGCGACTTCGGCACCGTGAACGGCGAGGCCGGACGAGGCGGCGCCATCTCCGGAGGCGGCGGCGCGGTCGTCTCCCACGGAATGCTGTACATCCAGTCCGGCTACTTCTTCAATCCGTACCCGACCGACAAGGGCTCGGTACTGATGGCCTTCGGCTGACGGCTCTCCGCGACGCCGGCCCTGGTCGGCGTACTCGGCGGTCGACACAAGCCGTACATCTGCGCGAGCAGGGCAGGGCGATCCCGGCGGTGCGCTCGTTCATCGGCGGACCTGCAGAAAAGCCACTTCGAGGCGAACCCGGAGCTCGGCGCCCTGCTGACGGCGCTGCCGGCCCGCCACGGCAGCAGCGCACCGGCACAGCCGTGACCGGCGCCGTCACCGTGCGCGCCACCGAGGTCGTCCTGCCGGGCATGGTCGAACCCAACGGGCTGGAGGTGTGGACCCGGGACCTCCCACCGCCTGGCGAAGGGCAGGTCATCCTGCAGATGGACGCGGCCGGCGTCACGTTCGCCGAACAGCAGATGTGCCGCGGCAGGTGTTACGACCAGCCGCCGTTCCCCTTCGTGCCCGGCTACGAGCTGGTCGGCACGGTCACGGCCACCGGCCCCGGGGTGTCCGCGGCCGCAGCCGAGACCGCGGTCGTCAACGGGACCACCGCCTGGCAGATGCTGCACCGGCCGGCCAAGGTCGGTTCCGGCGGCACCGTCGTGGTGGGCGCGCCCCCGTCGACTAACGCGACCCGGACATGTACGACCGGATCGCCGAACTCGTCCCGGACGGCGTCGACGCGGCGCTCGACCACATCGGCGGCAGCGGCCTGGACAGATCGTGGCAGTTGCTTCTACAACTTCTGGGCGGGCCGGCGCCGCCTCGGCGCTGGCCCTCGGCGAGTCCGGGACGGTTGCGGGGAAGGTCGTGCTCGTTCCGGGGGGCGTGAGCCGCCGCCCGGCACCCACGGGGCGGCCGCCGCGCGGCGCTGTTCGGCCAGACCGCGGCGTGCGGGTCGTAGTAGATGTCCTCGGGCGGCGGGCATTGCTGCAGTACGCGCGGCGTCACCCAGCCCAGGCCGGTGTAGGCCCGCTGGATCGCCGCCCGCGGGTCGCTGCCGAGGATTGACCGATCCTGGATCGCAGCTATCATCACGATGTGGCGATTGATTCTGATTGTGGAATGACTTCGTTGGACGGGCTTGCCCCGGCGGCCGCTCTGTTCCACTCGCTGGCCGACCCCGTCAGGTTGACCATCGTGCAGAGGCTGGCCTGCGGTGAGGCCCGTGTGGTCGATCTGACCCGGGAGCTGGGCCTGGCTCAGTCCACGGTGTCCAAGCATCTGGGCTGTCTTCGCGGCTGCAAGCTGGTCGACTACCGGGCCGAGGGGCGCCAGTCGTTCTACTTCCTCGCCGCTGCCGAACTGATGGACCTGCTGCGCTCGGCCGAGCAGCTGCTGACGGCCACAGACCGCGCCGTGGCGCTGTGCCCGACCTACGGCACCGACGCCGATCAGCAGGTCGGCGCGTGCGGCGACGGGACGCAGGTGCCCGCGTGACCGCAAGGACGCTCGGGCCCTCGCCGCGGCGCCGCGCGGTGCTGGCGCGGCGGGTGCGATGGCTGGTGGCCGCCACCATCACCTACAACGTGATCGAGGCCGTCGTGGCGGTCACCGCCGGGAGCCTGGCGTCGTCGGGGGCGCTGGTGGCGTTCGGCCTGGACTCGGTGGTCGAGGTCGCCTCGGCCGGCGCGGTCGCCTGGCAGTTCTCCGCCCGTACCGCCGAGGACGTCGAACGGCGGGAACGACGGGCGCTGCGCATCATCGCAGTCTCGTTCCTCGTGCTGGCCGGCTACGTGATCGCCGACTCGGCACGGACCCTGCTGGGCGGCGGGGACGCCGAACCCTCCATGCCGGGCCTGGCGCTGGCCGTCCTTTCGCTGGTGGCCATGCCGTTCCTGTCCTACGCGCAGCGCCGCGCCGGCCGCGAGCTCGGCTCGGCGAGCGCGGTCGCCGATTCCAAGCAAACGCTGCTGTGCACTTATCTGTCCGGGGTGCTGCTGGCCGGACTGGTGCTCAACACCCTGTTCGGGTGGGCCTGGGCCGACCCGGCCGCCGCGTTGGTCATCGCGGCCGCCGCGATCAGGGAGGGCCACCAAGCGTGGCGCGGCGACACCTGCTGTGCCCACCCGGGCAGTGCCACCGGCACCGGCGGCCCGGTATCGGGGAAGCAGCGTGACACCTCCGGCGGCACCGGGTGTGGTGCCGCCGGGCATTCGAACCAAGGAGCATCATGTTCGAGTTCACCGAGACCGTGACCATCGACGCGCCATCGTCCACCGTGTGGGAACACCTCCAGGACCTTGAGGAGTGGTGGCCCGCCTCCAACCCCGAACACGAGAGCCTTGAACTGCTCGACGACCGCGGCATCCGGCCGGGCGCCCGCATCCGCATCCGCGAACGCATCGCCGGCGTCCCAGGCGAGGCCGTCGGGGAGATCACCCACGTCGACGCGGGCACCTCGGTCACCTGGGAAGCACCCGCGGCCCGCTACCGCTGGCTCGGGCTCCCTTCACCATCGGGGAAGGCGTCACCTGGCGCGTCGAGCCCCAGGCCGACCAGACCACCCGGCTCAGCGCACACGTCTGGGCGACCTTCCCCGCGGGACCGGCCGGACGGCTCCTGCAAGCCCTCTTCACCCGCATCCTCAACGGCGTCGAACGCGACCGCGAACACACACGGACCGAACTCCGCTACCTCAAGCGCACCCTGGCCGACGCCGCCCGGTGACAGTAGCGAAGACACCCTGGAGGCTCCCCCTGAGAGGCGACGGCTTGGACGCTGACGCCGTGGTGGTGGGTGCCGGTCGGGGCTGGCCGCCGCCGACCGGCTCGCCCACGCCGGGCTCGTCACGTTGGTGACCGAGGCTCGGGACCGTCCCGGCGATCGCATCCGCGAGAGCAACGGGCTGCAGGTCGGCGGGGAATTCGTCGGCCAGCCCCACCGCGGGACCCGGCGGTGGATCTCTGCGGCCAACCATCGCCTCCGGCCACCTTTCCCACCACGGCACCGCCCTGCGCAGCCCCACACCCGCCTGGCCTTCGCGGGGCCGAACGCTCCAGCCGGCCCAACTCCCTCGAAGGCGCCCTGGAATCCGGCCACGCCGCAGCCGACCACATCCGCGCCCTACCGCCGACCTCATGAACCCGGGCCGGTCGCGGTGCTGCGCCGCGACCTTCGCCGCTCCGCGCCAGGGCGGGGGTCCGGGGCTACCGCCGCCAGACTCCGTCGATTGCCGGTTTCAGTGTGTTCAGGGAGCCGGAAGCGGATCGGCATCGGCCGTGAACGGTTTCGCGGTCGCGCCGACCTTGGCGGGGGTGTGGAGTACGCGGAGGACGGCTTGATGGGTGACCCAGCCGGCCAGGAGGGTCCGTTCGTCGTCCAGGACGGGGAGGCCGGTCCCGTCGGTGGTGGTCAGGACATGGAGCGCGTCGGCCAGTTGCATGCCGGTGGTGAGGGGCGTGGGCAGCTGCGCAAGTGTCCCGGCGGTCCGCGGGTGATGGGCCGCATCGGCGCCGGTTGGCGACTCGGTGTCGGCAAGGGCTTCGGCGGCCGCGCGCGCGGTGATGACGCCCTGGTATGCGCCGTGGTCGTCGAGTACCGGGAGCGCGCCGTGTTCGGACAGGATGAGCAGCCGTGACGCGGCCTCCAGGGGCAGCGCTCCGGAAAGCGGTTCGGGGACGGGCTGCATCACGCTGTCGACGTGCCTGGTCAGGCGTGCGTCGACGGGCGGGGTGTCAAGGTCGACGCCGCGTCGGCGGAGCTTGGTCGTGTAGATGGTGCCGGGTGACAGATGGCGGCTCACCAGGGCGGCGACCACGATCGCCGTCATCATCGGCAGGATGATCGAGTACTCCCCGGTCAGCTCGAACAAGATCACCACCGCGGTGATGGGTGCCCGCGCGGCCCCGGCGAACACCGCGCCCATGCCGACAAGCCCATAGGCTCCCGGCGAAGACGTGACCGAGGGGGCGAGCTGGTGCACGGCCGCGCCGAACGCGCTGCCGAGCATCGCGCCCATGAACAGGCTGGGGGCGAACACGCCGCCCGAGCCGCCGATCCCGATGGTCAGGCTGGTCGCGGCGATCTTGGCCACCAGCAGCACCAGCAGGAACCCGATCACGTACTTGCCGTCCACGGCGTTCTCCAGGACGGGGTATCCGACGCCGTACATCTGCGGCACCACCAGCAGCAGCCCGCCCAGGAGCACCCCGCCCACGGCCGGGCGCAGCCACTCGGGCCCGCGCCAGACCCGGTCGCAGACGTCCTCCACCGCGTACAGCACACGGGTGAACCCCATCCCTACCAGGGCACCGACGAGCCCGAGAACGGCGAACAAGAGGTACTCGACCGGGTGGTTCATGTGGAAGTCCGGCAACGACATGAACGACGCCGACCCGAAAGCGGCCCGCCCGATCACGCTGGCCGTCACGCTGGCCAGCACCACCACGCCGAACGATTCCACGGTGTAGTCGCGCAGGATCAGCTCCATCGCGAAGAACACCCCGGCCAGCGGCGCATTGAAGGTCGCGGCGATCCCGCCGGCGGCGCCGCAGGCGACCAGGATCCGCAGCCGGCTCTCCGCCACTCGCGCAACGCGGCCCAGCGTCGAGCCGAGCGCCGCGCCGATCTGCACGATCGGGCCCTCGCGTCCCACCGACCCTCCCGAGCCGATGGTCAGCGCCGACGCAAGCGACTTGACCAGCGCGACCTGTGCACCGATCCGGCCGCCGCGCTGCGCGACGGCCACCATGACCTCGGGTACGCCGTGGCCACGGGCCTCGGGAGCGAACCGGTGCACGAGCGGCCCGTACACCAGGCCCGCCACCACCGGCACCGCCAGTACGAAGAACGGCCCCAGCCACGGCAGGTGCGGATTGGCGGCGTGCCCGGCGGCAGAGTAATCGTCGTGGCCGGTGAACAGGTGGGTGAAGGCTTCGATGAGCAGGCGGAACACGATCGCGCCCAGCCCGGCCCCGCATCCGGCGGCCAGCGCGAGCATGACCAGGCCCCATTGCGTCTCACGGACCTTCGTGACAAGGCCGCGTGCCCCGCTCTCGACCGGTATCCCGCCGCCTGCGGAGGTGCCACCCACTCAAGGTCCCTTCATGAACCGTTCCTGACGCTGACCATTGCATTATGCAACTCTCCACCCGATGCTCTGGACGGGAGGCAGGGGCATCACGGCCGCAAGGCGAGATTCCCGGCACGGCATTCCAGACCGGGAACGCCGTACAAGATCCCGCGCTGAGGGGAGGCCGCGGCGAGCAGTACGGCCCGGGTCGACATGGTGAGCCAGGTTCGGCCCCGCACCGCTCCAGACCCGTCCCTTCCTATGGTTCGGGCGAGGACCGCTGCAACCGGGCGAACCGGTGAGGCCCCGTCGGCCAAGGCTGTTGGAGCGGCGGCCTCCCATGACAGCCGCACTGCGACGATCTCCACTCGGACGCCGTCGCGGCGGAAACCCAGCGGCGTGCCTACTGCACCAAGCCCCGTCACGATCACTGCCCGTGGGTGGTGACCGGCCAAGACGACCACGTCGCCCACGGCGACGTCGGCGAGCGCGAGTACCGGCCGGCCGGTCATGTCGCCACTCTGGGCAGCGGTCGGCGGGCGAGACCTCGCGGCGTCCGCAGACCGCGTCGGGGGGCCTGTCGGTCGGTGTGGCTGAAGATCATGGTGCTCATTCCTCTGTGGGGGCGATTGATCCCTTCTGCGGTTGGGCGTGAACCGGGCCGGGAGGTTCGGGTCGGGGGGAAGCGGTGAGATCGGCGGTATGGGGCCGGCGGTCCAGCAGTGGCGCCTGCGGGGAGGGCGACGGCGACCGGGCTTCCTCAAGTGGGGTGACCGCGCCGAGGCTCAGCAGTGCCGAGGCGGTCAGCAGGCCCAGCGAAACGGCGATGATGAGCCACGCCACCGGCAGCGGCAGACAGGACCGCCGGGACGATTCGGCAGCCGACAGCCTTCGGTGGTGGTGCTCGAAGAGCAACGCCAACCCGGGCGTTTCACGGCGCAGGCGGCGTTCGATCTCGCTGAGCTTGCGGCGTTCTCGACTCGTCATGGTCGCCATCGCGGCCCGTCTGTTCGTTCGTGCGAGTGGGGTGCCGGGCTTCCGGTGGCCGCACTCTCCGCCCCGCCGATCGCCGGGGCGGCGGAGTCCCCTTCCGGGTTGACGGCCAGGATCTGTTGCACGATCAGGCCGTCCAGCAGTGCGGCGAGCAGCGCCGCGGTGTCCGTGCGGCATTCGAGTGACCACTGCGGATGCAGTTCTTCCAGGCGGACGACGAGCTTCTCGTGGGCCGTGTGCGTCCAGTTGCGACGCTGTGTTCCCATGGTCGGGTCCCGCAGGGCCCGGACGAGAATCTCGCCCATGAGGCGCAGGTAGCGCCCGTCGGTGAACCGTGCCGCCACCGCGCCTCGTGTGGCTTTGGCGGCGGCTGTTATGTCCGGCGTATCCACGATGACGTCCAGCAGTGGTTCGAGGACCAGCGCGTGGGCACGTGCGGCGATGGCGATGTGGAAGCCGGGCAGCCCGCCGAAGTAGTGGTGCAGCAGACCTGGCCTGATGCGGTTGCGTTCCGCCACCGCCTTGGCCGTGACCGCAGCCCAACCGCCCTCGGCGAGTAGGTCGACGCCGGCCTGCAGGAGTTGCTCGCGGCGCTCCTGCCCACGGCGAGTCATGGTGTGGTCGGCCCGGTCGGTCATGCCGCCCCAGCCTAGGCAGATCATTGCACTATGCAAATGTGTCCGAGGCGGTGGGAAATGGGGACATTCCCCGGGTGCCGGCGGTCACGGCCGTCTCCGGGTGGAAGGGTTCGAGGTCGTCAGGCGGTTGAGATAGGTGTTGTAGGAGGCGAGTTCGGCGTCGTGGTCGCGGTCGGCCTGCCGGTCGGTGCGGGCGGCTTGCCTGGTGTCGTCGCGGTACCACTGGACGAACAGGGCGGCCAGGACGAGCATGGTGGGCACTTCGCCGAAGGCCCAGGCGATGCCGCCGCCGGTGTTCTGGTCGGAGAGCGCGTCCAGGTGCCAGGACGCGGGCGGGTGGGCGAAGAAACCCACGATGGGCGCGGCGGACATCATCACCGCGATGCCGAAGAAGGCATGGAACGGCATGCCGATGAACAGCTCCAGCATGCGCAGCGGGTGCGGAGGGCGGTGCGGCGCGGGGTCGGCGCCCACGATGGGCCAGAAGAACAGCAGCCCGACCGCGAGGAAGTGGGCGAGCATGACTTCGTGTCCCAGCCAGCTGCCCATGGCCAGGTCGAACAATGGCGTGAAGTACAGGCCGTAGAGGCTGGCGATGAACAGCGGCAGTGTGAACATCGGTGCGGAGACGATCCGGGTGAACCGGCTGTGCAGAAGCCGGACGAGGAGGTCGCGCGCCCCAGAGCGGCCGCGCGAGGCGGGCAGGGCGCGTAGCGCCAGCGTCAGCGGCGCCCCGAGCAGGAGCAGGATCGGGGTGAGCATGGACAGCACCATGTGCTGGATCATGTGGACGCTGAACAGTTCCATTCCGTAGCCGCCGATGCCGGTGCAGGTGACGGCGGCGCCCGCGACGACCCCGGCGGTCCAGGCGGCCGTCCGGAGCGTCGGCCAGCGGTCGCCGCGGCGGCGCAGCCGCAGGACCGCGAGCCCGTAGCCGGCGAGGGCGAGCAGGCAGAGGACGGGTTCGAGCGGGAGCGGCTGCGGATGCCAGGCCAGCAGCCGTTCCAGGGTCGGCGGGGCGGAGGGCATCCACATCGGCCCGCTCATGTGCATCGGCGCGTCGCCCATGCCGGGCATCGGCGTGGGGCCGAGACGAAGTTCGGTCACTGGCTCATGCTCCGTTCAGGTCAGGACTCCAGCAGCGCCTGGCCGACGTAGGAACCGGAGGCGGCGCCGCCGGGGACTGCGAAGATCGCGCTGGATTCGTGGCGGAGGAATCGGGTGAGGCCGTCGGCGCCGGCGAGTTTGCGCTGCACCTGGATGAAACCGGTGGTCGGGTCGGCCTGCCAGGCGATGAACAGCAGGCCCGCGTCGGGCGCCCCGTCCGGGCGGGGACCGTCGTAGTAGGAGAAACCGCGGCGCAGCAGCGTCGCGCCGCCGTTGGAGGCGGGGGCCGCGACCCGGATGTGGGCGTCCCCGGGGATGGCGAGCGCCCCGTCCGGCCGCACCGCGGCCAGGTTCACCGGGGTGGTCTCGGTGCCGCCCGACAGCGGGGCACCGGTGTCCTTGCGGCGGCCGATGACCTGTTCCTGCCGGTCGACGGGCAGCTTCTCCCAGGTGTCGAGCAGCATCCGGATGCGGCGGACGACCGCGTAGGAGCCGCCGTTCATCCAGGCATGCGGGCCCGTGGTGTCGGCAGCGAAGATCTCGGCGTCGAAGCCCGGTGCGAAAGGATGCGGATTGTTGGTGCCGTCGAGCTGGCCCATGAGATTGCGGACGGTCCTGGGCCGGTCGGTCGCTCCGCGGGCGCGGTTGAAACCGTTCATCTGCCAGCGCATCGCGGCGGTGCCGGAAGCGGCCTTGTGCAGAATGCGCGTCGCGTGGACGGCGACCAGGGGGTCGTCGGCTCCGATCTGGATCCACAGGTCGCCGCCGCTGCGGAAGTGGTCGAGCGCGTCGCCCGGGAAGGGGGGCATCGGTACCAGTGCGGCGGGCATCCGGTCGCCCAGGTCGGTCTTGGCGAAGAAGGAGCGGCCGAACCCGAACGTCACGGTCAGCGAGGACGGCCCGGCGTCCAGCGCGATCTGGTCGTCGCCCGCGGGCGGGCGCCCGGCCGTCATCGCTTCGGCCGCCGCCGACCATCGGCGCATCAGCCCGGCCGCGGCGGCGCGCCCCGCACCCGGGCGCAGGTCGAAGGCGACCAGGTGGCCGTACGCCTGGGGCGGGGTGGTGATCCCGACCTGGTGACGCCCGTGGAACGGGACGGATGTACCGCCGACCGCGGCGAGCGGCGGGACGTCGTCACCGGCCCAGCCCCGTCCGGCGGCTCCGGCCAGGCCGCCGGCGGCCATTCCGGCGGCGCCGGCACCGCCCGCGGCGCCGAGCAGGCACCGCCGCGAGATGCCGCGGCCTTCGGTCGATTCCTCCATGATCGCTCTCCGTGGGATGTCGTGGCGTGGGTCGTGCGCCGGGGGCCGCCCGGCGCACGGGCTCGGCATGTCGTCGAAGTCAGCGCTCGGGCCGGTAGGTCGCCGGGCGGACCGGTGCGCGCACGGTGATGGGGGACGAGGTAGCGAACCGCAGGGTGAAGGTGACGGTGTCGCCGGTCTTCGGCTTGCGTCGCAGCCCCATCAACATCAGATGGTGGCCGCCGGTGCGCAGCACCAGACGGCCGTGCGCCGGGACGGCCATGGCCTTCACCGCGCTCATCGCCCCGTTCGCCGTCGTGGTGTGCAGGGACACATCGGTGGCGATGTCGCTGGTCACACCGGTCAGCCTGTCGGCGCCGGTTCCGGTGTTGACGACCGTGAAGTAGCCGGCCGCCATGTCGGCCATCGGCGGCTCCGGGACGTAGGCGCCGGTCACCGCCAGGCGCGGCCCGTCCCGCCCCGCGTTGTGCGAGGCGCAGGCCGCCCCCGCGGTGACCAGGACGAGCACCGCCGAACCGGCGGCGAGCCGCCTCACAGCGTCCCCTTGATCAGCTTGGGCAGGTCGGCGGCGTACCGCTGGGAGGTGGTGCCCGAGGTGTAGATCATGTGGACCTTGTCGTCGGACGGAGAGAAGGCCAGCACCTGGGCGCCGTGGGTGACGGTGTAGGCGCCGTCGGCGTTCTTGGCCGGCTTCTCCACGGCCACACCGAGGCTGCGGGCCGCCTTCTGGATGGCGCCGAAGTCGCCGCTGAGCCCGGTGAAGCGGGAGTCGAAGGCGGCGAGCCACGTGTGCAACCGCCTGGGGGTGTCGCGTACGGGGTCGGTGGTCACGAAGATCACTTGCAGTCGCCGCCGGTCGGCTGACGGCAGTTTCCTCACCGCGTTGGCGATGTCGGCCATCGTCGTCGGGCACACGTCCGGGCAGTGGGTGTAGCCGAAGTACATCAGTGTCGGCTTGCCGGCCGTCTGTTTCACAAGGTCGAACGAGTGCCCGTGGTCGTCGGTCAGGATCAGTTCGGGTTTGGGCAGTGGACGGTCCAGCCGGACGGCGGTACCGGCCGGGGTTGCGGTCGCGGCCGGGGCCGGACGGCCGTCGGCCGAGGTGCCGCCGCACGCGGCGGCGGTCAGTGAAAGCGCTGCGGCGGTTGCCAGCCGGACCGCCACGGCCGTCCGGGGAGCGGGGGCACGCAGAAGGGCACGCATCGAAGCCTCCAGGTATGAGGGAACGCCGCGCGGACGCGAGTGCCCGGCGCCCGCGGGTGTGCAGGCCAGTGCGCATCGGCACGGCCAGAAGAGGTGACATCGGGACGGCCCCGCGGCCGGAGAGGCACTGCGCAGACGTCCGGGTAGCGCGATGGAGCAGACGGCGAAGGGACCAGCGTGCCCCGGTCCGTCAGTTCACACGGCCGTCGTGGCCGGGGGACCCCGCCGGACCACGGTGTGGCCCAGTACGACGATCTCGTTCCTGGCGGCCTCCGCGTCACGACGATGGGGTGCGCGAAGCCACGCGGCCGGGAGACCGACCGCGACCTGCGGCCTCACCAGCGCGGCGACCAGTCCGGCCAGCGGTCTGGTGAGCACTTCCGCGGTTCGCTGCGAGAGGCGGACCATCCGCCAGACGGCCCGCTCACCCCGGTGCACCACCCAGCCGAGCAGGAACGCGGCGATCAGATGGACGGCGAACATGGTGGGATCGGGCAGCAGATGGCCGGGCATCGCGTGTCCGCTCATACCGTGCCCCGCGACGGTGTGCGCGGGCGGACTCTGCGCCCCCATGCCGGGCATGGGCCCGGTGGCCGTCCCGATCGATACCGCAGGCGCCGGGTGCTGCCCCAGGCAGAACATGGCGTGCAGAAACACCTGGCCGCACAACAGCGTCGCGACGATCCCCGGCCTCGAACGCTCCCGGCCGGCCAGCGGCGTCACCAAGCACACCATGACGACCCATCCGGTCAGCAGGGACCAGGTCGGCGCCATCCCGGAGGCGGCGGCATGCGCGGACGCCGACACCGCCACGCAGACGGCCGCGAAGGCCATCGCCCTCAGCAGCCGCAAACCGGAATCGGCCCGTACCGAGCCGGACATCGTGCCCGGCATGGTGCGGCCCGCGCCGCCGCCCGCGCTCATCAGGTCCTCGTCGTCCTCCATCTGTCCAGCCGACCTCGGCGTTCTCGCCGGCGAGGTGTGTACTACGAACCGTAGTACGCCCGTGGGGCAGGTCTCACCCGCCCCGTCGGGGCGACGCGGCCAGTCGGCCTCGCCGGGCGCGGCCAGTCGGCCCGGACCAGCCTGTCATCCCCGGACGGGGGGAGCTCCGCTGAAGGTCACCTGCCCCGACGTCCGGTCACGGCTGCCCCGGGTCCCGGCGTCCCAGCAGGCCGTCGTCGCGCGGGATCTGAACCTGCTGGACTCTCGGATCGCCGAGGCCGATCGCAGGCTGAAGAAGCTTATCGACCGGATCAACATCAGCTTCCAGCGTGCCGGGCAGCAGTCCCCCGGCCCCGTTAGGAAGGTCTACGGTTTCACCGACCACGCAGGGCTGCGGCTGATCACCTGCGGTGGAACCTACCTGACCCGCCGGCACCGGCACCTGGACAACATCATCGTCTACGCCGAACTCCTCCCCACCGGTTGAGTCCCGGACCGGGCCACCACCGCCCTCTCGCTACGACGAGTCGGTCGAAGCCCGCCCCGTCCAGCCGCGCCATGAGGACGTCGAGCAGCCCCTCCACAAACGATCAAAGCGCCACCCCCGGATCGTCCCATTGGCCCACCACGGCCCGGCCCAGATCGGCCGCCGGGCAGCGAGGACACCGTCAGCCCGGCCGCCCGCCGCGCGGGCAATCGGGAACGGTTGAGTCCCCCGGCCCTGTCGCCTCAGCCGTTAGACCGGGCCGTTGAGGCTGCGGACGGCCAGTCCGAGGCCGACCAGGATGACGAGGGCGGCGGTGGCCACAGGTGCGATGCGGCTCAGGCGGTCCGCCTTGCGGACGAGAGTGGTTCTGCCGAGCATCTCCCGCAGGCGCAGGAGGGCGAGTCCGGCCGCGGTGAGGGTGGCGGCCATGCCGAGACCGTAGGCCAGGACGAGGCACGCGCCGAAGACCGTCCGGCCGAGTGCGATCGCGCCCAGGAGGACCACCAGCGCGGACGGGCTCGGTACCAGGCCGCCGGACAGGCCCAGTCCGATCAATCCGGCCTTGCTGAGGCGCTCGCCACCGCCCTCATGCCCGTGTCCATGCCCATGTCCATGTCCATGCCCATGCCCGTGTCCATGCCCGTGGACTTGGTGGGTGGAGCGTGATCGCCAGGCGGTGCGCAGGAGGCCGAGGCCGATGGCGGTGACCAGCAGACCGCTGATGACGCCGAGGTAGGCCAGCAGTGTCTCGCCGGCCAGCGCCGCTGAGGCCGAGAGCAGCAGGCCGAGGATCAGGACGCCGCCGGTGTGGGTGAGGGTGACGGTGGCGCCGACGGTGACGGCGTCACGAATGCGGCCTCGGCGTCCGGCGATGTAGGCGGCCATGACCGTCTTGCCGTGGCCGGGCAGCGCGGCGTGCCCAGCGCCGAGGACGGTCGCGAGCAGGACGGCGAGCAGGCCGACGCCCAGGGACATGTGCCGGGCGCCCACCAGGGAGTTGAAGTAGGCGGTGAGATGGCCGAGAGCAGTGGCGATGATCCCGGCGCTGGGCAGGCCGGGCGGCCGGGCGATGGACGAGCCGGAGCCGGGCCGGACGTCGAGCGTCGCCGATCGGACGTCCAGCGGCGAGGCGAGCAGGTCGCCGGGATAATGCCGCAATTCCCCGGTGACGCTGCGGGCGGGGACGGGCGATCGGTCGATGCGCACGCCGTCGCCGACGGCGGTGATCTCGTGCCAGCCGATGCGGTCGCCGCGGAAGGTATCGGCGAAGTGGACGCGGGCGGCCTTCGTCAGCGTGGCGGATGCCGTGAACCGGCAGGTCAGGCGGCTGGTGAGCAGCCCGGCCGAACCGGGATGCCGGGCGTAGGACGAGTACGTCGTCCGCCAGGCGACCGGCGCGCCTTCCACGGTGAGCGGCGCGGCGTGGGCCAGGGCCGTGCACTGCCGTTCGGCGTAGCGGGCCGACTCCGGTGCGCTGATCGCCCCGTCCTGGTCGGTGTCGACCGCACTGCGCTCCTGGAGGGTGGGGATCTCGGCCGAGTCGACGATCGCGGTGTCCGCGACACGGCCGGGCGACAGCCGCAGCCCGTCGTAGTGGTTGACGGTGAAGTTGCCCAGCGGGTGGGACGATGCGGCGCCGGTGCCCGCGGTGGTTTCGGCGCGGGCGGGCACGGCCGGGGCCCAGCAGATCGCCGCGGCCAGGCCGGCGATCAGCGCCAGGACGGCCGGCAGGCCGCCGCGGAGCCGGGCGGGGTCGGTTCGGGTCATGAGGCTCTGCCGATCGCTGGGAGTCTCGGGTCGAGGTGCGGGTTGATGCGGTGGGCGGTCGCGCGGTCGCGGCGGGCCGCGGCGCGGTCGCCGAGCGCGGTGTGGATGTCGGCGCGGTGCCGGTAGAACTGCGCGTTGCGCCAGCCCAGGCGGGTCGCCTGCTCGGCGTGCCGCAGGGCTTGGCGGTCGTGGCCGTTCAGGTGCAGGGCCCAGGCGAGGGCGTCGGCGACCAGGACGCTGCGGCGGCGCGCCCATTCCGCGCGGGCGTGCCGCAGGGCCCCGGCCGCGTCGCCGGTGTCGGCGGCGTATTCCGAGGCGCCCAGGTCGTCCACGACACCGTTGTCGGTCATCAACTTCCGCTCCGCGAGCAGTAGCCGCTGCTGGGCGGCGGCCGCGCCGGTTCGTCCGGCCGCGCGGAGCAGCTCGATGTACTCGGCGAGGTACTGCGGCTGCGGGACGCGGCTCACCACGTCGCCGTAACTCTTGATCGCCGCCGTGAGGTCGCCGTGCAGGGCCTGGGTCTTGGCGAGGCCCTGCAGCGCCGGGACGTAGGCGGGGTCGGCGGTGCGGGCCGCTCGGTATTGGCGGGCGGCCTCGTCGAGGTGGCCGGCATGCAGGGCCAGCTCGCCCAGGTGGTACCGGCAGTAGGCGATGTCCGAAGGGGTGTAGGCGTCTTCGAGCGCCTGTCGCAGGACTCTGCGGGCGCCCGCGTTGTCGCCGTGCATTTCCAGCTCGTAGGACGCCCGGGTGTACGCCGCGACCCCCGGGCCCAGGTCGTTCATCCGGGCGACGGCGGCGGTCGCGGCCCGGTAGTCGCCGAGTTGGGTGTAGGCGTCGTTGAGTGCCCCGTAGAGCTGGGGGCTGGACGGGTCGATTCGCTCGGCCCGCTCGCCCCAGCGGACGGCGTCGGTGAACTCGTGGCGGGCGTTGGCCAGCGTGGCCATGCCGATCATCGCCGGGTGGTTGCCGGTCGCGGCCAGACGCAGGGAACGGCGCAGCGCACCTTCGGCCTTGGGATAGAAGGCCGGGTCGCCGGTGATCCTGGCCTGCTGAACGTAGGCCGCTCCGAGCGCCGCCCATGTCGCATGGTCGGCGGGTGCGTCCCGCAGCGTCCGCTGGTAGCGCGCGATGGCGTCCGACGGCTTGGCCGCCGCCGGTCGCGCGGGCTCGCGCCCTGCCGGCTCGCTACCTGTGGGCTCGGGTCCGCGGAGGACCCCCACGACCACGATCGAGGCGACGGCCAGCGCCGTGGCCGGAAGCAACAGGAAGGAGATGCGTTTGAGGATGGGTGTGGACTGCACGATTCCCTCTCGGAGAGGGCGCGGGAGGCGGTCCGCCGCCTCCCGCGCCCCGTCGGCTCGGCCGACCTGCTCAGCCGGCCCGGTTGACCGCCGCGGTGTGCGGCAGCGCCACGTACGGGAACGAGCGGCCGAACGGCGCGTCGTTGAAGTTCACCCGGTCCCCGTCCGCCAGGGCCGGGACGAGCCGTCCGGTCTGGGCCGCGCCCTCCAGCGCCTGCAGCTCGATGTCGACGACGTCGTCGGTCAGCCGCCGCCCGTTCGGGAAGCCCTGCACATCACCGGCAAGTACCCCGAGCCGGTTCGGGTCCCGGGTGACCGGGACGGCCATGTTCAGCCGCAGCATCTCGGCGGGCGTGAACCGCTTGCGGTTGACGTCCCTGTTGAGCAGCTGGGAATTCAGATCGGTCCGCAGCGGCCCGCCCGCCTTCTTGGCCAGCCCGGTCAGGAAGATCTCGAACAGGTCCCGGCGCGGGGTCGGCGGCGCCTTGATCCCGTAGATCTTCTGCACCAGGGCCGGGACCTCCGGCTTGAGCACCCGCTGCACCAGCGGCTTGACCGTGTGGTCCTTGGCCGGGGCGAGGCGGTTGAAGGCGTTCTTCAGCCCGGCCGGCGAGATGACCTCGTTGACCAGCGGGTTGCCCAGTCGCGAGACCTGGTGGTAGCCGCCGGTGCGGTGGTGGCCGAGCTTGGCCGACGCACCGCGGCGGTCGGTGGTCGACCAGATCCCGATGACCGGGTTGCGGCCGGGGTCGCGCTTGAGTGCGAGGTCCTTCTTGGGAACCTGCAGCGCGATGGTGTTGACGTTGTAGCCGCGCAGGGTGTCGTTCCCCCTCTCCTTGAGGTTCCCGCCGTAGAGCAGGTCGAAGATCCTCAGGTCGAGGAAGAACGAGTCGTCGGCCTGACCGGCGTAGGTCCGGCCGCCGCCCGCGAACGATCTGGTCGCCTGCCGGCGCAGCGCCGCGTAGTCGGGCATGGACGCGGCCCCGGTCCGCGAGGGCGCGGCGATGGCGTCCCGCACCAGCGTGCGGGTGCTCTTACCCGTGATCCGCTGCAAGGTGTAATGCTGGCGGAACAGCAGATTGGGGTCGCGGAGCGAACTCACCGGCCCGTTGTTGTACAGGAACGTGGTGTTGCCGCGCCGGTCCTCGTTGCGGAACGTCCAGCGGTATGTGATGTCGGGTCTGGCGTCACCGTCGTTGTCGATCTTGATGTTGTAGCGCGCGCCGGTGGCGTACGGGTAGAAGTTCGGTCCGCCGTTCGGCTCCTGGAACGGGATCCAGTTGGCCACCAGCGACACCGTGTCGGGCCTGTCGGGGCTGGTGAAGGCGTACAGGTCGGTGTTGTCGGCCTGCGGGTCGCCCGCGATGAGCGGGGCCTCGCGGTGGCTGGACGCGCTGGAGGTCCCCGGTCCCAGCGCGGCGACCATTCCACCGGCCGCGAGCAGTCCCGTACCGGCGGCGACCGCCACCGGTCTTCTCACTCTGATCACGATGTCGGGAATTCCTTTCATTCTCACCCGAAACGGACCTGGACGCCGTTGCCTGGGTGCCTTCGCTCATCATTCGAGAACCACCCGCGCGAAGATGGGAACCTGAACGCAAAGAAGGCTGAGGTTTCGGTAAATGAACTGTGGGCAAAAGACTGAGCATCTCACCCGATAGGCCCCTGGTGCCTCCGTGCGGGATCTCGTGTCAATCCGCCTTTGCCGCCTGAAAGAATTCGCGCCCTGCTTGCGCGCTTGCCGTCGGCCGTGCTTAGCGGCGCTGGGGCCGGGTATGAGCGCGGCTCATTCCATGAAGGAGCAGGAGGGCGAAGTTGTGGCAAAAGAGGACATGGCGACGAGGACATGACCGTGGGAGGCCGCCGGCTGGCCGCACGGTCGCCGATCCGCTGATCGGCGGCAGCTGACGATGGCATCCGTCGGACCGCCTGGCTACGGTTTTCCGGCCAGGCTGTGGCGGCTGCTGGCACGCGGCCGCCCGCCCGGCTTCGGCCGGAGCGGCGCGTGGCGCAGCCCACTGCGCGGGCCATGGCTGACGTCGGTGCTCGGCGCCGTCCTGCTGGTGACGCTGCCGCTGGTGATCGTCACCGGGCTGCTGTCGTACGTGGCGTACGCGCCATGGTTCGGGCAGGGGTTCCCGGCGCACGTCGGCTGGCTGCGGCTGCCCTACTTCGACTGGCCGACCCACCCGGTATGGCTGTACCGGCTCACCCAGGGAGTACACGTCACCCTCGGGCTGGTCCTGGTGCCGGTGGTGGCGGCCAAGCTGTGGTCGGTGATCCCGCGGCTGTTCGCCTGGCCGCCGGTCCGCTCGCTCGCGCAGCTCCTGGAACGGGTGTCGCTGGTGCTGCTGGTGGGCGGCATCCTGTTCGAGATCGCGACCGGTGTCCTGGACATCCAGTACCACTACGTGTTCGGTTTCGACTTCTACACCGGCCACTACTACGGAGCCTGGGTGTTCACCGGCGCGTTCGTCGCGCACGTGAGCATCAAGCTGCCGCGCATGGTGCGGACGCTGCGGTCCCGGCCGCTGCGCGAGCAGCTCCGCGTGTCCCGCGCCGGCACCCGCCCCGAGCCCGCCGACCC
>NZ_SMKY01000019.1 GCF_004349235.1 Actinomadura darangshiensis | reverse complement strand
GGGTCGTAGAAGGCCATCCCGCCGCCCCAGGTCAGGGACGTGTACGCGAAGTAGATGCCGCCGGGCACGGTGACCGGCTGCTCGGCGCGGGCGGGCCGGGGGTCGCGGCAGCCGGTGTAGTGGCGGGCGCCGCCGCGCGGGCGGCCGCCGGACAGGTAGCAGCCGAATCTCTCCCGGTAGAGGTTCGAGCCGTACGCCACGTACCAGATCGGTTCGTTGTCCACTTTATCCAGTATCCCCGCAGGTGGGCGGTGATAGACCGGGTTTCGGGAGGGTAGGGATTCCGTTTCGCGAGGTTTGACGGAGACGCCGTGCGGATATGAAGATGGCCGAGCAGGTGTCTACGACGCAGATACCTCCGAGCTTCCCCTGTGCAGCCCCGGAGGATCCGTCATGCATCGCCCGCTTAACATCGCTCTCGTGTCCGCCTCCGACCTCGACGGCGAACACCTGCAGTCCATTCACGTCCGGGATCTTGCTCGCTCGCTCACCCGTCCGCTCACCTCGGACGGAGAGCCGAACCAGGTCACGGTTTACGCGCGCCGCCAGGACAGGTCCGCGCGCAGCCGGGTCCGGCTGGCGCCGGGCGCGGCCCTCGTGCACCTTGACGCGGGCCCGGCCCGTCCCCTTTCCGACGACGAGCTGCTCCAGCACCTCCGCGATTTCGCCGAGGGGCTGCGCCGCCGCTGGACCGGTTCGGGGCGCCCCGACATCGTGCACGCGCACGGCTGGATCGGCGGCCTCGCCGCCTGCGCCGTGGCCCGTGAGCTGGGCATCCCGTTCGCGCAGAGCTACCACGGCCTCGCCGCCGCCGAGCGGCAGGCCGGCCGGAAGGTGCACCCGCACCGCGACCGCCTGGAGAAGGCCATCGGGCGGGACGCCGACATGGTGCTCGCCGGGCACGCCGAGGAGGCCGGCGCGGTCGTCCGGATGGGCGTCGCGCGGCCGTCGGTCTCGGTCGTCCCCTACGGCGTGGACGGCGACCAGTTCGCGCAGGTCGGCCCGGCGATGCCGCACGGCGGGCGCCCCCGCCTCGTGGTCGTCTGCGACGACCTGCGCACCGGCGACGTGGGCACCGCGCTGCGCGCCCTCGTGCACGTCCCGGACGCCGAGCTGGCCGTCGCCGGCGGTCCCGACCGCGAGGACCTGGAGAACGACGGGGACGTGCACCGGCTGCGGATGCTCGCCAAGGAGCTGCACGTCGCCGACCGGGTGATCTTCCTGGGCCGGCTGCCGCGCAAGAACCTGCCGAAGCTGCTGCGGACGGCGAGCCTCGTCCTCTGCCTGACCCCGCACCAGCCGTGCCCGTCGGTGCCGCTGGAGGCCATGGCCTGCGGCGTCCCGGTCGTGGCGATCCCGGCCGGCGGGAACGCCGACGAGGTCCTCGACCACATCACCGGGCTGCACGTCCCGCAGGGGCGGCCGGTCGTGATCGGGCGCGCCGTCCGGCACCTGCTCGCCGAGGAGACCACGCTGCACGGCTACGCGATCGCCGCCGCGGACCGCGCCCGCTCCCGCTACTCGCTGGAGCGGATCGCCGCCGAGACGCTGCGCGCGTACGAGAAGCTCCTGCCGCCCGAGCCCGAGCCCGAGCCGGCAGACGTGGCGGAGCCCGAAGCCGACAAGACCCCGGCCCTGGCCAGCTGACCACCGTCCTCCAGCCCCCGCCCACCACCAATCAACCGACGAGCTCCGCTCGGCCGACTTCACGCGGGCCCTGGATCCCTCTCCGGATCCGGGGCCCGTTCACGTTCGCGCCGGTGGGATACTCGTTGAGATGAGTTGGAAGGGCTTTTTGTGCTGATCGGCCGGGCGGAGGAGCTCGCCGCGCTGTCCGGTGCGCTGGATCGGGCCGCCGCGGGCAGTGCGGGTGTCGTCCTGGTGAGCGGGGACGCGGGGGTCGGTAAGACGCACCTGGTGTCCGCGCTCACCCGTGCCGCGCGCGACCGGGGCTGCGCCGTGCTGGTCGGGCAGTGCGCCGAGCTGGGCGAGAGCATGCCGTACCTGCCGCTCACGGACGCGCTGTGGGCGGCCGCGGGCGCGCCGGAGGGCGACGATGTGCGTGCCGCGCTGGGCGCCCGTCCGGTCCTGCGGGGGCTGCTGCCCGACGGTGAGGGCGGCCCCGGCGCGGGGTCCGAGCTCGGGCAGCAGCAGCTGTTCGGGGCGGTGCTCGGGCTGCTCGGCGAGCTGGGCGACGAGCGGCCCGTCCTGCTCGTCCTGGAGGACCTGCACTGGGCCGACCGCTCGACGCGGCACCTGCTGACGTTCCTCAGCCGGGTGCTGCAGCGCGAGCGGGTCTGCCTCGTCGGGACCTACCGGTCAGACGATCTGCACCGGCGGCATCCGCTGCGGCCGGTGGTGGCGGAGCTGCTGCGGCTGCCGAACGTGACGGGCGTCGAGGTGCGCCCCTTCCGCCCGATCGAGACCGCCGAGTACCTGGCGGAGCTGTCGCGCGGGTCCGCGCCGGTCACCGCGGAGGCCGTCGACCGGGTGCACCGGCGGTCGGAGGGCAACCCGTTCTACGCGGCCGAGCTGTACTCCACGGGTCTGGACGGCGGGACGGCGGAGCTGCCGTCCGGGCTCGCCGACCTGCTGCTGTCGCGGGTCGAGCGGCTCTCCGACGACGGGCAGCGCGTGGTGCGGGTCGCGGCGGTCGCCGGGCGGCGGGTGGACGACGAGCTGGTCCGCCGCGTGTCGGGGCTGGACGAGGCGGCCGTCGGCGAGGCGCTGCGCGAGGTCGTGTCGCACCAGCTGCTCGTCCCGTCCGGGACCGGGTACATGTTCCGGCACGCGCTGCTGCGCGAGGCCGTCTACGCCGACCTGCTGCCGGGCGAGCGGACCCGGCTGCACGCCGACTTCGCCCGCCTCCTCGACGGGGCGCGCGAGTCGGCGGCCGAGCTGGCGCACCACAGCCTCGCCGCGCACGACCTGCCCGCCGCGTTCGCCGCGTCCGTCCGGGCGGGCGGGGACGCCATCCGGCTGGGGGCGCCCGCGGAGGCGTTCGAGCACTACGAGCGGGCGCTGGAGCTGTGGGAGGCCGTCCCCGACCCGGAGGCCGCCGCCGGGACGGACCGGGTCCGGCTGTCGCTGACCGCGGCGCGGGCGTCGGCGCGGGCGGGCGAGATCCGGCGCGCCGCGCACCGGCTGCGCCGGCTGCTGGACGTCGCCGACCCGGCGGACGTGCCCCTCGGCTCGGTGATCCGCGAACACCTCGCGACGCACATGCTCGACCTCGACGAGCTGGAGGAGGCGCGGGTCATGGCACGCGAGGCGGTGACGATGCTGCCCGCCGACCCGCCGACCGCCGACCTCGCCTGGGCCCTCGCCACCTACGCCCGGACCCTCCTCTACCTGGACCCCGACGGCGAGATGCCCGCCCTGGCCGAGAAGGCCGCCGAGTCCGCGCGCGCCGCCGGGACGCCCGGCGCCGAGGCCGCCCTGCTGGTCACGCTCGGCATGTACCGGGAGTCGCGCGAGGCCGACAGCGGCGTCGCCGAGCTGTTCGCGCGGGCCCGCGACCTGGCCGACGCCGCCGGCGACAGCCCGCAGGCGGCGCTGCGCGCCCGGTTCCAGTACGCCCGGACGAAGTTCGACCGCGGCGACCTCGTCGGCGCCGCGGCGGCGGCCGACGAGGGCGTCCGGTTCGGCCTGGACAACGGCGTCGAATGGAGCATGTACGGGATCGCCATCCGGACCCTGCGGTATCTCGTCCACTACACGGCCGGGAACTGGGCCGAGGCCGGCCGGATCGCGGACGGCTTCCCCCTCCAGGTCGTCCGGCCGCACGAGGCGCAGATCTCGTCCTACGCGCTGTTCGTCGAGGTCGCGCAGGGACGTCCCGTCGTGGACGAGCGCCTGCGCTGGATCGCCCCGCTGTGGCGCGAGGACCTCCTGGCCAACTACATCGCGCGGGGCCTCGCCGCCGAGCACGCCCTGTGGCGGGACGAACCGCGGACCGCGCTGGAGCACGTCGCCGACATCGCGGACAGCGTCTACGGCGAGGGCGCGTCCTTCATCCGCATCGCCGCGACCGGGCTGTCCGCCCACGCCGAACTGGCGGCCTGGGCGCGCATCGCGGGCGACGACGAAGCCGTGCGGCAGTCCGCCGAGGCCGCCGACGACCTGATGCGGCACGTGCGCCGGTCCGTCGAGTTCACCTTCGATCAGCCCCGCACCTGGCTCGGCCTTGAGGGTCTCGCCTGGGTGGCCCGCGCCGAGGCCGAACGCCGCCGTGTGGACGGCGTCCACGACGTCGACCTATGGCGGAAGACCGCCGACCTGTTCACCTACGGCGACCCGGACGGCGGCTTCGTCTACGAGGTGGCGCGCTCCCGCTGGCGGCTGGCGGAGGCCCTCGCGGAGAACGGCGACCGCGAGGCCGCCGCCGCGGAATGGCGCAAGGCCGTCGAGACCGCGGAACGCCTGGACGCGAAACCCCTGCTCTCCGTGCTCCGCGACCTCGGCACCCGCGCCCGCCTGGACACCGGACGCGCCGCGTCCGCCCGGTCCGGCCCGTTCGCCGCACTGACCGCCCGCGAGCGCGAGGTCTTGAAACTCGTCGCCGAAGGCCGCAACAACCGCGACATTGCGGCGGCCCTCTTCATCTCCCCCAAGACCGCGAGCGTCCACGTCTCCAACATCCTCGCCAAACTGAACGTCACCAGCCGCACCCAGGCCGCCGCGTACGCCCACCGCCAGGGCCTCTGACCTTGCATCGCATTTATGTCGGCGGTAATGTGCGGGTTGTGACTGCCGGGTCGGCCTTGGGCCACGAGCGAGTGAGGTTCCCGGCCTCCGAGTGAGGCCGGGGCGGGCGCGCGGCCCGCCTTTTCCACTCAGCTTCCTTCTCTTCTTCTTTCGCGCGTCGCGCGACGTCATCGGGCGTGCCCGTGTTCTCGGCATGCCCTTCATCAGTGATTCCTGGCCACAGGTGTCTGGGCATTCCTGTGGCCTATTCGCCATGCCCGAAAACAGTTCAGGAGACAGATGGATTTCAACAGTCAGGTCATCGAGGAGTTCCGCGCGAACGGCGGGCGGGTCGGCGGGCCGTTCGAGGGCGGGCGGCTGCTTCTGCTGACCACCACCGGCGCGCGGACCGGGGCCCGGCACACAACGCCGCTCGGATATCTGCCGGACGGGGTCGTGCGCGTTCTCGTCATCGCGTCGGCCGGAGGCTCCCCCAAGGACCCGGCGTGGTTCCGCAACCTCGTCGCCGATCCGCGCGTGACGGTGGAGAGCGGCGCCTTCAAGTACGAGGCGGACGCCGTCGTCCTCACCGGGGAAGAGCGCGACGGCGCCTTCGCGCGGGCCGTCGAGGCCGACCCGGGGTGGGGCGAGTACGAGGTCAGGTCGGGGCGGACGCTGCCCGTCGTCGCGCTGGTTCCGGTAGCCGAAGGGCCGCCGGGCGGGCCGCAGACGCCGGGGGCCATGCTCGTCGCGGTGCATGACATGTTCCGCAAGGAACTGGCGCTGATCCGGAAGGAGGTCGCGGCGTCGGGGGCCGGTGTGGGCGCGCAACTGCGCGTCAACTGCCTGTCGCTGTGCCAGGGGCTCGACAACCACCACCTGGGCGAGGACACGATGATGTTCCCGCCCCTGGAGCAGGCTCATCCCGCGCTCGCGCCGACGCTGGCCCGGCTGAAGGACGAGCACAAGGTCGTGAAGGAGCTGCTGGACGAGCTGCGGCACGTCCTCGACGCGGGCGACTCCGCGTCCCTGCTCGTGGAGGTCGAGCGGCTCACCGCCGCGCTGGAGGCGCACCTCGATCATGAGGAGGAGCGGCTCCTGCCGCTCCTCGACACGTTCGGGCTCTAGAGCAGGCCGCGGCCCGGGATCAGGGGCAGGTCGAGGGCCGTGACCAGGCCGGGGGCCGCCTCCACCACCGCGGGGACGGCGTTGACCAGGCGCATCGCGGTGGCCTTCAGCCCGGCGGTGTTGTGGTCGCCGTCCGTGCCGAGGAGCCGCAGGTCCACCGTGTAGTTCGGTTCGCCGCGGACCTCGACGCGGTAGCAGCCGGCGCCGGCGGGCTGCGGCCAGTCGGGGGCGAGGTCGTCGCGCAGGCGGGTGACGTGCTCCAGGACGACGACGGCCTCGCCGCCGCGCATGCCGCGGACCTCGAAGCGGAGCGCGGCGGTGGTGCCCTTCTCGATGGTTCCGGCGGAGACGTCGAAGGTGTCGGGCGCGGGGACGCGGGTGTGCCATTCGGCGAGCTCGTCCAGTTCCACGTCCAGGCCGGCGGCGATCTGCCGGACCACGCTCCCCCACGCCATCGTGAGGACGCCGGGCTGCAGCAGCATCGGCGTGTCGTCCACGGGGCGGCCGAAGCCCATGATGTCGAACAGGACCGTGCCCTGGTCGTAGGTGGCGTAGTTCAGGATCTCCATGCAGCGGACCTGCTCGATGCGCTCGCTGATGCCGGTGACGGCGAGCGGGAGCACGTCGTTGGCGAAGCCCGGGTCGATGCCGTTGACGAAGATCGACGCGCCGCCCGCGGCGGCGGCCTCGCGGATCGGCCGCGACATCTCGGGCGGGACGACGCCGTCCGGGAACTGCAGGAACACCGGGCTGCTGGAGACGACGTTGACGCCGGCGCGCAGGATGCGGCAGAGGTCGTCGATCGCCTCCATCAGCCGGACGTCGGCCATCGAGGTGTAGACGACGCAGTCGGGCCGCAGGGCGAGGAGGGCGTCGGCGTCGCCGGTGGCGGGGACGCCGAGGTCGCGGCCGAGGCCCGCGAGTTCGCCGGCGTCCTTGCCGATCTTGGCGGGGGTGGAGGTCCAGACGCCGGCGAGGGCCAGGTCGGGGCGCGCGTCGATGCCGGCGATCGCGTGCCGGCCGACGTTGCCGGTGCTCCATTGGACGACGCGGTACGTCACAGGTCCTCCAGGCGCAGGTCGAGGTTCGGGGTCTCGATGCCGCCGTCGACGCGCAGGATGGCGCCGGTGACGTAGGCGGCGGCGGGCGAGGCGAGGTAGAGGACGGCGGCGGCGATGTCCTCGGGGTCGCCGACGCGGCCCAGCGGGGTCTTGCTCTCCATCTCGGTGCGCAGGTCGTCGCTGGTCATGACGATGTCGAGCGCGGACGTCGCGATGGAGCCGACGGCGATCGCGTTGACCCGGACGCGCGGGGCCAGGTCGAACGCGGCGAGCCGGGTGTAGTGGGCGAGTGCGGCCTTCGCGCTGCCGTAGGCGAGGTAGCCGCGGCCCGCGATGCGCCCCATGACGGACGAGATGTTGACGACGCTGCCGCCGGCTTCGAGGAGGTGCGGCACGGCCGCCCGGGTCAGCGCGTGCGCGGTGCTCACATTGAACTGGAACGCGTTCTCAAGCTTCCGGGGCGAGGTGTCCATGAACGGGGCCGGCATCGCGCCGCCCATGTTGTTGACCACGATGTCGAGGCGGCCGAACTCCTGCGCGGCGCGCTCGGCGAGGGCGGCCGCGGCGGCGGGGTCGCTGAGGTCGGCCGCGACGGCCAGGGCCCGCCGGCCGGCCGCCTCGACCTCGGCGGCGACCTTGGCGAGCTGCTCCTCGGTCCGGGCGGAGATCACCACGTCGGCGCCCGCCTGGGCGAGCGCGACCGCGGCCGCCGCGCCGATGCCGCGGCCGGCGCCGGTCACCACCGCGACCCTGTCGTCGATTCGGAACCGGTCCATGATCACCGGCGTCACCTCCGGGTCCGTAGGGGGTCGCTCGCGCGGACAGCCTACGCAGAAGGTAGAACGTGTTTCAATAACCGGCGGCGCCCGGTTCAGGCGAGGAAGTCGAAGTGCGTGCCGGTGCCGGCGGCGCGGGCCGCCTTGTAGGCCGTCCAGCTGAGCGCGAGGTCCTGCCAGGGCAGCCCGACCGGCGCGTAGACCGTGATCTCGCCGCCCTTCACCCGCCCGGGCACCTGGCCGCGCAGCAGGTCGCGGAGCGTCCCGGCGGCGTGCTTGACGTCCAGGCCGGCGTCGGCCAGCACGCCCACCTCGACGGCGAGCGGGACGTCGTCCACGACGACGCGGGCGCCCTCCAGCAGGTCGGCGCCGAGCTCGGCCTTGCCGGGCTCGTCCGCGCCGAGGGAGGTGAGGTGCGTCCCGTGCGGCACGTCGGCGGCGTGCAGGAGGGGGCGGCGCGCCCAGGTCGCCATGACGACGATCCCGGCGTCCTGGACGGCGGCGCGCGGGTCCGCGACGACGGCCGCGGTCAGGCCGAGCCGGGCGCCGTGCCGTTCGGCGAAGTCGCGGGCCCGGCCCGCGTCGAGGTCGCAGACGGTGAGCCCGCGCACCTCCCGCAGCTCGCTCAGCCCCCGCAGGACCAGCTCCGCCTGCGCACCCGCGCCGATCACCGCCACGGTGCCGGCGTCCGGGCGGGCCAGCGCGTGCGTGCCGAGCGCGGCGGCGAGGCCGGTGCGCCAGGCGGTCACGGTCGCCGAGTCCAGCTGGGCGAGCAGCTCGCCGCTGCCGAGGTCGTGCAGGCAGACGACGCCGCGCAGCGCCGGGCGGCTGCCGGGGAACTTGGCGTTCACCTTCACCGTGTAGGCGGGGATCTCCTCGACCACGCCCGGCAGCAGCGCCGTCGCGGTGCCCTGGCCCGGCAGCTTCGCGATGACCCGGCGCGCCGCGGCCCCGCCGTCCCCGGCCGTGAAGCCGCGGCGCAGCGCGTCCAGGCACCCGGCCGGGTCGAGCAGCGATTCGAGGTCGGAGCGGGTCAGCAGGAGCGTCACGGGGCCATTGTCGCGTCCGGCCGGGCGGGCGTCACTACCGGGGACCCCGGCGCGCGGCGACGAGGGCGTCCCATTCGGTGAGCCAGTTGTGGCCCGCGTCGTCGATGAACGAGCCGGGCGGCGGGGTCA
Organism: Actinomadura darangshiensis; assembly: GCF_004349235.1. GTDB lineage: Bacteria > Actinomycetota > Actinomycetes > Streptosporangiales > Streptosporangiaceae > Spirillospora > Spirillospora darangshiensis. The sequence continues at coordinate 51,090 of NZ_SMKY01000019.1, read as the reverse complement.
CCCGGTGCTCGGCCAGCCACTGCCCGGGGCGGCGCATCCCGGGACGCAGCCGGCCGTCGCTCGGCATCAGCTGCGGCTGGATCGGCGCCGGCATCGGCGGCGGCCCCTGCGGCTCGGCCGCGACCTCGGCGAGGTCCTTCTCCTCGGCCATGCCGATGGGCCCCTGGCGGCGCGCGTTGAAGAACTGGCCGACCGCCGGGTGCGTGCTGGACAGCACCATCTCCCGCGGCCCGAACATCACCAGGCCGCGGCGGAACAGCAGGCCGAGGTTGTCCGGCAGGACGCGGGCGGTGCCGATGTCGTGGGTGACGATCAGGAAGGTGGCGCCGAGCTCGGTGTTGAGGTCGACGAACAGCTGGTTGAGGTAGGCGGTGCGGACGGGGTCGAGGCCGGAGTCCGGCTCGTCCGCCAGGATGATCTGCGGGTCCAGGACGAGGGCGCGGGCGAGCCCGGCGCGCTTCTTCATCCCGCCGGAGATCTCGCCGGGCAGTTTGCCCTCCGAGCCGCTGAGGCCGACCATGTCCATCTTCTCCAGCACGATGCGCCGGATCTCGGTCTCGCCCTTCTTGGTGTGCTCGCGGAGCGGGAACGCGATGTTGTCGTAGATGTTCATGGAGCCGAAGAGGGCTCCGTCCTGGAACAGGACCCCGAACTGGCGGCGCAGCTCGTACAGCTCGCTCTCGCGCAGCCGCGGGACGTCGCCGCCGCCGACGTAGACGTGGCCGCGGTCGGGCCGCAGCAGCCCGACGAGGTTCTTGAGGAACACCGACTTCCCGGTTCCGGACGGCCCGAGCAGGGCGGAGATCTCGCCCGCCGGGATGGTGAAGGACACGTCCTCCCAGATGACCTGCCGCCCGAACGACTTCCTGAGCCCTTCCACCCGGATCTCGACACCCATGGGGCACTCCCGAGCGGGAACCGGATGCGGGGGGTCCGCGTCGTATGTCCGGCCCCCCGTCGCCTCCGACTGTACGTCGGGACGCCGGGTCCGGGGAGACCCATTGGACCTACCGTCCAGTCACAACCCGGCCAACCGAGCCATCATGCCCGACATCGACCACAGAACCCACACCCATTGTGACAATCCGTTCATGGTCGATTAGTCACTTTCTCGTCTTACGCCGACGTTCAGGGTTCTTCCAGCATTGCCCGTGACCTCCGGTGCACCAACACGGGTGTGCCCAATCCCCCCTGGAGGCACAGTGAAGAACCGTTCCATCCGCATGAGCGGCGCCGCCGCCGTCACCATGGCGGCGTCCGGGCTGCTGGCGACCACCCTCGTCGCCGCACCCGCCGCGAATGCGTCCCTCGACGCGCCCAGCGGGCGCGTCACCACCCAGTCCGACACGGGCGGGGTGGCCGCGAAGCTGACGCAGCGGCTCGGTGGCCGCAGCGCCGGCGCGTACGTGGACCAGGCCACGAAGAACCTGGTGGTCACGGTCACCGACGCGAAGGCCGCGCAGGCGGTCCGCGCCGCCGGGGCCGTGCCGAAGACCGTCGCGCGCAGCGGCTCCGACCTGACCCGGGTCATGTCGGCGCTCCAGCGCGAGGCGACCGTCCCGGGCACCGCCTGGGCCGTGGACCCGGCCGCCAACCAGGTGGTCCTCACCATGGACAGCACGGTCAAGGGCGCCCAGCTCAAGAAGGTGCAGGCCGCCGCGACCAAGCAGGGCGCGGCCGTCCGCACCAAGCGCGTCGCGGGCGAGTTCCGCATGTTCACCGCGGGCGGCGACCCGATCTACACCGGCAGCGCCCGCTGCTCGCTGGGCTTCAACGTCAAGAAGGGGAGCGAGTACTTCTTCCTGACCGCGGGGCACTGCACCGAGGCGGGCTCCACCTGGACCGACGAGTCGGGAGGCACGCTCGGCAGCAACGCCGGCAGCGAGTTCCCCGGCAACGACTACGGCCTCGTCAAGTACGCCTCCACCCCGGAGGACACCGAGGGCGGCGTCACGAACAACGGCCAGTTCCAGGACATCACCGGTGCCGCGAACGCCACGGTCGGGCAGACCGTGACCCGCAGCGGCAGCACCACCGGCGTCCACGACGGGGAGGTCACCGCGCTCGACCAGACGGTGAACTACCAGGAGGGCAGCGTCAGCGGCCTGATCCAGACGACGGTGTGCGCCGAGCCGGGTGACAGCGGTGGCCCGCTGTTCGCCGGGTCCAGCGCGCTCGGGCTGACGTCCGGCGGCAGCGGTGACTGCTCCTCGGGCGGGACGACGTTCTTCCAGCCCGTGACCGAGCCGCTGTCGGCGTTCGGGGTCGAGATCTACTAGCGGCCCTGGCGGCCCGCCGGAGCTCCCAGGCGGCGGGAAGCCTCATCCTCGGCCCCGGTCCTCCACCAGCCCCCGGTGCAGGACCGGGGCCGAACCGCGTTCTCTTCCGCGGCGCCGCGGCGGGCATTGCGGGACTGACCATGGAGTCACCCCGCAGCTGCCAAGGGTTTGCTCCCGAATTGGTCATGTCTTGTGTCTTACGTCTGCCTTGACCGGTCTTACACCATGTCGGCAACCTCCGGCGCACCATCCCGGTGCGCCCCATCCCCCGTGGAGGCACAAGTGAAGATCGCTCACAGGCGCGCCGGCGCCGCCGCCGTCACCACCGCGGCGGCCGGCCTGGTCGCCGCCACCCTCGCCGCGGCTCCCGCCGCGTCCGCGGCCCCGGCGGCGCCCGCCGCCCCGGCCGCGCCCGGCACGGCGGCGACCTCGCTCGCCCAGCAGCTCGGCACCCGCAGCGCGGGCTCCTACCTGAAGGGCGGCAAGCTCGTCGTCACGGTCACCGACGCACAGGCCGCGCAGGCGGTCCGCGCCGCCGGGGCCGTGCCGCAGACCGTCGCGCGCAGCGGCGCCGACCTGAAGCAGGTCATGTCGGCGCTCAAGCGCGAGGCGACCGTCCCGGGCACCGCCTGGGCCGTCGACCCGGCCGGCAACCAGGTCGTCCTCACCATGGACAGCACGGTCAAGGGCGCCCAGCTCAAGAAGGTGAAGGCCGCCGCGAGCAAGCAGGGCGCGGCCGTCCGCACCGAACGCGTCGCCGGAGCGTTCCGCACGTTCACCCGCGGCGGCGAGGCCATCTACACCGGTGGCGCGCGCTGCTCGCTGGGCTTCAACGTCCGGAGCGGCAGCACGTACTACTTCGTCACCGCCGGCCACTGCACCAACATCGGCACGACCTGGACCGACGGCTCCGGCCGGACGCTGGGCCGCACCGTCGCCAGCAGCTTCCCCGGCAACGACTACGGCGTCGTCCAGTACAGCTCCACCCCCGCCGACACCCAGGGCACCGTCAGCCTGTACAGCGGTACCCGCGACATCACCTCCGCCGGGAACGCCTCGGTCGGGCAGACCGTGTACCGCAGCGGCAGCACCACCGGCCTGCACAACGGCCAGGTCACCGCGCTCAACCAGACCGTGAACTACCAGGAGGGCAGCGTCAGCGGCCTGATCCGGACCACGGTCTGCGCGGAGCCGGGCGACAGCGGCGGCTCCCTGTTCTCCGGCTCCACCGCGCTCGGCATGACCTCGGGCGGCAGCGGCAACTGCTCCTCGGGCGGGACGACGTTCTTCCAGCCCGTCACCGAGCCGCTCTCCCGCTACGGGCTGAGCGTCTACTGATCAGGAGGCTCCCATGAGCGGCAGGCCGTCCCCGTACGGACTCCATGGGGACGGCCTGCCCGGATTACCCGGCCGCGGGTACTTCGAGCGTGCGGAGGACCTCGGCGATCACCGCGGGCTGCTGCTCGGTCAGGTAGAAGTGGCCGCCCGGAAGCACCCTGAGGGCGAACCGCCCGTCGGTGACCCCGGCCCAGCCGCGGGCCTGCTCGGGGGTCACGTGCGGGTCGTCGTCCCCGACGATCGCGGTCAGCGGGACGGTCAGCCTGGTCCCGGGCCGGTGCTCGTAGCGCTCGATCAGCGCGAAGTCGTTGCGGACGTAGGGCAGCACGAGCTCGCGCAGCTCCGGATCCCGCAGCACCTCGGCGTCGGTGCCGCCGAGCTTGATCATCTCGGCGACGATGCGGTCGTCGTCCCCGTCGGCGACGCGGTCGCCGCCGCGGTCGTGCGGCGGGCGGGCGCCGGAGGCGAACACGTGCACCGGGGCGCTGCCCCGTTCCTGCAGCAGCCGCGCCACCTCGTAGGCGAGGACGGCGCCCATGCTGTGCCCGAACAGCGCGGCGGGCCGGTCCAGCAGCGGCGCCATCGCCCCGGCGACGAGGCGCGCGAGCTGGTGCGCGTCGGTGACGAGGGCGTCCGCCATCCGGTCGGCGCGGCCCGGGTACTGGACGGCCTGCACCTCAACGGCCGGGCCGGCCGCCTTGGCCCACGGCCGGTAGGACACCGCCGACCCGCCCGCGTGCGGCAGGCAGAACAGCCGCATCGACGCCCAGGGCCGCTTCTCGGGGCAGCGGAACCAAGTCACGAAACCTCCAAAGGACACCCCGGCCTCTTATGCCGGGGGAGCAACTCGGACCCTGTCAGCAGCGGCCCGGCATGGCCGTGCCTGACCTGGAGCGAAGTCCGCCGACATCCGGCCAGAATTCTTAACACGATTCGCCCTGTCGCAAAGTAACCATCCATGAGGACGGCGTACAAGTGCCGGGCGTATCCGGCTCCCGAGCAGGCGGCGGTGCTGAACCGCACGTTCGGGTGTGTACGCAAGGTTTGGAACCAGGTGCTGGACTGGCGCACCCACCACTACCGCACCCAGGGAACCCGCATGTCCTACGCCCAATCGGACCGGTACCTGACGCATCTGAAGAGGACCGAGCAACTGGCGTTCTCAACGAGGTCTCGTCGGTACCGCTGCAGCAGACGATACGGCACCAGTCCACCGCCTTCGCGAACTTCTTCGCCAAGCGCGCTCGCTATCCCCGTTTCAAGTCCCGCGAAGGCAGACAAGCCGCCACCTATTCCCGTTCGGCGTTCCGGATGCGCGGCAGTGAACTGTTCTTGGCCAAGATGACCGGGCCGCTGACATTCGTGTGGTCCTGGGCCGATATCGACGTGGCATCGGTCGACCCGACAACGGTGACGGTTTCCCGCGAACGTGACGGCACGTGGTACGTCTCGCTCACCGTGGACGTCGCCGATCCTGCCCCTCTGCCCGCCACCGGTGATGCAGTCGGGATCGACCTGGGCATCACCGATCTCGCAGTGGCTGCGGATGGTCCGCTTTGTGGCGCGGGTCCCGCGGCAGCGGCCAGGGCGCGATCCTCGGGTCTGGGACGAGCTTCGGCGCGGTGCTCTCCGCCGCCACCTTGAAGCCCCGCCGCCGGTAGTTCGCGATCGCGTTCGGGTGGTCGAGGCTGCTGGTGCGCAGCCAGACCCGGGACGCGGGGCCCGCGGCCGGCGCCCACAGCTCGCCGCGCTGCCAGGCGCGGCGGGTGCACTGCTCGACGAGGTAGCCGCCGTAGCCGCGGCCGACGAACGCGGGGGTGAGCCCGACCAGGTGGATCTCGGTGTCGCCGCCGGGCTGCGCCTCGATCTCGAAGAAGCCGGCGACCGTCCCCTCGGCCATCGCGATCCACGTGGACAGCTCGAGGCGCTCCACCCAGGCCCGCCAGCGCTCGTGCGTCCACGGGAAGCGGTCCGTCCAGCAGACGCGGGCGCCGACGGCCGCGTACAGGGCCCGGTTCAGGTCGGCGGACGGCAGCCGGGCGAGGGTGAACGTCATCTCGACGCCCGGCAGCGGGGCGGGGCGCAGGTCGGCGGCGTCCGGCATCTCCATCGTCCACTCGGTGACCGCGGAGATCGCGACGTCAGTCACCCATGGCCTCGATGAGGCTCTTCGGCCGCATGTCGGTCCAGTTCGCCTCGATGTACTCGAGGCACGCCTGCCGGGTGTCCTCCTCCTTGGCGACCGTCCACCCGGCGGGGACGTCGGCGAAGGTCGGCCACAGCGAGTGCTGGCCCTCGTCGTTGACGAGGACGACGTAGGTGCCGTCGGGGTCCTCGAAGGGGTTCGTCATCGGTGTCCCTTTCAATCAGTGCTGCGTTCGATCGGTACTGCGCAGCTTGCCGAGCTTGGCGGCCAGGACGGCGCCCATCTCGGCGGCCGGGCCCGGCTCCATGAGCAGGTGGTGCTCGGCGTCGATCGGGTAGTCCTCGATCCCGCCGTCCACGAGCGGGCCCCAGTTGGAGCGCGCCTCGGGCGACCCGGCGGCGCGGCCCTGGAGCGCGGTGAAGAACACGATGTCGCCGCGGAAGCGTCCGGGCACGTACTCCTCGGCCTGGCGGAGCCCCTGCTCGTAGTTGCGGTAGACGTTGACGAGGTCGTCCTCACCGAGGGTGGCGAAGGCGTCGTCGCGCTCGGCGAGCACCGCCATGATCTGCGCCATGTCGGGGTTGCCGTCCGCGGCGACCATCCGCGCGTCGATGCCGATCGACTCCAGCAGCTCGGGGAGGACCTCCCGGCGCTCGGCTCCGAGGTCCTGGCCGTGGTAGGCGTCGACGAGGGCGAGCAGGCCGACCCGCTCGCCGGCGGCCTGGAGCCGGACGGCCATCTCGTAGGCCACGAGCCCGCCGAGCGACCAGCCCACCAGGTGGTAGGGGCCGCAGGGCTGGACGGCCCGGATCTGCGCGAGGTAGTCGACCGCCATCTCCGCGACGGACTCCGGCAGCCGGGACCGGGTGAACGCGCGCGCCTGGAGCCCGTAGATCGGCCGGTCGGGGCCGAGGTGCCGCTGGAACTGGAAGTAGACCCAGGCCAGCCCGCCGGCCGGGTGGACGAAGAAGACCGGCGGCCGGGGGCCGGACGCGCGGATCGGCAGGAGCACCTCGAAGCCGAGCCGGTCCTCGGGCTCCCCCGCCCGCACCATCGCCTCGACGGTCTGGTGGGTGAACACGTCGCGGGGGGTGAGCTCGATGCCGGCCTGCCGGGCGCGGGTGGCGAGCCTGAGCGCGGCGATGCTGTCGCCGCCGAGGTCGAAGAAGCCGGCGTCGGCACCGACGCGGTCGAGCCCGAGGACGTCGGCGACGATGGCGCAGAGCCGCTCCTCCTCGGGCGTGCCCGGGTCGCGTCCGGCGGCGGCCTCGGTGTAGTCGGGCGCCGGGAGGGCGCGCCGGTCGAGCTTGCCGTTCGGGCCGACGGGGAACGTGTCGAGCCGGACGAACGCGGCGGGCACCATGTACTCGGGCAGCCTGTCCTTCACGAACTCGCGCAGGCCGTCCACCGGCCGCTTCTCCCCGGGGGGTTCAGGGGGGTCGTCCCCCCTGAGGGACAGAGCCGGTGCGATGACGTAGGCGACGAGGGTCTTGACGCCCGGGGTGTCCTCGCGGGCGATGACGGCGACGTTCGCGACGTCCGGGTGGGCGGCGATCGCGGCCTCGATCTCGCCCGGCTCGATCCGGAACCCGCGGACCTTCACCTGGAAGTCGGCGCGGTCGACGTACTCCAGGTCGCCGTCCGAGCGCCACCGGACGAGGTCGCCCGTCCGGTACATGCGGCCGCCGGGCGCGCCGAACGGATCGGCGACGTAGCGTCCTGCGGTCAGCGACGGGCGGCGCAGGTAGCCGCGGCCGACCCCGGCACCCGCGATGTACGCCTCGCCGACGACGCCGGGCGGGACCGGCCGCAGCCCCTGGTCCAGCACGTACACGCGCATGTCGTCGATGGGGCGCCCCAGCGCGGCGGACGTCTCGGACGGGTCGCCGAGCCGCCCCCGCAGCTCCGTGTGGGTCGTGTACGTGGTGCCCTCGGTGGGCCCGTACACGTGGCCGACGCCGGTGTCCGGGCACGCGGCGAGGACCTTGCGCATGGCCGCCGGCGAGCCCGTCTCGCCGCCGGTGAGCACCTCGCGGAGCGGGGCGAACGCGTGCGGCCGCTCGTCCGCGACCAGGTTGAACAGGGTCGTGGTGAGGAACAGGCCGGTGATGCCCTCGGCGGCGATGATCTGTTCGAGAGTGCCGGCGTCCAGCCGGCCGGGCGGCGCGACGACCGCCGTCCCGCCGCGCAGCAGCGGCGTCCACGTCTCGTAGACGGACGCGTCGAACGCGTGCGGCGAGTGGACGAGGACGCGGTCGTGCGCCCCGCCCGTGAGGCGGCCGTCGGTGGCGAGGTCGACGGCGTCCCGGTGCCGCAGCATGACGCCCTTGGGCAGGCCCGTCGACCCGGAGGTGAACAGGACGCAGGCGAGCTGCTCGGGGTGGCATTCGACGCCGGGCGGGGTCTCGGGCTGCGCGGCGGTCTGCGGGTCGTCGTCCATGACGAGGATCTCCGCGGACGTGTCGAGACCGGCGGCCCGGTCGCGCATCGGCGTGTTGACGACGAGCACGGGGGCGCCGACTTCGGCGACCGCCCACGCCGTCCGCTCCGGCGGGTAGGCGTGGTGGATCGGCGCGTACGCCCCGCCCGCCTTGAGGATCGCCAGCGAGGCGACCACCGTGTCGGCGGATCGTTCGAGCAGGACGGCGACCGGGACATCCCGTCCGACGCCGAGCCCGATGAGGCGGTGCGCGAGGCGGTTCGCCCGGACGTCGAGTTCCGCGTACGTGATCGACTCGCCGTCGGCGCGGACGGCGACGGCGTCCGGGGAGCCGGCCAGCCGTTCCGCGAACCGGCCGGTGATGGTGCCCGCGGAACGGCCGGTGACCGGACCCTGCCAGGCTTCGAGGACCCGGGTCCGCTCCTCCTCGTCCAGGACGGCGATGCGGGCGAGGGGCAGGCCGGGCCGGTACGCGATGGCTTCGAGGATGCGCTCGAACCGGCGCATCAGGCGCTGCGCACCGGCCTCGGTGCAGAAGTCGGGCCGGTGGTCGATGCGCAGGGACAGGCCGCGCCCGGGGACGGCGGCGAGGGTCAGCGGGTAGTGGGACGCGTCGTAACCGTCCACGTCGTGGAGGGTGAGGCCGCCGAGGTCGGTGCCGGCGGCGTCGGGGTCGAACGGGTAGTTCTCCAGGACCGTCATCGTGTCGAACAGCGTCCCGGTGCCGGAGAGGCGCTGGATGTCGGACAGGCCGAGATGGTGGTGCGGCATCAGCGCGGCCTGCTCGTCCTGGAGGCGGGTCAGGGCCTCGGCGACGGTGTCGGCGGGGTGGACGCGGACGCGGATCGGCAGCGTGTTGATGAACAGCCCGATCATCTGCTCGACGCCGGCCAGTTCGGGCGGGCGGCCGGAGACGGCGGCGCCGAACACCACGTCGGTGGAACCCGTGAGGCCACCGAGGAGTGTGCCCCACGCGAGTTGCAGGACGGTGTTGAGGGTGACGCCCTGGGATCGCGCGCGCGCGTTGAGCGCCGAGGTGAGGTCCTCGGTGAGGCGCACCCGGACGCGTCCGGGTGCGCCGGGGCCCGGCTCGCCGGCGCCGGGCGCCGCGAAGGTGGGTTCGTGGACGCCGTCGAGGGCACGCCGCCAGGCGTCCTCGGCGGCGGGGCGGTCCTGGGCGGCGAGCCACGCCAGGTAGTTCTTGTAGGGCGCGACGCGCGGCATCCCGGTGTCGTCGCCGTCGGCCAGGTACAGCGCGAACAGCTCGGTCTGCAGGACGGGTGTGGACCAGCCGTCCAGGAGGATGTGGTGGTTGGTGAACACCATGCGGTGCAGGCCGTCCGCCAGCTTGATGAGCAGGAACCGCAGCAGCGGCGGCTTCGCCATGTCGAACGGGCGGGCGCGTTCGGCGTCGGCCAGCTCGCGGGCCCTGGTGTCGCGGTCGGCCTCGGGCAGGCCGGAGAGGTCCTCGTCCTGCCACGGCAGCCGCACCGCGCGGTGGACGACCTGGACGGGTGTGCCCTCCTTGCGCTGCCGGAACCCGGCGCGGAGGTTGGCGTGCCGGCGCAGGAGGGTCGCGGCGGCGGCGCGCAGCGCGCCGGTGTCGAGGGGGCCGCGCAGGTCGAACACGACCTGGGCGGTGTAGACGTCGCGGCCGGAGTCGTAGAGGGCGTGGAAGAAGAGCCCCTGCTGTAGCGGGGACAGCGGGAGGATGTCCTCAAGCTGCGACGTGCTCAATCCAGCTCCCATTCGCCGTCGAGCTCGGCGGCGAGCTCGTCGATCTCGTCCTGGCCGACGTCCACGAGGGACAGGTCGGACGGGGTGAACCCGCCGACCGGCCCGCCGGCGGCGCCGTCGACGACGTGCGCGACGAGGCCGCGCAGTGCGGCGAACCAGCGGCCGGCGAGGTCCTCGATCGCCTCGTCGCCGAACAGGCCGCCCGCCCACGTCCAGGTCGCGGACAGTTCGGGTCCGTCCGGCAGATCGCGGGTGTGGGCGTTGACCTCGACGGCGTGGACGAGGCCGAGCGCGGCGTCCTGCCCGGTGCCGAGGGCGTCGGCGTCGGCCTTGCCGGCGGGGCCCCAGTCGGTGGCCTCGGGCACGGTGGAGCGGCCGAGGTAGTTGAACGCGATCTGCGGGTGGGCGGCGGGGCGCGCCGCCGGGCCGAGGTAGCGGAGGAGGCCGTGGCCGATGCCGTTGTCGGGGATCTCGCGGAGCTGCTCCTTGACCCGCTTGAGGGCGGTGCCGACGGCCTGGCCGCCTTCGCGGACGTCGGCGGGCGACAGCCGTCCGGGGTCGAGCCGCACCGGGTGGATCGTGGTGAACCAGCCGGCGGTGCGGGACAGGTCGACGCCGGGGACGATCTCCTCGCGCCCGTGCCCTTCGAGGTCGACGAGGACGGCGGTCTCGTCGGCGACGCCGCGGTCATGCCGCCATTCGGCGACGGCGAGGGCGAGGCCGGTGAGCAGGACGTCGTTGACCCGCCCGTGGAACGCGGCCGGGACCTCGGTGAGGAGCGGTCCGGTGACGTCGGCGGGCAGGTCGAACGTGCGGTGCCTCGCCGTCGCGAACGTGTCGGCGGCCGGGTCCAGCGGCCGGGTGCCGAGGACGGGGTCGGGGGTGGCGAGGATGTCGTCCCAGAGCGGCAGCTCGGCCGCGCGGGCGGGGTCGGACGCCTCGGCGGCGAGGCGCTGCGCCCAGCGGCGGAACGAGGTCGGGACGGGGTCGAGGTCTCCGCCGGCCCAGGCGGTGACGAGGTCGGGCAGGATGATCCGCCAGGACACGCCGTCCACGACGAGGTGGTGGAGGGTGAGGAGCAGGCGCCCGGACGCGGCCGGGCCCGCGTCGAACCAGACGAGCTGCGCCATCGTGGCGGCGACCGGGTCGAGGCGGCGGCGGGCGTTGTCCGATTCTTCGGCGAGGGCGGCGCGGAGCGCGTCGGTGCCGAGGCCGGCGACGTCCACGCGGTGGACGAGCGCCGCGGCTTCGACCGTGCCGGGTTCGGCCACGTCGAACTCGCCGCCGTGCACGCGGAGGCGGAGCATGTCGTGGTGGTCGAGGACGGTCTGCAGCGCGGCCGCCAGCCGCTCCGTGCCGAGATCCGGGGGGACCTGGAGCAGCATCCGCTGGCTGTAGCCGTCGACGGGGCCGGTCAGCTCCTGGAACCAGCGCATGATCGGGGTGGCCGGGATCCGGCCGATGCCGGTGCCGGGCGGCTCCGCCTCGACCCGCTCGCCTTCGCCGGCCGGCCGCGCGGTCGCGGCCAGCTCCTCGACGGTCTGGTGCTGGAACACCTCGCGGGGGGTGATGACGAGGCCGGACCGGCGGGCCCGGGAGACCAGCTGGATCGCGATGATCGAGTCGCCGCCGAGGTCGAAGAACCCGTCGTCGATCCCGACCCGGTCCAGGCCGAGCACCTCGGCGAACAGGCGGGCCAGGGTCTCCTCTTCGGGGGTGCGGGGTGCGCGGGAAGAGACCTTGGCGGCGAAGTCGGGCGCGGGGAGCGCCTTGCGGTCGAGCTTGCCGTTCGACGTCAGCGGGAGGGCGTCCAGCTCGACGACGGCCGCCGGAACCATGTGGTCGGGCAGCGTCCGGCCGGCGAAGCGGCGCAGGCCCGCGGCGTCGACGCCGGACGCGACGACGTAGGCGACCAGGCGGTCGTCGCGGACGACCACGGCGGCGTCGCGGACGTCTTCGTGCTTGGCCAGGACGGCCTGGATCTCGCCCGGCTCGATCCGGAAGCCGTGCAGCTGGACCTGCTGGTCGGCGCGTCCGAGGTATTCGAGGCCGCCGTCGGGGCGGCGGCGGCCGAGGTCGCCGGTCCGGTACATGCGGGTGCCGGGCCTGCCGTGCGGGTCGGCGACGAACCGTTCGGCGGACAGGCCGGGGCGGTTCAGGTAGCCGCGCGCCAGCCCGGCGCCGGCGACGTACAACTCGCCGGGCACGCCGGGCGGGACAGGCTGGAGGCGTCCATCGAGGACGTAGACCCGCAGGTCGGGAATGCCGGCGCCGATGACGCTGCCGGGCGCGGTCGCGGCGTGGACGCGGTCGAGCGCGGCGTAAGAGACATGCACGGTCGTCTCGGTGATGCCGTACATGTTGACGAGCGTCGGGGCGTTCTCGTCGTGCCGGGCGTACCAGTCCTCAAGGCGGCCGAGGTCGAGGGCTTCGCCGCCGAAGACGACGTGGCGCAGGGCCAGGTCAGTGCCCGGGTTCTCCTTGTCGGCCGCCATCAGCTGGTAGAACGCCGACGGCGTCTGGTTGAGGACGGTCACCCTTTCCTGCTCCAGGAGGGCAAGGAAGTCCGCGGGCGTGCGTGACGTCAGGTAGGGGACGACGACGAGCCGACCGCCGTACAGAAGCGGGCCCCACAGTTCCCAGACCGAGAAGTCGAACGCGTAGGAGTGGAAGAGCGTCCACACGTCGTCCGCGCCGAAGTCGAACCATTCCTCGGTGGAGCGCAGCAAGCGCACCACGTTCTGGTGCGGGACGACCACGCCCTTGGGGCGGCCTGTCGAGCCCGACGTGTAGATGACGTACGCCGGGTTGTCGGGTGAGACGGCGATGCCGGGATCGGTGTCGGGTTGGTCGACGACGTCCAGGTCGCCCGGGCGCAGGGTGAGGACGGGCTTCGCGTCCTCGACCATGTAGGCGATGCGGTCTTCGGGGTAGTCCGGGTCGATCGGGACGTAGGCCGCGCCCGCCTTCAGGACGGCCAGGACCGCCACGACGAGGTCGGCCGACCGCGGCAGCGCCAGCGCGACGAACCGCTCGGGCCCCGCGCCCTGCCCGATCAGCCGGTGAGCGAGACGGTTCGCCTTAGCGTTGACCTCGGCGTACGTCCACGACACGCCCTCGAACGTGACCGCGGGCGCGTCCGGGCGGGCCGCCGCCTGCGCCTCGAACAGCGCCGGAATCGTCGTCCGCTCGACGTCGCGGCCCTCGCCGCCGGCCCAGCGGCCCAGGAGGGTGCGGCGCTCGGTCCGGTCGAGGATCTCGGCGGTGGTGATGGGCGCGTCGGGATCGGCGACCAGTTCGCGGACGAGGCGTTCGAAACGGCCGGCGATCGCCTGCGCGGTGGCGGGGTCGAAGAGGTCGAGGGCGTATTCGAGTCCGGCCTCGATGCCGCCGGGCGCGCCGTCCTCGCCGTGCCGTTCCTCCAGGTAGAGGGACAGGTCGTACTTGGCGGCACCGGCCGGGAGGGGTTCGGCTCCGCCGGTGAGCCCGTCCAGGTCGAGCCGTGCCCCGGGGTTGTTCTGGAACGACAGGACGACCTGGAACAGCGGGTGCCGCGCCATCGACCGCGCCGGGTTCAGGACCTCGACGAGCCGCTCGAACGGGAGGTCCTGGTGCGCGTAGGCGGCGAGGCCGGTCTCCTTCACCCGCGAGATCAGCTCACGGAACGAAGGCTCCCCGGACGTGTCGGAACGCAGGACGAGCATGTTGACGAACATGCCGACCAGGTCGTCGAGGGCCTCGTCGGTGCGCCCGGCGATGGGCGCCCCGATCGGCACGTCCGTCCCGGCGCCGAGCCGGGTGAGCAGCGCGGCGTAGGCGGCCTGCATGACCATGAACAGGCTCGCGCCGCTCTCCCTGGCGAGCGCCAGGAGCCCGGCGTGGAGTCCGGCGTCGAGTTCGAAGGAGTGCGTGCCGCCCCGGTAGGACGCCTCGGCCGGACGCGGCCGGTCGGCGGGAAGCGCGAGCTCTTCGGGCAGCCCGTCCAGTGCGTCCCGCCAGTAGGCGATCTGCGCCGAGATGAGGCTGTCCGGGTCGTCCTCCGACCCGAACAGTTCGCGCTGCCAGAGCGTGTAGTCGATGTACTGGACGGGCAGCGGCTCCCACTGCGGTTCGCGGCCTTCCGCACGGGCCGTGTAAGCGAGGAGCACGTCGCGGGCGAGGGGCGCCATCGACCATCCGTCCGCCGCGATGTGGTGCAGGACGAGCATGAGGACGTGCGTGCCGCCGAGCGCGAACAGCCGTGCCCGCAGCGGCGGCTCGACGGACAGGTCGAAGCCCTGCCCGGCCGCCGCCGCCAGCGCCGCCGGCAGTGCGGCCTCGTCGGTGCCGGTGACGTCGAGGCGGGGGCGGGCGTCGGCCGGGTCGAGGACGAGCTGCCGGGCGCTGCCCGACCCGTCCGGGAAGATCGTGCGGAGCGGTTCGTGCCGGGCGGCGACATCGGCGAGGGCGGCGCGCAGCGCGTCGAGGTCGAGCGCGCCGTCGAGGCGCAGCGCGATCGGCATGTTGAAGGTCGCCGACACGCCGTCGAGGCGGTTGAGGAACCAGAGGCGCTGCTGCGCGTACGACGGCGGGACCGCGCCCGGGCGCTCGGCCCGCACCAGCGGCGGGCGGACGCCGCCGGCCGCGCCGGCGAGCCGTTCGGCGAGCCCCGCGACGGTCGGCGCCTCGAACAGCGCCCGGACGGGCAGCTCCGCGCCCAGCGCCGACCTGATCCTGCCGACCAGCCGGGTCGCGGTGAGCGAGTCGCCGCCGAGCTCGAAGAACCCGTCGGTCACGCCCACTCTGGACACGCCGAGGATCTCGGCGAACAGCCCGCAGAGGATCTCCTCCTGCGGCGAGCGCGGCGCGCGGCTCGCGGCGGCGCCGGTTCCGGGCGCGGGCAGGGCGGCCCGGTCGAGCTTGCCGTTCACGGTGAGGGGCAGCGCGTCGAGGACGGTGAACGCCGGGACCATGTGGTCGGGCAGCCGCTCCGCCGCGAACCGGCGGACGGCCGCGACGTCGACGTCCGGCCCCACGAGGTAGGCGGCGAGGCGCTTGTCGCCGGGCCGGTCCTCGCGGACGACCACGGCGGCCCGCACGACCCCGTCGCACCCGGCGAGGACGTTCTCGATCTCGCCCGGCTCCACCCGGAAGCCGCGGATCTTGACCTGGTCGTCGGTGCGGCCGAGGTACTCGATCGTCCCGTCCGGGCGCCATCGGGCCAGGTCGCCGGTCCGGTACATGCGGTCGCCCGGCGCGCCGAACGGGTCGGCGACGAACCGCTCGGCGGACAGGCCGGGACGGCCGAGGTACCCGCGCGCGAGCTGGGCACCGGCCAGGTAGAGCTCACCGGGGACCCCGGCCGGGACGGGCTGGAGAGCGGTGTCCAGGACGTAGGAGCGGGTGTTGCGGTAGGGCGAGCCGATGGCCGGGCGCTCGCTGCGGCCGACGACCTGGTTCATGGTGTCGATGGTCGACTCGGTCGGCCCGTAGAAGTTCCGGGCGGTGAGCCCGGGGATGGCGCGCAGATCGTCCCAGAGGCTCTCGCTGATCGCCTCGCCGCCGAGAAGAAGGTGTGCCGGCAGGTACCGCTCGTCGGCCAGCAGGCCCGATTCGCGGAGTGAGGCGAAATGCGACGGGGTGGTGTTCACCAGGTCGATCCGCGCGCGTGCCACGTACGCGGTGTACGCCTCGGCGTCGCGGCGGGTCTCGTCGCCGATGAGGTGCAGCTCGTGGCCGTGCATCATCCACAGCAGGCCCATCCAGGACGTGTCGAACGAGAACGACGCCAGATGGGCGAAGCGCATCCGGCGTCCGCCGGCGGACTCGCTCACCGGGTCGATGAAGGCGTCCCGATGCGCCTCGAAGTAGTTGAGCACGCCCGCATGCGGCACGGTCACGCCCTTGGGCCGCCCCGTGGACCCGGATGTGTAGATGACGTACGCGGCGTTCTCCGGCCGCAGTGCCCGCACCCGATCCCGGTCGGACGGGTCGTGCCCCGGCCGCGCCGCCGCTGCCGGCAGGCCGTCGGCCGTGATGGTGAGGGCCGGGCGGGCATCGGACAGCATGAAGGCGATGCGGTCCGGCGGGTACTCCGGGTCGATAGGAACGTAGGCCGCTCCGGCCTTCAGGACGCCGAGGATCGCGACGACGATCTCGGGGGTGCGCGGGAGGACCAGGGCGACGCGGTCTTCGGGGCCGATGCCCCGGGCGATGAGCTCGTGGGCGAGGCGGTTGGCGCGTTCGTTCAGTTCCGCGTAGCTCAAGGCGGTGTCGCCGCAGACGAGGGCCGCTTCCGAGGGCGTGCGGGCGGCCTGCGATTCGAACAGGACCGGGAGGGTGCCGGACGGGATGTCGCCGGCCGTGTCGTTCCAGGCCGCCAGCGCCGTGCGTTCGGTGCCGCTCGCGAGGTCGACGGCGCCGATCAGGCGGCCGGAGTCGTCGGCGAAGGCCTCCAGGAAGCGGCGGACGCGGGCCAGCAGCGCTTCGACGACCGGCTGCTCGAACGCGTCCGGCCGGTAGTGCAGGCGGAGCGACAGGTTCTCGCCCGGCACGGCGACGAACGACAGCGGGAAATGGGTCGCGTCGTAGGAGTCGGCCGCCGCGATGCGGACGCCGTTGAGCGGGCCGTCCATGGCGGACGGGTCGAACGGGTAGTTCTCCAGCACCGTCATCGTGTCGAACAGCGTGCCGCCGTGGCCGGCCGCGCGCTGGATGTCGGTGAGGCCCAGGTGGTGGTGGGCGAGGAGGGCGGTCTGCTCGTCCTGGAGCCGTTCCATCAGCGTGCCGAGCGGCTCGTCCTGGCGGTACCGGACGCGGACCGGCAGCGTGTTGATGAACAGGCCGATCATCTGCTCGACGCCGGGCAGTTCGGGCGGGCGGCCGGAGACGGTCGCGCCGAACACGACGTCGTCGGAGCCGAGGAGCCGTCCGAGGACGAGACCCCACGCGCCCTGCAGCACGGTGCTCAGCGTGACACCGTGGCGGCGGGCCGCGCGGGTGAGGCGGCGGGTGGTGCGCCCGTCCAGCTCGGTGATGGTCCGCCGCGGGGGCCGCGGGGCGCGGCCGGCGGCCTCGGGGGCGACGAGGCCGGGGGCGTCCACGCCGTCGAGGGCGCGGCGCCACGCCTCTTCGGCGGCGGCGCGGTCCTGCTGGGCGAGCCAGGCCAGGTAGTTCTTGTACGGGGTGACGCGCGGCATCCCCGTGTCGTGGCCGCCCTGCATGTAGAGCAGGAACAGCTCGGTCGCGAGGACCGGCGTGGACCAGCCGTCCAGCAGGATGTGGTGGTTGGTGAAGACGAGCCGGAACCGCTCCGGCGCCGTCCGGACGAGGACGAACCGCAGCAGCGGCGGCGCGGTCATGTCGAAGCCGCGCGCCCGCTCCCGCGCGACGACGGCATCGGCCTCGGCCCCGGACGCGGTGATCTCCTCCCACGGCAGCTCGACCGTGCGCGGGATCACCTGGACGGGGCGCGACAGGTCCTCGTGCCAGAACGCGGCCCGCAGGTTGGCGTGCCGGCGCAGCAGCGTCTCGGCGGCGGTCCGCAGCGCCGGGACGTCCAGGGGCCCCTCAAGATCGAGGACGAGCTGGGCCGTGTAGACGTCGCCGTCGCCGGCGTCGACGAGGGCGTGGAAGAAGAAGCCCTGCTGCAGCGGCGACAGCGGCAGGATGTCCTCGAGATCACCCCGGTTCACCGGCTCTGCCTCCACGCGGTCTGCAGGCGGTCGATCTCGCCCTGGTCCAGGTCGACGAGCAGGTCGGACGGGGTGAACCCGGCGGACTCCCCGGCGGCGACGTCCGCGACGAGGCCGCGCAGGGCCGCGAACCAGCCGTCCGCCAGCTCCCGGACGTCGCCGGCGTCGAGCAGCCCGCCCGGCCACGTCCACGTCGCGGACAGCACGGGGCCGGCCGGGAGGTCGCGGGTGACGGCGTTGATCTCCAGGGCGTGCGCCATCGGCATGCGGGGGTCCTCGCCCGCGGGCAGGTCCTCCGGCGCGAGCGTCCAGTCGCCGCCGTCGTCGCCCGGCGCGATCCGGCCGAGGTAGTTGAACGCGATCTGCGCGGGCGGCGCCCCGGCCAGTTCCCCGTCGCCGTCGACGTGCCGGAGCAGGCCGTAGCCGAGGGCGTCCGGGACGGCCCTGAGCTGCTCCTTCACCTTCTTGACGGCCGCGCCGCCGGTCGCGTTGCCCGCGTCCAGCCGGACGGGATGGATCGAGGTGAACCAGCCCGCCGTCCGGGAGACGTCGACGCCGGGGACGACGTCGTCGCGGCCGTGGCCTTCGAGATCGATGAGGACTCCGCTGCCGCGCCCGCCGTGGTGCCTGCGCCACCGGGCGACCGCGACGGCGAGGCCCGTGAGGAGGACGTCGTTGGCGCGCCCGTGGAACGCGGCGGGCACGTCGGTGAGCAGCGGCCCGGTCACGTCGGCGGGCAGGTCGAGGGTGACCGAGCGGGCGCGGGCCGCGATGTCCACGCGCGGGTCGAGCGCGCGGGCCGCGATGTTCTGCGGCGGGCCGTCGACGATGTCGAGCCAGTCCTCCAGCGCGTCCTCGTCCCGTTCGGCCGCGGTGAGCTTCTGCGCCCAGCGGCGGAACGACGTCCCGACCGGCTGGAGCTCTCCCCCGGCCCAGGCCGTGACGAGGTCGGGCAGGAGGATGCGCCACGACACGCCGTCCACGACGAGGTGGTGCAGGACGACGAGCAGGCGTCCCTGCTCCTGGCCCGCGTCGAACCAGACGAGCTGCGCGACCGTCCCGGCGACCGGGTCGAGGCGGTCGCGGGCGGCGGCGGCCTGCTCGCCGATGACGGACCGGACCTTTTCCGAGTCCATGCCCGCGACGTCGATGCGGGTCACGAGGTCGGACGCGCCGGACGAGCCCGGCTGCCGGACGACCGGCTGCCAGCCGTCCAGGCGCAACCGCAGGACGTCGTGGTGGTCCAGGAGGGTCCGGAGCGCGGCGGTCAGCTTCTCCAGGCCGAGGTCCGGCGGGGTGCGGAGCAGCATCGCCTGGTGGAAACCGCTGATCAGCGACGCGTCGCCGGCGACCCGGTCGCGGAGCCAGGCGATGATCGGGGTGATCGGGACGGGGCCGACGCCGGCGCCCGGCGCCTCCGCCTCGATCTCCTCGTCCTCGCCGACCGGCCGCGCGATGGCGGCCAGCTCCTCGACGTTCTGGTGCTGGAACACATCGCGCGGCGTGATGACCAGGCCGGACCGGCGCGCGCGGGAGACGACCTGGATGGCGATGATCGAGTCGCCGCCGAGGTCGAAGAACCCGTCGTCGATCCCGACCCGGTCCAGGCCGAGCACCTCGGCGAACAGGCGGGCCAGGGTCTCCTCCTCGGGTGTGCGGGGCTCGCGGGCGGAGACCTTGGCGGTGCGGCCGGGCGCGGGCAGCGCGTTCCGGTCGAGCTTGCCGTTGACGGTGAGCGGCAGCGCGTCCAGCTCGACGACCGCGGCCGGGACCATGTGGGCGGGCAGGTCCCTGCCGGCGGACCGGCGCAGCTCCGCCGCGTCGATGCCGGACCCGGCGACGTAGGCGACGAGGCGGTCGTCGCGGACGACCACGGCGACGTCCGAGACCGTGTCGTGCCGGGCGAGTACCGACTCGATCTCGCCCGGCTCGATCCGGAAGCCGCGCAGCTGCACCTGCTGGTCGCTGCGGCCGAGGTAGTCGAGGCGGCCGTCGTTCAGCCGGCGCGCGACGTCGCCCGTCCGGTACATGCGGGCGCCCGGCGCGCCGAACGGGTCGGCGACGAACCGCTCGGCGGACAGGCCCGGCCGGTTGAGGTAGCCGCGCGCGAGGCCCGCGCCGGACACGTACAGCTCGCCGGCGACACCCGGGGCGACCGGCTGGAGCCGATCATCTAGGACGTAGACGCGCAGGTCGGGGATGCCGGTGCCGATGACGCTGCCGGGCGCGGTCGCCGCGTAGGCGCGGTCCAGGGCGAGGTACGAGACATGCACCGTGGTCTCGGTGATGCCGTACATGTTGACGAGTGCCGGGGCGTCCTCGTCGTGCCGCGAGTACCAGTCCTCAAGGCGGCCCAGTTCGAGGGCTTCGCCGCCGAAGACGATGTAGCGCAGGGCCAGGTCGGTGCCCGGGTTCTCCTTGTCGGCCGCCATCAGCTGGTAGAACGCCGACGGCGTCTGGTTGAGGACGGTCACCCTCTCGCGTGCCAGGAGAGCGAGGAAGTCCTCCGGTGAACGCGATGTCAGGTACGGGACGACGACGAGCCGGCCGCCGTAGAGCAGCGAGCCCCACAGCTCCCACACCGTGAAGTCGAACGCGTAGGAGTGGAAGAGCGTCCACACATCGTCCGGGCCGAAGTCGAACCATTGCTCGGTGGAGCGCAGCAACCGCACCACGTTCTGGTGCGGGATCACCACGCCCTTGGGGCGGCCTGTCGAGCCGGACGTGTAGATGACGTACGCCGGGTGGTCCGGGGAGATGGCGACGCCGAGATTGGTGTCGTCGTAGCCGGTCGCGTCCAGGTCGTCCGGTCCGAGGGTGAGGACGGGCTTCGCGTCCTCGACCATGTAAGCGATGCGGTCTGCCGGATAGTCCGGGTCGATCGGGACGTAGGCCGCGCCCGCCTTCAGGACGGCCAGGATCGCCACCACGAGGCCGGCCGACCGCGGCAGCGCCAGCGCGACCAACTGCTCGGGCCCCGCACCCCGCTCGGCGAGCCGCCGTGCGAGACGGTTCGCCTTAGCGTTGACCTCGGCATACGTCCACGACACGCCCTCGAACGTGACGGCCGGCGCGTCCGGGCGTGCCGCCGCCTGCGCCTCGAACAGCGCCGGAATCGTGGCCCGCTCCACCGGGGCGGGTGAACCTCCCGCCCACTCGCCGAGGATCAGCGACCGCTCCCTCGCCGACAGGACGTCGGCGGACCCTATCGGCGCGTCGGGCGCGGCCAGCAGCGCCGACAGGAACCGCTCGAACCGCTCGACGAGGCGCTGCGCGGTGGACGGGTCGTACAGGTCGAGGGCGTACTCCAGCTCGCCGTCGAGCCCGTCCTCCCGCTCGGTGAGGATCATCAGCAGGTCGAACCGGGACACTCCGGCCGCCAGCGGCTCCGGCTCGGCAGTGAACCCGGGCATCTCCAGCCGTGCCTCGGGATTGTTCTGGAACGTCAGCCCGACCTGGAACAGCGGGTGGCGGGCGAGGTGGCGCGGCGGGTTGAGCACCTCGACGAGCCGCTCGAACGGGACGTCCTGGTGCGCGTACGCGGCCAGGCCGGTCTCCTTCACCCGGCCGACCAGCTCGCGGAACGAGGGGTCGCCGGACGTGTCGGTCCGGAAGACGAGCATGTTGACGAACATGCCGACCAGGTCGTCGAGGGCCTCGTCGGTGCGCCCGGCGATGGGCGAGCCGATCGGCACGTCCGTCCCGGCGCCGAGCCGGGTGAGGAGGGCGGCGAACGCGGCCTGCGCGACCATGAACGGGCTGGCACCGGTCTCCTGGGCCACCTTCACGACGCCCGCGCGGACGTCGGCGCCGAGCCGGAACCGGGCCGTCCCGCCCCGGTAGGACGCCGCGGCCGGGCGCGGCCGGTCGGCCGGCAGCGCGAGCTCCTCCGGCAGTCCGGCCAGAGCGTCCCGCCAGTACGCGATCTGCGCCGAGATCAGGCTGTCCGGGTCGTCCTCGGAGCCGAAGAGGTCCTGCTGCCAGAGCGTGTAGTCGGCGTACTGGACGGGAAGCGGCGCCCACTCGGGCTCACCGCCCCCGGCACGGGCGGCGTAAGCGGTGATGAAGTCGCGCGACAGCGGCGCCATCGACCAGCCGTCGCCGCCGATGTGGTGCATGAGCAGCAGCGCCACATGCTCGTGCGGCCCGACCCGGAACAGGTGGGCGCGGAGCGGCGGCTCGGCCGAGATGTCGAAGGTGTACCCGGCGGCCATGGCGAGCCGCGACGGCAGCTCCGCCTCGGTCGTCTCGGTGACCTCCAGCTCGGGACGGGCGGCGGCCGGGTCCAGGATGAGCTGGCGGGGCACTCCCCCCGCGTCCGGCAGGATCGTGCGGAGCGACTCGTGTCGTGCGACGAGGTCGCCGACGGCGGCGCGGACCGCGGCCACGTCCAGGGGGCCGCGGATGCGCAGCGCGGCCGGCATGTTGTAGGTGGCGGAGGGCCCCTCGAACCGGCCGAGGAACCAGAGCCGCTGCTGCGCGTACGACGGCGGGATCACCTCGGGGCGCTCGCGCGGCTCCAGCGCGGGACGGCCCGGCGAGGCACCGCCCTCCAGCAGCGCGGCGAGGCTCGCGACGGTCGGCGCCTCGAACAGGGCGCGGACGGGCAGTTCGACGTCCAGTGCGCGGCGGACGCGGCTGACGACCCGCATCGCGACGAGCGAGTTGCCGCCGAGCGCGAAGAAGTCGTCGTCGGCGCCGACCCCGTGCACGCCGAGCAGGTCGGCGAAGACGGCGGCGACGGCCTCCTCCGCCTCCCCGGACGGGGCGCGGAACGCGGTCGCCGGGAGGATGGTCAGCTCCGGCTTCGGGAGCGCCTTGGCGTCGACCTTGCCGTTCGGGGTGAGCGGCATCTCGTCCAGGACGACGACCGCGGCGGGCACCATCGACTCGGGCAGGCTCTCCCGGATGTGGGCGCGCAGCTCCTCCGGGTCGAGCGTCTGGCCGGGCGCGGCGACGACGTACGCGACGAGCCGCTTCTCGGTCGGCGCTTCCGCGATCTCCGGGGCGCCGGGAAGTTCGAGGTCCAAGGCCGTGACGGCTCCGCCGGACGCGACGGCGGCCTCCAGGGTCCGCCGGAACCAGCCGGCGAGCCGCCCGGCGGTGTCCCGGTCGAACAGGTCGAGCGCGTATTCGAGCGTCCCCGCGAACCCGCCCGCGCCGTCGCGGGCGTCCGCCAGCAGGAACTCCAGGTCGAACTTGGCGACCCCGGCGTCCACCGGCTCGACGGCGACGTCCAGGCCGGGCAGCTCGACGGACGCCTCCGGGTTGTTCTGCAAGGTCAGCATGACCTGGAACAGCGGGTGCCTGGCCAGCGACCGGACCGGGTTCAGCACCTCGACGAGCCGCTCGAACGGGACGTCCTGGTGCGCGTACGCGGCGAGGTCGGTCTCCCGGACCCGGGCCAGCAGCTCCGCGAACGACGGGTCGCCGGAGGTGTCGGTCCGCAGCACCAGCGTGTTGACGAAGACGCCGACGAGATCGTCCAGGGCGGCGTCGGTGCGCCCGGCGATGGGCGAGCCGATCGGCACGTCCGTCCCAGCCCCGAGCCGGGTGAGGAGGGCGGCGAGCGCGGCCTGGAACACCATGAAGACGCTGACCTGGTGGTCGCGGGCGAGCGTCCGGAGGCCGTCCGCCAGTTCCGCCGGGACGTCGAAGGCGACCTGCCCGCCCCGGTAGGAGGCGCGGTCCGGCCGCGGGCGGTCGTGCGGCAGCCGGATCTGGTCGGGCAGCCCGGCGAGGGCGTCCTTCCAGTAGGCGATCTGGCGGGCGGCGAGGCTGCCCGGGTCGCTCTCGCTGCCGAGCAGGTCGCGCTGCCAGAGCGCGTAGTCGGCGTACTGGACGCCGAGCGGCGCCCACGCGGGGGCGTCTCCGTCGAGCCGGGCGAGGTAGGCGGTGATCACGTCGCGGGCGAGCGGCGCCATCGACCAGCCGTCCCCGGCGATGTGGTGCAGGACGATGAGGAGCAGGTGCTCGTTCTCGTCCAGCCGGTACAGGTGGGCGCGCACCGGCAGCTCGTTCGCCAGGTCGAAACCGCGCGTGGCGTCCATGAACAGGGCGCCGTGCACGTCGTCGGGCTCGGTGACGGTGAGCCGCGGGGCGGCCTCGTCCGGCGCCAGGATCACTTGGTGCGGCTCGCCGTCGGCGTCGCCGAACAGCGTCCGCAGCGACTCGTGCCGGGCGACGACGTCGCGGAGCGCGTCCCGCATCGCCTCGTGGTCGACCGCACCGGTGAGCCGCAGCGGGATCGGCAGGTTGTAGGTGGCGGTGAGCCCTTCGAGC
Source organism: Actinomadura darangshiensis (assembly GCF_004349235.1). Lineage (GTDB taxonomy): Bacteria > Actinomycetota > Actinomycetes > Streptosporangiales > Streptosporangiaceae > Spirillospora > Spirillospora darangshiensis. The sequence continues at coordinate 27,195 of NZ_SMKY01000019.1, read as the reverse complement.
CGGTTCAGGAACCAGAGCCGCTCCTGCGCGTACGACACCGGCAGCGGGACGGGGCGTTCCACCGCCTCCAGGGCGGGACGCCCCGCCTCCCCCGCGGACGCGATGTACTCGGCGAGGCCCGCGACGCTCGGGGTCTCGAACAGCGCCCTGACCGGCAGTTCCACGTTCAGCGCCGCGCGGGCGCGGGCGACGGCGCGGGTCGCCTTCAGCGAGTCGCCGCCGTGGTCGAAGAACCCGTCGTCGATGCCGACCCGCTCCAGCCCGAGGACGCCGGCGAAGATCCCGCAGAGGATCTCCTCGCGGGCGTCACGCGGGCCGCGGGCGGTGCGGCCGGCGGTGAAGTCCGGCTCGGGCAGCGCGGCCCGGTCGAGCTTGCCGTTCGGGGCGAGCGGCATCGCCTCCAGCACGACGATCGCGGACGGCACCATGTAGTCCGGCAGCGTCTTCGCGGCGAAGGCCCGGAGTTCGGCCGGATCGGCGGAGCCGACGACGTAACCGGCGAGCACGGTGTCCCCGGCGGCGTCGCGGCGCGCGACGACGACGCTCTGCGTGACGGCGGGGTGCGCGGCCAGTGCCGCCTCGATCTCGCCAGGTTCGATGCGGAAGCCGCGCACCTTGACCTGGTGGTCGAGGCGGCCGAGGTACTCGATCTGGCGGGCGCGGTCCTCCTGTGGGGGGGCGACCCCCCACGCCCCCCGGGAACCGCCCAATCGCCAGCGGACCAGGTCACCCGTCCGGTACATGCGCTCCCCCGGCCCGCCGAAGGGGCAGGCGACGAAGCGGTCCGCGGACAGGCCGGGGCGGCGCAGGTAGCCGCGCGCCAGGCCGTCGCCCGCCACGTACAGCTCGCCGGGCACGCCGGCCGGGACGGGCTTGAGCCGCTCGTCCAGCACGTAGGCGCGGGTGTTGGCCATCGGGCGGCCGATCGGCGCGAGGCCCTCGGCGTTGCCGTCGTCGAACCAGCCGGTCACGAAGATCGTCGCTTCGGTGGGGCCGTAGATGTTGGAGATCCGCGCTTCCGGCAGCAGCGCCCGGACGTCCTGGACGAGCTGCGGCGGCAGCGCCTCCCCGCCGAGCGCCACGTCCCCCACCTCGAGCCGGATCCGGGAAGACGAGTCCCCGGCGGCGGCGTCGGGGTGCCCGCCCCTGGCGAGGAGGACCGACACGGCGGACGGGACGCCGCTGATCAGCGTCCCGGACCAGCCGCCGCGCTCGGCGATTTCGAGGAGGTCGCGGACGACCTCGATCTCGCCGCCGCTGGTGAGCGGCACCAGCCACTCGAACACCGAGACGTCGAAGTTGAGCGACGTCGAGAACAGCACGCGGCGCATCCGGTCGGGCCCGTAGCTCGCCATCGACTCGGCGCAGAAGTCGACGACGTTGGCGTGGGAGATGACGACGCCCTTGGGGCGGCCCGTCGAACCGGACGTGTAGATGATGTAGGCCGGGTTCTCGGGGCGCAGCGGCCGGACGCGTTCGGCGTCGGTGACGTCACCGCCGGAGAGGCCGTCGAGAGCGAGCGCGTCGAGTTCGACGCGCGGCGTGCTTCCCGGCAGGTCCGCGTCGCGCGTGGTGATGACGCAGGCCGGGGCGGCGTCCTGCAGCATGTAGGCGATGCGGTCGGACGGGTACGCCAGGTCGATCGGCTGGTAGGCGGCGCCCGCCTTCAGCACGGCCAGCGCGGCGACCACCAGGTCGGCGTTGCGCGGGAGGGCGAGGGCGACGAAGTCCTCCGCGCCGACCCCGCGTCCGACGAGGTGGCGGGCGAGGCGGTTCGCGCGGGCGTTGAGCTCGGCGTAGGTGAGGACGGCATCACCGGCGACGACCGCGGTCGCGCCGGGTACCTGGGCGGCCTGCGCTTCGACCAGGTCGGGAACGACGGCCGGTGCGACGGGCAGGTAGGTGTCGTTCCAGCCGTGGAGAAGGGTGTCGCGCTCGGTCTCGTCCAGCAGCTCGACGTCGCGGAGCCGCGTGGCCGGGTCGGCGTCGCCGAGCGTGCGCAGCAGCCGGACGTAACGGTCCAAGTGCGCGGCCACCTGGCCCTCGGTGTAGAGGTCGGGGTGCGCCTCGAAGTCGACGCGCATGCCGGCGCCGTCGAAGTTGTCGTAGATGTTGATCGACAGGTCGTCGATCGGCCCGATCGTGAGCGCGTGCATCCGCGCCGGCAGGCCCGCGAAGTCGAGCCGGTAGTCGAACGCCATGATGTTGATGACCGGCCCGTACAGGCGGCGGCGCTCGCCGAGCAGCCGCAGGTCGCGCAGCAGGTCCTCGCGCCGGTAGCGCTGGTGGCGCAGCGCCCGCGCGCTCGCCCGCGTCGCCGCGCGCACGAGGTCGTCCACCGTCATGTCGGGGCGGACGCGCACCCGCAGCGGCAGGATCGTCGAGAGCATCGCCGGGGTGTCCCGCGCGGCCTGCGTCGTGCGGCCGGAGACGGCGAGGCCGAGGATGACGTCCTCGGTGCCCGTCATCCGCGCCACGTACGCGGCGGTCGCGGCGATCGCGAGGCCCTGCGTCGCGGTGCGCAGCCGGCGGGCGCCGGCGGCGAGCCCGGCGGTCGCGTCCGGCGGGACGACGGTGATCAGGCTCAGGTAGTCGGCGGTCGGCTCGGCCATCTCGTCCGACAGCGACACCGCGACCGGCTTGTCGGCGAACCGCCCGGTCCAGTAGGCGCGGTCCCGCTCGAACCTCTCCGACGTCCGGTAGGCGTCCTCGTCCGCGAGGACCTTGCGGTAGTCGCCCAGTTCGGACGGGACGTACTCGCCGCCGTTCGCCAGCGAGGTGTACACCTCGGCGGCGCGGCGGCTGACCAGCGACCCGCTGTGGCCGTCCTGGATCACGTGGTGCGCGCGGATGAACCACCAGTGCCGGTCCCGGGACAGGCGCAGCAGGGCGGTGACGTACAGCCGGTCGGCGTCGAGCGGGAGCGGCGCGGCCATCCGCTCCTTCATCCACACCCGTGCGGCGGCCTCCGGGTCGGGCTCCCCGGACAGGTCGACGAGGGGGATGGAGGCGGTCGCGCCGGAGTCGAGGAGCTGGTGCGGAAGGCCGTCCCGCTCGGCCAGCCGGACGTTCATCGCGAGCGCCTCGTGCGCGGCGATGCGCGCCACCCGGTCGAACAGCCCGTGGTCGACGGGGCCGTCGATCTCGATGTACTGCGCGATGTGGATCGGCGTTTCGGGCGCCAGCTGCTGCGCGTACCAGACGCTCCGCTGGGCCGCCGAAAGGGGGACGTTCTCGGTGGGCATCACGCGGCACTTTCCCCGTCGCAGAGAGTTCGCTTTACGCCCTTCATCGGAACCGGCAAGGCGCCGGCGGGCAGAAATTCAAAGAGAATCACCACAGAACTGATCGGGTTTCCCCGTCCCCTTTCACCCCGAGTCCCCTCCGGGTCGCGTGATCGGCCCGCGCGATCCCGGAGTCAACGCCCTGTGTTCCCGCCAATACGGAGCGCCGCCGCTTTCCGCACCTGGCCGGACCCGCCCGCGTCCCGCGTTCTACTCGGGAGTAGCGGAGTCACAGTCAAGCAGCCCTGTCACATGCCTCGCAATCCCCTCAAAAGCAGAACTTCGCCCGACCCATTGCTAACAAGAGTGACAAAACCGCCGGTCGAGACACCGCGATCAGGTATGCCGGACGCTCGCCGGATGACAAAGGTTGACAACCGAATCCGGTCATTCCGATTACGCTCGGTGAACAGTAAGGCCACTACCTGGGCGGGTACTCGTGCACCACGACCGCGGCGGCCCCGACCCCGGGGTGCCGCTGCAGCACCGCCTCGATCTCGCCCAGCTCCATCCGCACCCCGGCGATCTTGACCTGCCGGTCGACGCGTCCCAGGTACTGGAGGGTGGGGCGGTCCTCGCCCCCCGCACCCGGCGGCAGCAGCCGGACGGCGTCGCCCGTCCGGTACAGGCGGCCGGTCGGGGACGCGCCGAACGGGTCGCGGAAGAACGCCTCCCTGGTCCGCTCGTCGTCGCCGAGATAGCCGCGCCCGACGACCACGCCGCCGACGAACAGCTCGCCGGTCCCGTCCACGTCGCACGCCGCCCATGTGCCGTCCTCCTCTTCACGGAGTACGTACAAGCGCGCGTTGACGATCGGCGTGCCGATGGGGAGGCGCAGAAGGCCCAGGTCGGCGGCCGTCACGGTGTGGTGGGTGACGTCGTCGGAGCACTCGGTCGGGCCGTAGGCGTTGAGGAGCCGGGCGTGCGGCATGGCGTCCAGCCAGCGGCGGGACAGCTCGGCCGGCAGTTCCTCGCCGGTGGCGACCATCCATCGCAGGCCCGCCAACGAGCCCTTCCGGGGGGCCTCGGGGGTCGTCCCCCCAGCCTGCGGCGAGCCCGGGGCCAGGTCGTCCAGGAGGTGCCTGACCATGGTCGGGACCAGCTCGACGATCGTGATGCCCTGGTCGTCGACCGCGCGGGCGAACGCGACCGGGTCGTGGCCGGTCTCGTCGCCGATGACGTCCACCCGGCCGCCGAGCAGCAGCGGGCAGAGCATCTGCCAGATGGAGATGTCGAAGCCGAGCGGGGCGGTGAACGCGAGGACGTCCGCGCCGGTCATCCCCAGGTCGACGATCTTCGCCCAGAGGTGGTTGAGCATGCCCCGGTGCTCGACGACCGCGCCCTTCGGGCGGCCCGTCGACCCCGAGGTGAACAGCACGTACCGGGGCTGGTCGAGGCCGGTCAGGCGCGGCTCGCCCGGCCATGCCGCACGGCCCTGCGCCCTGGCCGCCGGGACCGCGCGGCAACCGGCCTCCGCGGCGCCCTCGAGCAGTGCGGGCGCGGTCTTCCCGACCGTGACCAGGATGGACGCGCCGGCCTGGTCGAGGACGTCGCGGACGCGGCCGGCCGGCCAGGTGCCGTCGGCCGGGACGTAGAGGGCGCCGACCAGCTCGATCGCGAGGAACGCGGCGACGACGGACGCGCAGCGCTCGCCGCCGACGCCGACGACCGTGCCGGGCTCGACGCCCTCGGCCAGCAGCAGCGCGGCGAGCCGGCGGGCCTCCGCGGCCAGCTCCGCATAGGTGAGCGAACGGTGCTCGTCGGTCACGGCGGGACGGTCGCGCTCGGCCGCGAACCGCTCCACCCGGGTGATGACGGGGTCGGCGAGGTCGACGTCCAGCTCGCGGAGCATCCCGAGCCGCGCGGCCAGCTCGCGGGCGCGCGCGGCCTGCTCGGCGGACACCTCCAGGGCGGGCAGCCCGGCCGGGGGGAGCAGCCGGTCCACGGCGGGTCCACGAGCACTCATCATTACCCTCCGTGATGCAGAACGTCTCCGCTGTAACGGCTTTACAAGCGCGGCCATAGCTTATGTCCGGGGTCCGCCGGAAGCACCACGCATTCTGCCCTACCGACTGGTAATCAAGGGTTGCGGCAGCAAGATGCACGAAGTACCGTGATGCTTCGCCATGGCTCTGGCGTGAAGCCCGCGGCGAACTTCGGGGGAAGATGAGGGAATTGCTTCTTCATTTCAGGATGGACGCGTGCCGATAATAACCTCGCCGCAGGATTTCAATGTCGACGACCTTTACGTCGATCTGCGGCATGTCATCGAGCGGCCGCTCTACCTCAAATGCGAGGGCTTCAATTTCGCCGGCTCGGTGAAGCTGAAGGCGGCCGCGGCGATGGTGGAGGCGGCCGAGCGGGAGGGCGCGCTCACCCCGGACTCGATCATCGTCGAGTCCTCCTCCGGCAACCTCGGGATCGCGCTCAGCCTGATCGCCGCGAGCCGCGGACTGCGGTTCGTGTGCGTCACCGACCCGCGCTGCAACCCGGCGTCGATGCGGGTCATGCGGGCGCTCGGCGCGGAGGTCCGCGTCGTGTCCGGCACGGACGCCAACGGCGGCTACCTCGGCGGGCGCATCGAGTACGTCCGGGAGCTGTGCGCGTCCGGCGGCGAGTACGTGTGGCTGAACCAGTACGCCAACCGCAACAACTGGCTGGCGCACTACCGCGGGACCGCTCCATCGATCGACCGCGAGTTCCCCGACCTGGAGGTTCTCTTCGTCGGCGCCGGGACGACCGGCACCCTGATGGGCTGCGCCCGCTACTTCCGCGAGCACGACCGCCCGGTCACGATCGTGGCGGTGGACGCGGTCGGCTCGGTCACGTTCGGCGGCGTCCCCGAGCGGCGGATGGTGCCCGGCCTCGGCACCAGCAGCAGGCCCGCGCTGGTGGACGAGTCGTACATCGACGACGTGGTGCACGTCCCGGAGACCGACACGATCGCGGCCGTGCACGCGCTCGCGGCGCGCGGGTTCCTGTTCGGCGGCTCCACCGGCACCGTCGTGTCGGGCGCGTCCCGCTGGCTGGACGAGAAGTACCCCGGCGAGGACCCGGTCGCGGTCGCCATCGCCCCCGACCTCGGCGAACGCTATCTTGACTCGATCTACGAGGAGGGCTGGCTGCGCCGGCACTTCGGCGACCCGGCCGCCTTCCTCGGCGACTGATCATCTAGAAATCACGGAGTTTCCCCATGAGCCAGCCCCCCGCATTCGCCGTGATCTCCGGCGCCCAGGTCCACGACGCGGTCGCCGGGCGGGAGGCGGAGGTCACCCGGATGGTCGAGGCGGCCTACCGGCTGCACGGCGAGGGGCTCACCGTCAACCCCGACTCCTACTTCCTGCGGTTCCCGGACCGCCCGTCCGACCGGATCATCGCGCTGCCCGCCTCGGTCAAGGGCGGCGTCGGCGTGCACGGCATCAAGTGGATCTCCAGCTTCCCCGGCAACGTCGCGAACGGCATCCCGCGCGCCTCCGCCGTGCTGATCCTGAACGACGCCGAGACGGGCTACCCGTTCGCGTGCCTGGAGAGCTCGATCATCTCCGCCGCGCGCACCGCCGCGTCCGCCGCGCTGGCCGCCGCCACCCTCGCCGGAGCCCGCGGCGCCCGCCCGCGCCGCGTCGGCTTCATCGGCGTCGGCCTCATCGCCCGCTACATCCACACGTACCTGGCGGGCAACGGCTTCACTTTCGACGAACTCGGCGTCCACGACCTCTCCGCCTCGCACGCCGAGGGCTTCAAGGGCTACCTGGAGCGGTCGGAGAAGGGCGAGATCACGGTCCACGCGTCGGCCGAGTCGCTGATCCGCTCGTCCGACCTGGTCGTCTTCGCGACCGTCGCAGGCGAGCCGCACGTGCAGGACCCCGCCTGGTTCGCGCACGACCCCCTCGTCCTGCACGTGTCGCTGCGGGACCTCTCCCCCGAGATCATCCTGTCGTCCTGCAACGTCGTGGACGACGTCGAGCACTGCATGAAGGCGAACACGTCCCCGCACCTGGCCGAACAGCAGGTCGGCCACCGCGACTTCGTCGCCGGCACCCTCTACGACGTCCTCACCGGCAAGACCACCCCGCCGGCCGGCAAGCCGGTCGTGTTCTCCCCGTTCGGCCTGGGCGTCCTGGACCTGGCCGTGGCGAAGTACGTCTACGAGCAGGTCTCTGCCTCCGGCGCCCTGAACACCGTCCCCGACTTCTTCCACGACATGAAGCGTTACGGCTGACGCCCGGTGGCCGCGAGCGAACCGAGCAGCGCGAGCGCCGCACTGCTCGCCGACCCCGGCTCCGCGTGGTAGACGACCAGTTCCTGCCCCGGGCTCGACCGGACGTCGAACGTCTGCATGGTCAGCGTCAGCGGCCCGGCCTCGCGGTGCTGGAACCGCTTGCTCTCCAGCGCCTTGCCGCGGGCGTCGTGCATCGCCCACAGCTCGACGAACTCGGGGCTGCGCTCCAGCAGCTCCGTGAGCACCCGCCGCATCCGCGGGTCGCCGGGCGCCTCGCCGTACCCGAGCCGGAAGCCGGCCACGCTGTTGCGGGCGACCTCCCGCCAGTCGCGGTAGAACGTCCGCGCCGCCGGGTCGGTGAACACGACGTGCATCAGGTTCCGCGAGTGCGCCCAGTCGTGGAACAGCGCGTCGGCGAGCGCGTTCGACGCCAGGACGTCGTAGGCGCGGTTGTAGACGATGGCCGGGTTGCCGGGCCAGGCGTCCATGAGCTGGAGGAGGCTCGGGTCGACATGGTCGGTGCCGACGGCGGCGCGGGCGCGGGGGCTGAGCCCCGCGAGGCGGAACAGGTGCGAGCGGCCGTCCTCCGCCAGCCGCAGGGCCGCCGACAGGGCGTCGATCACCTGCGCCGACGGCGTCCGCTCCCGCCCCTGCTCAAGGCGGACGTAGTAGTCGACGCTGACGCCGGCCAGCATCGCGACCTCCTCACGCCGCAGCCCGGGGACCCGCCGGAGGCCCACGCTGGGGAGACCCACCTCGTCCGGCGTGACCTGGGCTCGCCTGGCCATGAGGTAGGCGCCGAGATCGGTACGCGTCATGCCGCCATGCTAGGTCGCGGCCAGGCCCGCTCACTGGGTGCGCTGCTCCCAGGAAGACCGCGCCCTGCCACATCTCCTCCGGCCCGGCCAGTCTCGTGGACATGCCAACGAATCAATCCTGGGACCTCACCGGCCGCGTCGCCGTCGTCACCGGCGCCGCCCGGGGCATCGGCCGCGCGACGGCCCTCCTCCTCCGCGACCGCGGCGCCCGCCTGGTAGTCACCGACCACTCCGAAGCGGTCGGGGACCTCGCCGCCGACGACGTGGCCCCCCTCGTCGGCGACGTCGCCGACGAGGACCTGGCACGCTCGACCATGCGACTGGCGCTCGACCGGTTCGGGCGGCTCGACATCCTGGTCAACAACGCGGGCCGCACCCTCAACAAACCCGTCACCGAGACGACGGTCGGCGACTTCGAGGGCATCCTGCGCGTGAACGCCCGCGGCAACTTCGTCCAAGCACGCGAGGCGTTCCGCGTGATGGAGTCCGCCGGCGGCGGCGCGATCGTGTCGGTCGCCTCGGTCTCCTCCGTCGTCGCCTTCGAGACGCAGACGGCCTACGCCGCGTCCAAGGGGGCGCTCGCCCAGATGACGCGCGTCCTGGCGATCGAAGGCGGCCCCAAGAACATCCGCTCCAACGCCGTCCTCCCCGGCGTGATCGACACCGACATCATGGAGGGCGTGGTCGAGAACGGCCGCGAGATGCTCGCCTCCTTCGGCCCGGCCCACCCGATCGGCCGCATAGGCCGCCCCGAGGAGGTGGCCGAAGCCGTGGCCTTCCTGGCGTCCGACGCGTCGAGCTTCATCACCGGCGCACTCGTCGCCGTCGACGGCGGCTGGACCGCCCAGTGACTCACAGCCCGATGTTGGCCTTGGCCCCCATGTAGGAGCCCGCGCCGGGGAATCCGGCGCGGGCCAGCTCCGCGAACCGCGCACCGAACCCGAGCCCCGCCAGCTCACCGAGCGGCACGAACGTCACCCCGCGGATCGGCCTTGAGTCGGCACCCGCGACCTCGCCGACGACCCCGCCGACGCGGCGCGCCTCGAAGGTGATGTGGACGACGTCCGCCGGCAGGTGATCGCAGACGTACAGCAGCCGCCCGACCTCGACCTCGACGCCGGTCTCCTCGCGCATCTCCCGGACCAGCGCGTCCGTGAGGGTCTCCCCAGCCTCGACCTTCCCACCGGGCAGCGACCAGGACCGTCCGCCACCGGTGTCCTGGTCGAGCAGCAGAACGCGCCCGTCCTCGACGACCACCCCGGTGACCCGAACCCGCACAGCCCCGCAACCTACCGGCCCCGGCACCCGAGCCGGACGCACGCACACCGCGTCGTGATAGCTTCGGCGGCGCCGTGCACCAGTGCGCAACTTGAGGAGGTGAGACCGATCAACGCTTCGACAGGTCGGGGCTCCCTCCCTTGCATGGCCTAGGGAGCGCCCGCAGAAGGCATCCCGAAAGGCGTGAACCGCCATGCGCTTCACCTCTCAGACGTCGTCCGACGGCGTCTCCGAACAGCTCTTCACCCTCGGCGAGATCCCCGGCGTGCTGTGGACGCCGGAAGGCGCCGCCGATGCCCGCCCCCTGATCCTGATGGGACACGGCGGCGGCCAGCACAAGCAGGCCCCCGGCGTCCTCGCCCGCGCGCGCCGCTTCGCCGCGGACGGCGGTTTCGCGGTCGCCGCGATCGACGCGCCCAACCACGGCGACCGGCCGAAGGACGAGCGGTTCGTCCAGGCCACGACCGAGTTCCGGACCCGCATGGGTTCCGGCGAGAACCCGGCCGCGCTGGTCGCCGCCCTGCACGAACTCGTGGCCGGCCAGGCCGTCGCCGACTGGCAGGCGGTGATCGGCGCGGTCCAGGAACTCGACGGTGTGGGGGCCGGCCCGGTCGGCTACTGGGGCGTGTCGCTGGGCTGCGGGCTCGGTGTGCCGCTGCTCGCCGCGGAGCCCCGCGTCCGCGCCGCGGTGCTGGGCCTGCTCGCCGTGGACGGACTGGCCGAGACCGCCGCCCAGGTCACCGCTCCGGTGCGGTTCCTGCTCCAGTGGGACGACCACCTGGTCTCCCGGGCGGGCGGCCTGGCCCTGTTCGACGCCCTGGCCTCGTCCGAGAAGACGCTCCACGCCAACCCCGGCAAGCACGGAGACGTGCCGCCGTTCGAGACGGACAGCGCGCTGCGCTTCTTCGCCCGCCATCTCGGCTGACACCCGGTTCGTCGACGCGCCGGCCGGGATCCGTTCCCGGCCGGCGCCGGCGGGCGGTCGCGTCAGCGCGGCGTGAGGCGGACGACCGGGTACTCGCGGTCGGACTTGCTCTGGTACTTCGCGATGCGGGGCTGGGCGGTCGCGATGCGCTGCCAGGCCGCGTCGCGCTCGGCGCCCTCCAGGCGGTGCGGTGTGATCGGGGCGGCTTCGTAGCCGGGGAGTTCGATCGTCGCCTTGTCCGCGTTCGCCATCAGGTTGACGAACCAGTCCGGGTTCTGGCTGCCGCCGCCCGACGCGACGACGAGGCGGCCGTCGCCGTCGTCGGCGAACCACGCGACCGGGGTCTGCCGCGGTTCGCCGGTCCGGCTGCCCACGGTGTTCAGGATCAGCACGTCCATGCCCATGAAGGTGCCCTTGCCGCGCCGGACCTTGCGGTTCATGCGGGCGTTCATGCGGTGCTGCATCCACCGCGAGAACGCCCCGGGCGTCCCGCCCTGGCGCCCGCTCGTCTTCTGGTCGCTCATCGGTTTCTCCACTCGGTCGGCCTGACATCCATTGAGGTCACGCTAGGTGCGGTCCGGATACGGGCGCTTCTCGATTCCTGACCGCTTCCAACGCCGCGTCGCCGCAACCGGCACGCGCCGCCCTTCTGCGGGAGGCAGTGAACGGCCTGACCGGCGAGGGACGGGATGGCGAGGCCCCGCGGGCGAAGAGGGCGGTCCGGCGGCAGATCGCCGGGGCCGTCCGCATGATTCTTGGTGAGCCGGCCGCGGTGTCCCCCGCGGCGGCGGACGGCGTTAGGGCTTGCGGGCCACGGCGGCGTACATGTTGGTGGCGGTCTCGGGGAGGGGCTTCTCGCCGGGTGCGGGGCGCCAGTCGGGCATGGGGACGACGCCCGGGTCGAGGAGTTCCAGGCCGGTGAAGAGGCGTTCCACTTCGGCGTGGTCGCGGAGGTACATGGGGATGCCGTTGCTGGTGTAGTCGTCGGCGAGGCGCTGCGACTCGGGGGCCAGGTCGCCGGTGGGGATGGTGATGGCGAGGTAGCTGCCCGGGACGAGCGGAGCGACGAGCGCCTCGACCAGGCCCTGGGCGTCCTCCACGAACTGGAGCATCGCGATCACGGTGAGCGCGACCGGGCGGGACAGGTCGAGGACGTCGCGGAGGGCGGAGTCGCCGAGGAGCGTCTCGGCCGAGTGCATGTCGGCCGAGATGTAGGCGGTGCGGCCCTCGGGCGTGCTCGTCAGCAGCGCACGCGCGTGGGCGAGGACGATCGGGTCGTTGTCGACGTAGACGATCCGCGCGTCCGGTGCCACCTCCTGGACCACCTCGTGCAGGTTCGGCGAGGACGGGATGCCGGTGCCGACGTCGATGAACTGCCGTACCCCGAGCCGGGCGAGTTCGCGGCCCATCCGCTGCATGCAGGCCCGGTTGGCGATCATCGAGGTGCGCAGGCCCGGCCAGTTCGCCAGGACCGTCGCCGCGGTCTCCCGGTCGGCGGCGAAGTTGTCCTTGCCGCCGATGATGTAGTCGTAGACCCGCGCCGAGTGCGGCCGGTCGGTCTGCAGGTCGGTCTCGTCGATCCGGTCCCGCGGCGCGTCCGACATATGTGGGGTTCCGCCTTTCGCTCGTGCCCGTCAGTGGATCACTCTAGCTTCGGACCGCTCCATCGGGTCGCGGTTCGGACACGCCGGCGGAAGATACGGCGGCGGCGCCCGGCGACCGTGCACGCGGGCTAAAGAAGAGTGCACTCCCCCGTAACGACATCAACGTCGCCGCCCTGCACCCTCGGATGTAGAACGTCGTCGGGGAAACAGAGCGCAAGGAGAAGCGGATGCGGATCAAGAAGGCGATCACGGTGGTGCTGCTGGGCGGTGCGGCGGCCCTCGGCGGGCTCGTCCTGGGCGCCGCGAGCGCGAGCGCCGACACGAGCCCCAGCGGCCATCACGACAACATGGCACCCGCCGGCCACGATTGGGCCGACGTCGCCCCCGCCGGTCACATGTGGGCCGACTGAAGGGCAGCACCGGCCAAGGCCCGGAACAGTGACTCCGCAGGACGGCGGGCCACTGTCCGGGCCCATCGGCTGACCAGGATCAGGCGAACGCGGCGGTGTCCAGCTCGATCCCGAACGGCTCCGGCAGCGGCAGCGTCTTCCCGATCGGCACCTGGTCAGTGTGCCCGTAGTCCTTGCCGTCCGGCCCGCTGAAGAGGACCACTCTCTCTTCGTCGCGGTCTACCAGCAGATAGTAAGGGATTCCTGCCCGCGCATAGCCGGTGCGCTTCGCCTCTCTATCCTGTCCCGGCCTCGTCGAGGTCACCTCAACCACCATGACGATCCCGTCACCGGCCACGGGCATCCACGAGGCTGCTCGGTGGAACGGATCAGCCTCTGGGGAGATGAAGGTGATGTCCGGGATCACATGATTGTCTGGCTGCCCGTCGGCACCCGGGAGCTTGAGGCCCTTGTTGCAGGCGCACTCGAACTCGGTCGCGGTGTAGCGGATGACCTGACGGATGATCTTGGCGATGCATCGCTCATGGTCGCCAAGAGGGGGTGGGGTCACGACGATCTCTCCGTCGATCAGTTCGGCTCGGAAGCCCTGGGGGGTGTCGAGGGCGAGGAAACCTTCCAGGACAACGTCGGCGTTGCCGTGTGACAGAGGCTCTTGAACCATCGCAGTCATGCTCTGCTCCTTTCCTCGCGAGCGAGTCTATGAGCAGAGCGCCACCCTTCACATACAGATCGTAGTCATCGAGCTTTATGCTCCCAGCGTACGGGCCTGGAGCTCCTGGAGGGCAGATAGAACGGGCGCGAGTGGGCACGGTTTGGCTATGGATGAGCGAGAGGGCAGGCGTGGGGACGTCCAGGAGCTGTCGGACTTCGAGCTGACCGTGTACGAGACAGTGGCGGAGATCGACAAGGAGCGCGGGGCGGCCGACTTCGAGACGATCGGGACGCTCGTCGAGGCGCCCGAGGAGGATCTGTGGGCCGCGCTCGGGCACCTAGTGTCGATCAACCACCTGCATTCGACCAGCAAGGGATACGTGCTCGGGCCGCACGACTGGGCGCCCTGATCGTCCCGGTGGATGGGAACGTCCGTGAGGCGGGCGCCGGGGGGCGCGGCATGATGAGCCGGTAAGTGTGGACACGTGTGGGAGGCCGCCCGATGAAGCTCGTCCTGACCGAGGAACAGCGGGAGTTGCGGGACGCGCTGCGGCGCTTCTTCGCCGACCGGTCCCCCGGCGGCGAGGTGCGGCGGCTGATGGAGACGGCCGAGGGCTACGACCCCAAAGTGTGGGCGCAGATGGCCGAACAGTTGGGGCTGCAGGGGCTCGCGATCGCCGAAGAGCACGGGGGCGCCGGGTTCGGGATGCGGGAGCTGGCCGTGGTCTTCGAGGAGATGGGGCGGGCCGTGGTGTGCGCGCCGTTCCTCGCGACGATCACGGCCGCGGCGGCGCTGGCGGCGGGTGAAGGCGGGCACGACCTGCTGCCCGGCATCGCGGACGGGTCGATGATCGCGACGCTGGCGGTGGCCGAGGACGGCGGGTCGTGGGACGCCGGCGACGTGGAGGCGAAGGCCGAAGGCGGTGTGCTGCGGGGGGCCAAGAGCTTCGTCCTGGACGGCCATGTCGCCGATCTGGTGCTCGTGGCGGCCCGGGACGAGGACGGTGTCGGGGTCTACGCGGTCGAGGACACGGCTCGGCTCGTCCGGACCCGGGTGACGACGCTCGACCAGACGCGGAAGCTGGCGCGGATCGAGTTCGACGGCGTCCCGGCGAGGAAGGTCGGCGGGCAGGACGCGCTGCGCCGGGCGCTCGACGTCGCCGCCGTCGCGCTGGCGGCCGAGCAGCTCGGCGGCGCGCAGAAGACCCTCGACATGACGGTCGAGTACGCGAAGGTGCGGCACCAGTTCGGGCGTCCGATCGGGTCGTTCCAGGCGATCAAGCACCGGTGCGCGGACATGTTCGTGCTGGTCGAATCGGCGCGGTCGGCGGTGCTCAACGCGGCGGCGGCCGCGGACGAGAGCCCGGAGGAGCTGCCGGCGGCGGCCGCGCTGGCGAAGGCGTACTGCTCGGACGCCTACTTCCACACGGCCGGTGAGGCGATCCAGCTGCACGGCGGCATCGGGTTCACGTGGGAGCACGACGCGCACCTGTACTTCAAGCGGGCCCAGGGGTCGCGGCAGCTCTTCGGCGCACCGGACCGGCACCGCGAGCGCCTCGCCGCGCTCGCCGCGCTCGCCGGGCTCACGGGTGCAGCCGCAGCCCCTTGAGGACTTTGTCGACGCCGTTCTTCGGGCCGTGGACGGCGAAGCCGACCAGGGGCATCTCCTCGGCGGTGACCGCGCGGACCGTCTCGCGGTTGGCCTCGTCGTGGCCGGTCTTGAACATGTCCTCGATGTAGACGGCGATGTCCATCTCGCGCGCGAGGGCGCGGGCGTGGGCCTTCACGATCGTCTCGGCGCCGGCCTCGTAGACCAGGACGGGCTGCCGGAACATCGCCAGGTACCGGTTCCCGGACGCGTCCTCGTACGGTTCGCCGATGACGCCGGGGACGCCGCCCGCGACGGCGCTGGACAGGAACGCGGTGACGTTGAGCCGCTGCCAGGCGGCCAGGTCGTCCCGGACCACGATCCCGATCTTGGTGTCGAAACGCATGCCCCCAGGCTGCCTGACCTGGGGTGTGCCGTCTTGAACGCTCGTGCGCCAGACTGGGGCAGGTGGACTGGAGCAGGTACTGGCGGTCGCCCGACCGCGCCCTGGAGGCGATGCACGCCCACTTCGAGCGGCACGTCTACCACCGGCACAGCCACGAGACGTACTCGTTCGGCGTCACCGAGGACGGCTACCAGGCGTTCCGGTGCCGGGGCGGCGCCTACACGAGCGCGGCCGGGATGGTGATCGCGTTCAACCCGGACGACCCGCACGACGGGCACGCCGCCGACGAGCTGGGTTTCACGTACCGGATCGTCCACATCGGCCCGGAGCTGGTCTCCGACGTGCTCGCCGACATCGCGGACGCCCCGGCCGGGCTGCCGCTGTTCGACTCCCCCGTCGTGCCCGATCCCGTCCTGGCGGGGAACCTGCGCGGCCTGCACGCGGCGCTGCTCGGCGGCGCGCCGGCCCTGCGGCGGGACGAGCTGCTGACCGCGACCGTCGGGGCGATGGTGAACCGGGCCGCCACACGCCGGCTCCGCAGCGCGCCGTCCGGCGGCTTCGTCGAGCGGGCCCGGCGGCGCCTTGAGGAGTCGTACCTGGACGACGTCGGCGCCGGCGAGCTGGCCGAGGCGGCGGGATGCAGCCGGTTCGCGCTCTACCGGGGGTTTCGGCGGGCGTACGGGATGGCGCCCAGCGACTACCAGCGGCAGCTCCGCCTGCGCGCCGCGCGCCGCCTGCTCGCCCGGGGCGACGCGATCGGGGACGTCGCGGCGGCGACCGGTTTCGCCGATCAGAGCCATCTGACGCGCTGGTTCGTCCGCTGCTATGGCATGACGCCGGGCCGCTTCCAGCGTGCCGTTTGAGGAAGAATGCCCGCTATGACACGGGCGAGCGGGGCGATGTTCGGGCTGGCGTACGGGGACTCCCTGGGGGCGCCCACCGAGTTCCTCACCATGAAGCAGATCCACAAGCGCTTCGGCGACCACGGGCCTACGCAGCTGAACGGCGATCCCGCGCTCGTCACCGACGACACCCAGATGGCCATCGCGGTCGGCCTCGCCCTGCTGGACGCCCTGGACAACCCTCCGTTCACCCCTGACCTGATCACGCCCATGTGGAGGCGGCGGTTCGTCGACTGGCTCAACAGCCCCGACAACAACCGGGCGCCCGGCCACACCTGCCTGCGCGCATGCAGAGGGCTGGCGGCCGGGAAGCCCTGGGTGGACGCCACCGTCGCGGGTTCCAAGGGGTGCGGCGCGAACATGCGGGTGGCGCCCGTCGGCCTCGCGCCCGGCCTGTCGGACGAGACGCGGGCCGGAGCGTCGCAGCTCCAGGCCGCCCTCACCCACGGGCACCCGACCGGGCTGGCGGCCAGCGAGCTGACCGCGTTCGCCGTCCGGTGGCTGGCCGACGGGACGGCCCCGTCCGATCTGGCCGGGGCGCTCCGCGCCCGCTGCCACGACCAGCGGACCGTCTACCACGAGCGCTGGCTCGGCACCCTGTGGCAGCAGCCGGGCATGGACGCCCCTGAGACGTTCATCGCCCGCGGCTGGGACGAGTGCCTGGCCGTCCTCGACCGCCTGGACGAGGCCGTCGCGCGCGGCGACCGGACGTCCGACCCCTGCGAGATCACGGGCGGCGGCTGGGTCGCCGAGGAGGCGCTCGCCACCGGCCTGCTGTGCTTCCTGCTGTTCCCGGACGAGCCGGTCGAGGCGATCTGGCGCGGCGCCGCCAGCTCCGGCGACTCCGACTCGATCGCCTGCCTGGCCGGCGCGTTCGCGGGCGCCCGCCTCGGCATGGGCGCCTGGCCGGACGAGTGGTCCACCCGCATCGAGTACGCCGGCGACCTCGCGAGGATCGGCGCGGCCTGGGACCGGCCGGAGGTCAGTGCAGGACCGTCCGAAAGGTGACCGAGACCCGGCGGACCACCGCGAACCCGGCCGCCGTGCTTCCGGCGCTTCCGCTAGGACGCGGACCAGCCCGTCCAGGTGTCGATCGTGATCGCGATGACCGGGCCCTCCGGGGCGTGGTCGCGGTACTGGGCGTAGCGGTCCGCAAGGAGGCCGATGGGCTCGGCCATCTGGGCGGGGTCGTCGACGATGCTCGCGTGGCCGTCCACGCGGACCCACCAGAGCCGGTTCCAGTCGTCCTCGTAGTGGTCGGCCAGCAGCGCGACGCGGGGGTTGGCGCGGACGTTGGCCAGCCGCCGCAGGTCCCGGGTGCTCTTGGGCTTGTGGTCGACGGCCGTGTAGACGGCGCCCCGGTGGACGGCGAACGTCACCGGGACGAGGTGGGGCCGCGCGTCCTCCCCCACGGTCGCCAGGCGCACGACCGGGACGGTCGTCAGCAGCCGGCGCGCCTCGTCCGGTGAAAGCTTCGGCATTCCGCCAGCCTGCCACGCCGTTCCCCCGCGCGGGGTAGCCGGATCGGTCCCCGGCGGGAGGCCGGACGGTGCGTGTGCGCGCGAGGGTCGTCCCATGGAGTCGATCGGAAGGCTGTGGCCGCGGTGGGCCGGGTACGCGGCGGGCGCGTGGTCGCTGGGCGCGGTGGGGCTGGTCCTGTACTGGGCGGTCGGCGGGGATACCGGGAGTCCGCTGGACGGAGCGCGGGCGGCGGCCTGGGTGATCGCGGCGTGCCTTGGCGTCGGCGGGATCATGGCCGTGTCGAGCGTCCGGGACGTCGGGCGGCAGATGCCGCGCTGGTGGCCGCTCACCGGGCTGTGGACGTCGTGCGTCGTGGCGGGGGCCGGGACCTTCGGGTTCGTCATGAACGCGCTGCAGCTCGTCTTCACCGGGGCGGTCGACGACTGGCCGCGGTTCTGCGTCGAGGCGCTGTGCGCGGCCGGCGCGGCCCTGATGGCGGGCTCGGCCCTGGCGTATCAGCGCAGCACGGCGGGGGCCTGCGCGCGGTGCGGCCGAGTGCATGCGATGACGGGGACGCGCAAGGCCGCGGCGCCCGTGTCCTCCGCGCCGCGTCCGGTGCGGTGGGCCGCCTATGCCGGGGCGGCCGGGTTCGTCCCGTACATCGTCATGAAGACGACGTGGGCGCTCGGCGGTTCCTTCGCGGGGATCAGCAGTGCGCGGGTCGTCGCCGAGTTCGAGCGCAACGGCGCGTCCGGGCTGATCCTGACGCTGGAGAAGTACGGGCTGGACTTCACCACGCTGTCGGCGCTGCTCGGCATCTTCCTGCTGATGGGGCTCACGCACAGGTGGGGGCAGGTCTTCGCGGGACGCGCGGTGCCGCGCTGGTTGCCGCTCGCACCGGCCTGGCTCGGCGCGCTCACACTCGGCCCGTACGGCGTCGTGGCGACGTTCGGGTACCTGCTGCCGCCGGTCGTCGGGCTGGGCGGCCTCCCCGACGGCCCGCTCCTGCACGGATGGTCCGGCTGGACGGTCGCGGCGTGCGGCATCGTCGCGTTCACCGTCTACGGGGTGGCGCTGGGCGTGGCGGCATGGTCGTACCAGCGCCGGACCCGTCCGCGTTGCGTCAGTCCTGGAAGTCCGGGGGGCGGTGCTCCTTCCGCGCCTTGATCGCTTCCTCGAAGTTGTGCGTGGTGAGGCGGACGTAGAGCTGGGCGAGGCCCTCCTGGCCCATGTGGGCGTCCAGGCTCGCGGCGTCCAGGCTCGACCACAGCATCCGCTTCGTCAGCTCGGTGCCGGGACGGCTGAACCCGGCGATCCGCTCGGCCAGCTCGTAGCAGGCGTCGAGGAGCTTGTCGCCGGGGACGACGCGGGAGAGCAGGCCGATGCGCTCGGCTTCCGATGCGTCCACGTCCCGGCCGGACAGCATCAGCTCGAACGCGCGGGACGCGCCGATCGCGCGCGGCAGCAGGTAGCTGAGGCCGAGCTCGCTCGCGGTCAGCCCGTTGTTGATCCCGGCGGCGCGGAACAGCGCCGTGTCGGCGCCCAGCCGGATGTCGGCGGCCAGGGACAGGCACAGGCCGCCGCCGATCGCCGGTCCGTTGACCGCCGCGATGACCGGCTGGTGGACGCGCCGCATCGCGCGGATCACGTCGTCCAGCAGCTCCATCGACCGGAGCGCGATGGTCGGGAGCGTCAGGCCGTCGATGCCGGGGATGCCGCCCGGGTTCTCCAGGTCGGCCCCGGAGCAGAAGCCGCGCCCCGCGCCGGTGATGACGACGACGCGGGTGCCGTTGTCGCGGCTCACCTCTTCGAGGGCCTCGCGGAACGGGACCATGACGTCGAACGCCATCGCGTTCATGCGCTCGGGCCGGTTGAGGGTGATGAGGGTGACGTCCGGGCGCGGCTTGTCGATCAGGACGAAGGGCAAAGCGGACCTCCCGCGGGGCGACCTAACAAGCGTTAGGTTACACGCGCGGGAACTCCGGCGGCGCGAGCCCCCGCTCGACGACGTCCGCCAGCTCCCCGCCGGTCAGGATGCGCGGCTCGCCGATCGTCTTGGCCCGGACGTAGACGCCGCACAGCCACTCCAGGAGGCGCGCGTTCTCGAACGCCTCGTCCAGGTCGCGGCCGATCGTGACGCCGCCGTGGTTGGCCATCAGCGCGGCCCGCTTGCCGCCGGCCATGGCCGTCCGGACGTTCTCCGCCAGCTCGGGCGTCCCGTAGGTGGCGTACTCGGCGACCTTCACCACCCCGCCCAGCAGCAGCGTGTTGTAGTGGATCGGCGGCAGCTCGGACATGGTCGTCGCCACCACGACCCCGTACGTCGAGTGGGTGTGGACGATCGCCGCGGCCGGGGTCTCCGCGTAGAGCGCCAGGTGCATGGGCGTCTCGGACGAAGGGGCCTTCTCCCCCTCCACGAGCTGGGCGGACAGGGTCACCACCGGGCAGTCGGCGGGCTCCATCCGGCCGAGCGCCATGCCGCTCGGGGTGACGGCGACCAGGTCGCCCGACCGGACGCTGATGTTGCCCGACGCGCCGGTCACGAGGCCGGTGTCGGCCAGCCGCCGGCCGATGGCGCACAGCTCATGCCGTTCATCATTCAACAACATGCGAATACCTCTCACGTTCCGCGGACCTCACCGCGTACGCTACGGCCCTGACGATCTTTAAGGGGCCGGTCATGACCGTTGTCACTCTCGGCGCGCACATCCTCGACGTGCTCGCCCGGCCCGTCGAGGGCATCCCGGACGGCCAGGACACCGTCGTCGTCGAGGAGATCCGGGTGACCGCGGCCGGCGCCGCCGCCGGGACCGCGGTCGCGCTCGCCCGGCTCGGCAACGAGGTGATCTCGGTCGGCGCGATCGGCGACGACGACCTCGGCGACCTGCTGGTCACGATCATGACGCGGAACGGCGTGGACGTGCGCGGCCTCGTCCGGCGGACGGCCGACCAGACCAGCGCGTCCATCCTGCCGATCCGGCCGGACGGCGGGCGGCCGAGCTTCCACGTCCCCGGCGCCAACCTGACCCTCACCACGGGCGCGGTCGGGCCGGGCCTGCTGGGCGCGGCGAGCGTGGTGCACCTCGGCGGGCCGGACGTCACGTTCGGCCTCAACGACCCGGCGTTCTTCGACATGCTGGCCGCCGCCCGCCGGACCGGCACCGTCGTGACCATGGACCTGCTGTCCAACATGCCCGACCTGCTGACCGGCGCCGCGGCCTTCCTCCCCTACGTCGACCACTTCCTGCCCAACGAGGAGCAGGCCGCGGCGATGACGGGCGAGAGCGACCCGGAGAAGGCCGCCGCCGCGCTCCGCACCCAGGGGCCGGGCACCGTCATCGTCACGCTCGGCGCGGAAGGCAGCCTCGTCGCCACGGACGAGGGCGTGCACCGGCTGCCCGTCCTGCCCGTCAAGGTCGTCGACACGACCGGCTGCGGCGACGCGTACTGCGCCGGGTTCATCACCGGCCTCGTGCAGGGCGAGGACGTGCTGGAGGCGGCGCGCTGGGGCACCGCCGCGGCGGCGGCCGTCGCCCAGGGCCTCGGCTCCGACGCCTGCCTCACCGACCTCGACGCGGTCCTCGCCCTGCTCCGTTGACTGCGGCGTGTCGTTGTCATGAGCCGCCAGATAACAACGACACGCCGCAGTCAACGGGCGGGAGTCTCCCAGTAGGGGGCGCGCAGGAGGCGCTTGTAGAGCTTGCCGGTGGGGGTTCTCGGCATCGCGTCGACGAAGTCGACCGAGCGGGGCGCCTTGTAGCCCGCCAGCGAGGCGCGGACGTGGGCGATCAGCTCGGCGGCCAGGGCATCGGACGGCGACCCGCCGTCGGTCAGTTCCACGGCGGCCTTCACCTGCTCGCCGAACTCCTCGTCCGGGACGCCGAACACCGCCACGTCCCGGACGGCCGGATGGGTGATCAGCACCCCCTCGATCTCCGCCGGGTAGATGTTCACCCCGCCACTGATGATCATGTCGATGACGCGGTCGGCGAGGAACAGGTAGCCGTCCTCGTCCAGGTGGCCGGCGTCGCCGGTGGTGAACAGGCCGTCCGCGCGGTGCACCGAGCGGGTCTTCTCCTCGTCGCCCCAGTACTCGACGTCGTCGCCGCTGGTGTAGCGGAAGTAGATCTGGCCGCGCTCCCCCGGCGCGGCGGGCTCGCCGTCCTCGCGCAGGACGTGCACCTCGGTCGTCGGCAGCGGGCGGCCGACGCTGCCGGGCTTGTCCAGCCACTCCGGCGCGGTGATGACGGAGTTCACCGACGCCTCGGTGGAGCCGTAGTACTCCGAGACGATCGGGCCGAGCCAGTCGATCATCCGCCGCTTCACCTCGGGCGAGCAGGGCGCGGCGCCGTGCCAGACGACCGCGAGGCTGGAGCCGTCGAACGCCGACCGGGCCGCCTCGTCCAGCCGCAGCAGCCGGACGAACTGCGTCGGGACGAGGTGGACGTTGGTGATGGCGTACTCGTCGATGAGCCGCAGCGTCTCGGCCGGGTCGAAGTTCCGCCGGATGACCACCGAGCGTCCGACCAGCAGGAACATGAACGACCACAGCCACTGCGCGGAGTGGTAGACGGGCCCGGCGAGCAGCGAGCGGCCGTTGGGCGGGATCTTCAGGACGTCGGCGAAGACCTCGCCGAGCAGCGTCGCCGTCTCGATGGGGGCGCCGACGCCGGTCCTCGTCCGGCTGACGCCCTTCGGCCGCCCTGTCGTGCCCGACGTGTAGAACATCGGGTAGCCCATCGCGGGGTCGGCGATCTCCTCCTGTTCGGCCGTCGCGAGGAAGTCCTCGTACGCGGTGAAGCCCTCGACCGGGTCGCCGAACGCGATGCGGGCGGCCAGGTCGAGGCCCTCGGACGCCTCGCGCGCGACGCCGCCGAAGGCGTCCTCGGAGAACAGCGCCCGCGCGCCCGAGTCCTCCAGGACGTAGCGCAGCTCGTCGGCCGTCCAGTGCCAGTTGACCATGACGTAGCGGAGCCCGACGTGGACGGCGGCGCACATCAGCTCGAAGTACTCGCGCCGGTTCCCGGAGTGGATCGCGATCGCGTCGCCGGTGGCCAGGCCCAGGGCGCGCAGCGCGTTCGCCAGCCGGCCGGTCCTGGCGTCCAGGTCCCGCCAGGTGGTGCTGCCGCGTTCGTCGGTGAGCGCGGGTTCGTCCGGCTTGGCTTCGGCGTGCGGGGTGAGCAGGACGGCCATCGGCCACCTCCTGGAACGCGACAATTTCTAGAACGCGACTCTAATTCCACCCGGGCCGGAACCGCCAGGTCAGCCGGAGGACCGGTCCCCGAGCAGGACGGCGTCGGCCGCGCCGGCGAGCTGCTCCAGCCGGGACACCTCCGTCCGGTGGAACGGCGGCGCGCCCGTCCGGGCGACGACCAGCGCGACGCTGCCCTTGGCGAGCGGGCACACCGCGAACTCCGTGCCGTCCGGCGCCGTGAACGCGCGCGGCCGCAGCGGCAGCAGGCCCGCCACCGCGGCGCCCGCACGGCCGCCGACGCTGGCGTGCACGACCACCGCCGCGTCCTCGCCCGCCGGCTCGGCCAGGCCCGCCCAGTCGGCGCTGAGGATCGCCGGGACGGCGTCGGCGAGGATCCGCGCGCCGCGTTCCGGGACGGCCGCGACCTGGCCGATCACGGCCGCGTCCGGGCAGCCGCCCTGCGGCTCGGCCGTCGGCCAGATCCCGGCGACCTCCACGCCGGGCACCGACCCGAGCCCCTCGGCCAGCCGGTCGACGCCCGCGCCCGACGGCCACGCGACGGTGAAGTCGTCCATCGCCCGGCCGTTGCCGCGTTCGAGCACCGCCATCTGGACGACGTCCGCACCGGCCGCGCCCAGCGTGCGGGCGACCCGGCCCAGCGAGCCGGGACGGTCGGGCAGTCGCACACGTACCCGCAGCAACATCGCCACCTCCAGTGTCCGTACCAGGCCCCCAGCCTGGGTGACGGCCGTTTCCTTCGTGTTACCCAACGGTGTCGTCCGAAGAAAACGGCGCGGTAAGTCGGTGCTGGAACGGCGGGTACGGGTCAAACTAGAGTCCGGTGGAGGTCATCGGATGACCTGTCGTCTCCTACCGCCCAGCATTAAGGTGACTGCACGTGTCGAGGGACGGGGAACCCCCAGTCAATGAGGAGTCCGGAACCGGGCCGGAGCCGGCGCCCACCGGGGGCGGGACGGCCGCCGCCGGCGTGCCCGGCGGGCCGGGCACCGACGGGCCGAGCACCAGCGTGCCCGGCACCGGGCCGTGCGCCGAGGTCAGGGACGCGCTCACCGCGCTCACCGCGCTGACCGCGCGCCTCGACCGCGAGCACGAGCGCGCCGCGCACCGCGAGGCCGTCATCGACCGGCTGCACGCGGAGAACCAGCGGCTGCGGCGCGGCGAGCTGCAGGCGATGCTGGAGCCCGTCCGCGCCGCGCTGTACCGGCTGCACGACCAGGCGCGCCGCGAGTCCGACCGGCTCGCCGCGCCCGGCCCCGCCGCGCCGCCCGACGCGGGGGCGACGGCACTGCTGCTGGAGGCGGTCGCCGACGACGTCGCGGACGCGCTGGCGCGGCTCGGGGTGGAGCGGTTCACGGTCGAGCCCGGCGCCCCGTACGACGTGTCCCGGCACCGTCCGGTGGCGGTCACGCCCGTCGGCGACCCCCTGCGGGACGGGACGGTCACCGCCGTCCAGTCCGACGGGTTCGAGCAGAGCGGCAAGGTGCTGCGCAAGGCCGCGGTCAGCGTCGGCAAGCTCGACCAGGGCGCGCAGGCCGGCGGGAACGGGGCCGGGCACGCCGCCAAGGCGGGCTCGAACGGCGGCGGCGACGGCACGCAGAGCGGACAGAAGAACAGCGGACTCGGTACCGATAGGTGAGGGACATGGCTGTCTACGGGATCGACCTCGGAACCACGTACTCCTGCATTGCCTCCATCGACGATGTGGGTCGGCCGGCGGTCCTGCGCAACCTGGAGGGCACCGACACCACCCCGTCGGTCGTGTTCTTCGAGAGCGGCGAGAACGTCGTCGTCGGCGCGACCGCGAAGGACACCGCGGTCCTGGAGCCCGACAACGTCGTCAGCCTCATCAAGCGGGACATGGGCCGCGACGTGACGCGCCCCATCCACGGGATCGACTTCACCCCCGAGGAGGTGTCGGCGTTCATCCTGCTGAAGCTGGCGACGGACGCGCGCACCACCACGGGCGAGGAGACCCGGGACGTGGTCGTCACCGTCCCCGCCTACTTCGGCGCGGCCGAGCGCGACGCGACCCGCAAGGCGGGCCGGATCGCCGGGCTGAACGTCATCGACATCGTGTCCGAGCCGATCGCCGCCGCGATCACCTACGGCGTCCTCAACCCCGAGCAGGACCGCACCATCCTGGTGTACGACCTCGGCGGCGGGACGTTCGACACCACCGTCATCGCGCTGCGCGACGGCCACATCGAGGTGGTGTGCACCGACGGCGACCACGAGCTGGGCGGCGCCGACTGGGACGCGCGGCTCGTCGAGCACCTCGCCGAGCGGTTCCGCGCCGAGCACCCGGACGCGGGCGACCCGCTCGACGACAAGCAGACCGAGCAGCAGCTCCGCCGCGACGCCGAGGACGCCAAGAAGGCGCTCACCACCCGCACGTCCCACACCGTCCGGGTGATGCACGGCGGGCGGGTCGCGGCGGTCGAGGTGACGCGGGAGAAGCTGGAGGAGCTGACCAAGGACCTCCTCGACCGCACCGTGGAGATCACCGGCCGGACGCTGTCCACCGCCGCGGACAAGAACGTCGACGACTACGACGACCTCGTCCTCGTCGGCGGGTCGACGAAGATGCCGGTCGTCGCGGCGCGGCTGCAGACCGAGCTCGGGCTCGCGCCCCGCCTCCAGGACCCCGACCTCGCGGTCGCCAAGGGCGCGGCGCTGTACGCGTTCGAGGAGACCTACCGGCGGCTCGTCCGGGAGGGCGCCGCCGAGCGCGCCGAGGAGATGGCGAACCGGGCGGGCCTGTCCGCCGAGCAGCAGAAGCAGATCGCCGGGCGGCAGATCAAGACGGTCGCCTCGCACGCGTTCGGGATCGTCGTCGTCGACCGGGAGACCGGCGCCGAGAACGTCGCGCACCTCGTGCACGCCAACGACGAGCTGCCCGCCGCGAAGACCGAGGACTTCTTCACCGTCTACGACGACCAGGCGTCCGCCGACATCCGGGTGATGGAGCAGGCCGGCGTCGTGGAGTCCGCCGACCTGATCGACAACACCGAGATCGCGACCGGCGAGATCCGCGTCCCGCCGGGCAAGAAGGCGGGCTGGCCGATCGGGGTCACGTTCGCGCTCGACTCGTCCGGCCTGCTGAACGTCACCGCCGTGGAGAAGGAGACCGGCGAGCGGCTGGAGCTGAAGGTGGACGTCGGCGGCATGTCCGAGGAGGACGTCGAACGCTCCCGCAAGGCCCTGTCCCGCGTCCAGGTCAGCTGACCGGCGGCAGGGAGGCGCCCGTGGCGTTCGACGACGACTACCGGCGGGAGGTGCTGGAGCCCGCGCGGGCCGCGGGCGACCAGCCCCCCGAGGACCTGCGCGCCCGCTACGCGCTGGGCGACCAGCTGACGGCGGCGTCGGTCGCCGCCCGGGTGAAGGAGGTCCGGCAGTGCTGGCGGCGGGCGCGCGGGCAGCTGAAGTTCCGCAAGCTGATCGACCGGCTGGAGGCCGAGCACCGGGAGCTGGCGCCGCTGTTCGCCGCCGCCGAGCGCGGCGACCTGCGCCCGCTGGAGCAGCGGCTGCGCGGCGGCCGGGAGCGCACCGAGCGGCGCCGCGCCCAGACCCGCGCCCGCCTCGCCGACGCGGCCGGGGTCCTGCGGATGGTGGCGCCCGGCGAGGTCGAGAGCATCGCCCGCACCGGCGGCATGACCCGCGCCGAGCTGGGGCGGCTCGCCGCCGCCGACCGCATCGACGTCCGCGAACCCGACGCGCTGCCGTCCGCCGCGCCCTACCCGGCGTTCCGGAAGGTGCAGGAGTCCCTGGACGTCCTCGGCAAGCGGCACCTCGCCGACTTCCTGTTCGGCGCGCGCCTGACCGGCCCGATCCGCCTCCTGGACGGCTTCGCCGCGCCGGGCGGCGCCCTCCGCCTCGACAAGGACGCGGTGGCGGCGGCCGGCGCCGAATGGGCCCGCCGCAGCCGCGACACCAGCACCACGCACGCCGACACGATCCTCGCCGCGCTGCGGTCGGGCGCCGGCCTCCCCGAGCTGCTGCTGTTCGACGTGGCCGACCGGCTCCGCGAGCGGCTGCGGCAGCGGGCGTCGGAACGCGCCCTCCTCCAGTACGCGGTGGAGGACCTCGGCGTCGAGCAGGCCGACGCGCGCCGCCTCGTGTTCGCCATCGGCCGCGAGACCGGCCCGGGCGGCGGCCTCGCCGGACGCCTGCGCTCCCTCCTCGACGCGGGCGAGGTGTACGCGGCCGCCGAACTGGCCGACGCCGGGCAGATCCCGCACCCCGCACCGGACACGGACCCGCCCGAGGAGGAGGTCCTCGCCGCCGAGGCCCGCCACCGCCTCGACACCGCCCTCCGCCTCCGCGAGACCGCCGCCGCCGAGCCCGACCCGGACCGCGCCTACCGCTTCCTCGCCGACGCGCTCCAGCTCGTCCGCGACCTCCCCGGCGCCGCCGCCCAGCAGCACCGCCTGCCCC
>NZ_SMKY01000199.1 GCF_004349235.1 Actinomadura darangshiensis | reverse complement strand
CTCGGCGACCACCGCGTCGACCGCCCCTTCGGCCCCCGCGTCCTCGTCGGCGCCGTCGCCGAGGCCCTCCGCCGGGGCGGCCCCGCCGAGGCGCCCGGCCCCCTGCGCGCCGGCCGCATCGCCCTCGACCCCGGCGACCGGACCGCCGACGTCGGCGGCCGCCGCGTCGCCCTCACCGTCACCGAGTTCGACCTCCTCGAATTCCTGATGGCCAACCCCGGCCGCGTCTTCACCCGCGAGCAGCTCCTCGACGCCGCCTGGGGCCCGGGCGCCGGCGCCGGCAGCCGCACGGTCGACGTCCACGTCGCCCAGCTCCGGGCCAAACTCGGCGAAGGCAGCCCCATCCGGACCGTCCGCGGCGTCGGCTACGTCCTCGACACGTGACCGCCACCGGCGGCGCCTAAGGTGGACGTGTGACCCGCGTATCCGTCCACGCACACGAGCAAGCGCCCGCGAGGCCGAACCTGGCCCGGGCCCTGCTGCCGCAGGCGGCGGTGCTCGGCGGAGTCGCCGCCGGGGCCCTCGTAGTGGCGTTCCGGGCCGACCCCAACGAGCCCGGCCACTACCCGGGCTGCCCCTTCCTGGCCCTGACCGGGTACTACTGCCCGGGCTGCGGGGGGACGAGGCTCGTGTACGCGCTCACGCACGGTGACGTGGGCACCGCGTTCGGGCTCAACCCCCTGCTGTTCGTCCTGCTGCCGGTCCTCGGCTACCTCTTCGTGCGCTGGACGGCCATGACCGCGCAAGGGCTGCCGATGCGCTCGGCGCTGTTCAGACCGGCCGTCGCGTATTCGTTCGTCGGCGTTCTCATCGTCTACGGAATCGTCCGCAACCTGCCGTTCGCCCACGCCCTGGCCCCCTGAGACGCGCCACCCGTTTCGCGCGGGCGCCGGAGCCCCCTCCCGGGTGCGGGGCGCGTCCGAGGGGGCGGCTACGATCGGTGCACGGAACGACCTGAAATAGGGGGCCTGCGACCTTGAGCGTTTTGGACGAGATCATCGAGGGCGTCCGGGCCGATCTCGCCGACAGGCAGCGCGAGGTCCCGCTCGGCGCACTCAAGGAGAAGGCGGCGAAGGCCCCGGCCCCGCGGGACGCGCTCGGCGCGCTGCGCGGGCAGGGCGTCTCCGTCATCGCCGAGGTCAAGCGCAGCAGCCCGTCCAAGGGCGCGCTCGCCGCGATCGCCGACCCGGCCGCGCTCGCCCGCGACTACGCGGCCGGCGGCGCCAAGGTGATCAGCGTGCTGACCGAGCGGCGCCGGTTCGGCGGCAGCCTCGACGACCTCGCCGACGTCCGCGCCAACGTCGACGTCGCCGTCCTGCGCAAGGACTTCATCGTCACCTCCTACCAGCTGTGGGAGGCGCGGGCCGCGGGCGCCGACATGGCGCTGCTGATCGTCGCCGCGCTCCCGCAGGACGCCCTGGTCTCGCTGGTGGAGCGGGCCGAGTCGATCGGGCTGGTCCCGCTCGTCGAGGTGCACACCGAGGAGGAGGCGGCCCGCGCCGTCGACGCGGGCGCCAAGGTCATCGGCGTGAACGCGCGCGACCTGCGCACCCTGCAGGTCGACCGCGGCGTGTTCGCGAGCGTCGCGCCCACCCTGCCGAAGGACGTCGTGAAGGTCGCCGAGTCCGGGGTGCGCGGGCCGCACGACCTGCTCGCCTACGCCTCCAGCGGCGCCGACGCCGTCCTGGTGGGGGAGAGCCTCGTGATCGGGAAGGACCCGCGCGCCGCCGTCGCCGACCTCGTGGCCGCGGGCGCGCATCCCGCGCTGCGGCAGAACGGCTGAGGGACCGCCCGGCACGGGGCCGTCCTCCCACGATGACTCGATAGGCTACGAGTATGCAGGCCGAACCGCTCCGGGAGCGATGGCGGGGCTAGTCCAGTACTTCACCGACCGGATTGGCCGCTTCTCCCACGACAGGACGCGTTTTCTCATGACCATGGACACCGCCGCGCGCGGTGCGGCACCCGTGCCCGACGGCACGGGCCACTTCGGCCGCTTCGGCGGCCGGTTCGCCCCCGAGGCGCTGATGGCGGCGCTGGACGAGCTCACCCGCGAGTTCGACACCGCCAAGCACGACCCGGCCTTCACCGCCGAGCTGGACGACCTGCTCGCGAACTACGCGGGCCGCCCGAGCCTGCTGACCGAGGCCAAGCGCTTCTCCGAGCACGCGGGCGCCCGCGTGCTGCTCAAGCGCGAGGACCTCAACCACACCGGCTCCCACAAGATCAACAATGTGCTGGGCCAGGCGCTGCTCACCAGGCGGATGGGCAAGTCCCGGGTGATCGCCGAGACCGGCGCCGGCCAGCACGGCGTCGCCACCGCCACCGCCGCCGCGCTGCTCGGCCTGACCTGCACCGTCTACATGGGCGAGGTCGACACCGAGCGGCAGGCCCTGAACGTCGCCCGGATGCGCATGCTCGGCGCCGAGGTGATCCCGGTGAAGACCGGCAGCCGCACCCTCAAGGACGCCTGCAACGAGGCGTTCCGCGACTGGGTCGCCACGGTCGACGACACCCACTACTGCATCGGCTCGGTCATGGGCCCGCACCCGTTCCCGATGATGGTCCGCGACTTCCAGCGCATCATCGGCGTCGAGGCCCGGCGGCAGTGCGTCGACATGACCGGGGGCCTGCCGGACGCCGTCGTCGCGTGCGTCGGCGGCGGCTCCAACGCGATCGGCACCTTCCACGCCTTCGTCCCGGACGAGTCCGTCCGGCTGTACGGGTTCGAGGCGGGCGGCGACGGCGTCACCACCGGCAGGCACGCCGCGACGCTCGTCGGCGGCTCCCTCGGCGTCATCCACGGCATGCGGACCTACCTGCTGCAGGACGACGACGGCCAGACCCTCGAAACCCACTCGATCTCCGCCGGGCTCGACTACCCCGGCGTCGGCCCCGAGCACTCGTGGCTGCACGACACCGGCCGCGCCGAGTACCGCGAGATCACCGACGCGGAGGCCATGGACGCGTTCTCGCTGCTGTGCCGCACCGAGGGCATCATCCCGGCGATCGAGTCCGCGCACGCGCTCGCCGGCGCGCTCAAGGTCGGCAGGGAGCTCGGCCCGGACGCCACGATCGTCGTGTGCCTGTCCGGACGTGGCGACAAGGACATGCACACGGCCGCCACCTTCTTCGGCCTGATGCCGGAAGGAGAGGGCGAGTGAGCGTCCAGACCGCTTTCGACAAGGCCAAGGCCGACGGGCGGGCCGCGCTCGTCGGCTACCTGCCCGCCGGGTTCCCGAGCCGCGACGGCGCCATCGAGGCCGCGAAGACCATGGTGGCCGCGGGCTGCGACGCCATCGAGATCGGCCTGCCCTACACCGACCCGATGATGGACGGCCCCACCATCCAGGACGCCGTCCACCAGGCGCTCGTGGGCGGCGTCCGCGTCGCCGACGTGTTCCGGACGGTCGAGGCCGTCGCCGCCACCGGCGTCCCGACCCTCGTCATGACGTACTGGAACCCCGTCGACCACTACGGCGCCGGCGCGTTCGCCCGCGACCTCGCCTCCGCCGGCGGGTCCGGCCTGATCACGCCCGACCTGACGCCCGAGGAGGGCGGCGCCTGGCTGGAGGCGTCCGACGCGCACGGCCTCGACCGGGTGTTCCTCGTCGCGCTCAGCTCCACCGACGAGCGCATCGAGACGATCACCGGGGTGTCGCGCGGGTTCGTCTACGCGGCGTCGCTGATGGGCGTCACCGGCGCCCGCTCCGCCGTCGACACCGGCGCCCCGCGGCTGGTCGAGCGGACCCGGGCGATCATCGACAAGGGCCGGGCGCCGCTGCCGGTCGGCCTCGGCCTCGGCGTCGGCACCGGCGCCCAGGCCGCCGAGGTGGCCGGGTTCGCCGACGGTGTGATCGTCGGGTCGGCGTTCATCCGGCGGCTCCTGGACGCCCCCGACGCCGCGGCCGGGCTGGCCGGCGTCCGGGCGCTCACCGAGGAGCTGGCGGCCGGCGTCCGGCAGGGCCGCTGAGCACCAGGCCGCCGGCACGGGGTCGCTGATCATGTTCCGGACATTCCCGTAACGCCCGCGCGGACGGCGAAAATGCTCTTCCGCGCGGGCTTTCCGGGAGATCGGGAACTCGGGGCCGCCGCCGCCGAGTTCATGCTTGTGGTACCGCCGCTCTCCAATAGGGTGTGTCCGCCGGAGGAGGCGGTCCCGGAAGGATCACGATGACGCAAGAGATGACGGCGAAGGACCGGGCCAGGACGGCTCCGCCGGCGCTGCCCCCCGCGTGGCTCCAGGCCGCGGCCTGGCTGCTGACGCTCGCCGGGCTCGGGATCTCCGTCTACCTGACGGTCACGCACTACGACGAGGGCGCGCTGGTCTGCTCGGCGACCAAGACCGTCGACTGCCACGCGGTCACGACGAGCGAGTACTCCACCCTGCTCGGCATCCCGATGCCGCTGCTCGGGCTCGCGTTCTTCGTCGGGTTCGCCGCGCTGCTGACGCCGTGGGCGCTGCGGTCGGCGTGGCCTCCGCTGCGCTGGGCGCGGGTGGCGGGCGTCGCGGTGGGCGTCCTCATGGTCGTCTACCTCGTCACCGTCGAGCTGGCGATCCTGCACAAGATCTGCCTGTGGTGCACCGGCGTCCACGTGATCACCGTCCTGCTGTTCATCCTCGTTCTGATCGACGAATTCCGGCGGATCGGTCAGGTCGACTAGTCTCGCCGATACCGCGCCGCACCCGTGCCGGCGCGGGTCCGCACGCATAGGAGAACCAATGAGCAAGGCCGCACGAGAGCGGTCCGCGAGGGACCGCCTGGCCGCCGAGCGCAAGCGGCAGGCGGCGCGGGAGAAGCAGCGGCGGCTGCTCGCCATCGTCCTCGGATCGGTGGTGGCGGTGGCGGTGATCGTGGTCGCGACCGTCCTCGTCCTCGACCAGAAGAGCAAGAACGGCCGCGCCGAGCCGCACAAGGGCGCGCTCGCCCCGCTCAGCCGGCAGCAGGACGGCTCCATCCTCATGGCCAAGTCCGGGGTGGCCAAGCCGGAGCTGGAGATCTTCGAGGACTTCCAGTGCCCGATCTGCAAGCAGTTCGAGGAGGCCACCGGCAAGACCGTGCAGGACCTCGCGGCGCAGGGCAAGATCAAGGTCGTCTACCGGCCGTTCCACCTGTTCGGCCAGCAGAAGGACCCCGTCAAGATCAACTCGCTGCGCTCGGCCGAGGCGGCGCTGTGCGTCCCCGCCGACAAGTGGATCTCCTACCACGACGCGCTCTTCAAGTTCCAGCCCACCGAGGGCGAGAAGGGCTTCGCCCCGGACGACCTCGTGAAGTGGGGCAAGGACGTCGGCGTCACCGACCCGAACTTCGAGAAGTGCGTGCGCGACGAGCAGAAGAAGACCACGGTCGACTCCATGACCTCGTACGCACTGCAGCAGCGCGGCGTCGACGGCACGCCGTCGGTGTTCCTGGACGGCAAGAAGCTCGACCAGACGCAGTTCATGAACCCGGCCGCCCTGCGCGCCACGATCGACGCGGCGGCCGCCGCCGGGAAGTGACCCCCCGCTCCTGAGCGCAGCCGCCGCGCCGCGCCGTCCCGCCGTGGACGGCGCGGCGCGGCGCTTCTCACCTCCCGGCACCCCGTTCGCCGCTACGCTCGTGAACGCGCACCAGCACGCACAGTGGCCGATCGGGGGATCGATGAGCGAGCAGGGCAGGGAGCCGTCCGCGCGGAACCGGCTTGCGATGGAACGGGCACGGGCCGCGGCCCGGCAGCGGCGGCAGCGGGCGCTGCTGGTCGTCCTGGGGACCGTCGCCGTCGCGGCGGTCGCGGTCGTGGTGGCCGTCGTCGTGGTCTCCCGGAACGGGGACGAGCCCATCGACGACACCTACAAGGGCGCGCTCGCGCCCGCGGCACGGCAGCAGGACGGGTCGGTCGCGATGGCGCAGCAGGGCGTCACCGCCCCCGTCCTCGACGTCTGGGAAGACTTCCAGTGCCCGGCGTGCAAGGCGATGGAGAAGCGCCTCGGCGGGGCGATGAAGCAGCTCGCGGCGCAGGGCAAGCTCAAGGTCGTCTACCGGCCGTTCCAGCTGTTCCAGCAGGACCCGCTGATGTCCAACTCGCGGCGGGCCGCGAACGCCGCCGCCTGCATGCCCGCGGGCCAGTGGGTCAAGTACCACGACAAGCTCTACGCGGAGCAGCCCTCCGAGGGCGACAAGGGGTTCGCCAACGAGGACCTCGTGAAGTGGGCGGCCGACCTGGGCGTCACCGACCCGTCGTTCGCCGCGTGCGTCGACGGCGGCCAGAAGATGAAGGCGGTCGGCCAGGCGAGCGCCCAGGCGGGCAAGGCCGGCGTCGACTCGACCCCGTATCTGGCGCTGGACGGCAAGAAGGTCGACGACGCGGTACTCGGCTCGCCCGACGACCTGAAGAAGGCCGTCGCGGGGGCCGGCGGCACCCCCGCACCGGGGAGCACGCGCTCCGGCGGCACCGCGAACGGCACCGCCGGGGGAGCGGACGGCGTGACGGCCGCGGCGCGGTGGTAGAGAAGGCGCACGCGGTGCCCCAGAGGCGGTAACGTCAACGCCCATGCACCCGGTCGCCTACATACCGAGCCCCTCGCAGGGCGTCTGGCACCTCGGCCCCGTCCCGCTGCGCGCCTACGCCATCATGATCATCCTCGGCATCGTCGCCGCGGTCTGGCTGGGCGAACGCCGCTGGGCCGCCAAGGGCGGCACGCCAGGCGTGATCATCGACGTGGCCGTGTGGGCGGTGCCGTTCGGCCTCGTCGGCGGGCGGCTCTACCACGTGATCACCGACTACCAGCGCTACTTCGGCTCGGACGGCGACCCGGTCCGGGCGCTGGAGATCTGGAAGGGCGGGCTCGGCATCTGGGGCGCCGTCGCGCTCGGCGCGGTCGGCGCGGTCATCGGCTGCCGGCGGCGCGGGATCTCCGTCCTGGCGCTCGGCGACGCGGTCGCGCCGGGCATCGCGCTCGCCCAGGGGATCGGCCGCTGGGGCAACTACTGGAACCAGGAGCTGTACGGCCGCCCGCTGGACACCTTCTGGGCCCTGAAGATCGACGAGAACCACCGGCCGATGCTGGACGGCGGCCCCGCCCTCGACCCGAAGTACGCCGACGTCGCCACCTACCATCCGACGTTCCTGTACGAGTCGCTGTGGTGCGTCGGCGTCGCGGCCCTCGTGATCTGGGCCGACCGCCGCTACAAGCTCACCCACGGCCGCGCGTTCGCCCTCTACATCGCCGCCTACACGGTCGGCCGCGGCTGGATCGAGGCGCTGCGCATCGACGACGCCCACCACATCCTCGGGCTGCGGCTGAACGACTGGACGTCGATCGCCGTCTTCGCCTGCGCCGTCGCCTACCTGTACCTGGCCCGCGGCCGCACCGGCCCCGAGAGCGTCGGCGTGCCCGCCGCCGGGACCGCGTCCGCCGGGTCGTCCGCCGCCGTGTCCATGACGAAGGCCGACACGCCCGCGGACGACACCGAGGCCGACGAGGCCGACACGGTCACCTCCGACGAGGCCGCCGACGAGCGCCCGGACGAGCGCCCGGACGAGCGCCCGGACGAGCGCACGGACGAGCGCACGGACGAGGAACCGGCGGACGCCGAGCCGGAGGCCGGCGAGCCGGCGGACGCCGAGCTGGAGGACGCCGAGCCGGAGGCCGAGGAGCCGGAGGACGCGCCGAAGGCCGAGGACGAGGAGCAGACCCCCGCCGCCGAGACAGAGGCGGAAGAGCCCGAGCCCGAGGCCGTGGCTGAGCCCGAGGCCGTGGCCGAGGAGGAGGCCCCCGGGGCCGCCGAGCCGTCCGCGACCGGGGACAATGACGAGGACGACGGTGCCGCCGACCCCGAGCGGGCGGAGAAGGGGGAGCCCGTCAAGGACGGGAAGTAGGCGACGGCGACGGTGTCCGGGACAGGCGGGATGACCGGCGGGCGGCCCGGCGTGCGGCCGGAGCACCACCACCAGCACCGGGACGTCACCGGCGGGTGGCTGCGGCCCGCGGTGTTCGGCGCGATGGACGGGCTGGTCTCCAACTTCGCGCTGATCGCGGGCGTGGCGGGCGGCCAGGCGAGCCAGAAGGTCGTGCTGCTGGCGGGCCTCGCGGGCCTTGCCGCAGGCGCGTTCTCCATGGCGGCGGGGGAGTACATCTCGGTCGCCTCCCAGGCGGAGCTGGCGGAGGCGGAGATCGAGGTGGAGCGGCTGGAGCTCGCCCGCCACCCGGTCGCCGAGGAGCAGGAGCTCGCCGAGGTCTTCGAGGCGCGCGGCGTCGACCCGGAGACGGCCGCCGAGGTCGCGCGGCAGCTGTCCCGCGACCCCGACGAGGCGCTCGAAGTGCACGCCAAGGAGGAACTGGGCGTGACGCCCGGCGACCTGCCCTCGCCGCTGCTGGCGGCGGGCTCGTCGTTCCTGTCGTTCGCGGTCGGCGCGCTGCTGCCGGTGCTGCCGTACCTGCTGGGCGCGACGTCGCTGTGGCCGGCGGCGGGCATCGCGGCGCTCGGGCTGTTCTGCGCCGGGGCGCTGGTGTCGCGGATCACCGCCCGCGCCTGGTGGTTCGGCGGGTCCCGGCAGCTGCTGCTCGGCGCCGCCGCGGCGGCGACCACCTACGGCTTCGGCGCGCTGATCGGCACCAACGGCCTCTGAACCCCAAGGAATCTGGACGAATAGCCCTTTTGGGCGCGCGGGAGGCGCCCGGCCCGCTAAGCTCCGGGGCTGTGATCGAGGCTCGTGACACGGGTTCCGCCAAGGCCGGCCAGCAGGGCGGCGAGCGGGACTTCTGGCCGGAGGAGAAGTCCGGCCGCAAGCTCCCCAATCCGAAGCTGCTGTTCGGCGGCGTCGGCGCGCTGCTGGTCGCGGTGGCCGTCGCGGTCGTCGCGGTGGTCATGCTGACCGGCGGGGGCGACGAGCCCGCCAAGCGCGACGTCGCCCCGACGGCCTACGCGCCGGACTACCTCGGCGAGGGCTTCGCGAAGATCGCGAACCGGTCCGCCGACACCCGCGCGATCACCGAGGGCGAGGCGTTCTCCGCCAAGGACCTGAAGTCGGGCAAGTACGCGTTCACGCTGGCCGCGTCCAAGCTGACCACCGACTGCAAGGCCGCGACGTGGGGCGGCCGGCTGCAGGCCGACCTCGCCAAGTACCAGTGCAACCAGGTCGTCCGCTCCGCCTACGTGAGCACCGACAAGAAGCACGTCGGCCAGTTCATGGTGGTCAACCTGGCGAGCGAGGAGGGCGTCAAGCAGATCCTCCGCGACCTCGACCCGGCGGCCGGGGCCGGCTGGATCACGCCGCTGAAGGCGCCGGGCGTGCCCGCGTTCGGGCCCGGGTTCAGCGCCGCCTACTCGCGCACCTACGGCCACTACGCCGTGATCACGTGGGTGGAGCGCGCCGGCGGCGAGCAGCCCGCCTCGCTCAACGAGATGATCGACGTGAGCCTGGTCATCGAGAACGCCGCCGACTTCCTGTACGGGCGGCTCGACCTGGTCTCCGGCGGGAAGTCCGGGCAGTGAGCGGGCCGGGCGCGGCACCGGCCGGCGGGCAGTAGTCTGCGCGCTCGTGGACCCCGATGAACAGCGCCGCGGCGGCCAGGGGCGGGCCCCGGTGAGCCGCCAGGGCCGCCGGCAGCCCCCGCCGCGCAGGACGGCTCCGGCGCGCGCGGGCACGCCGCGCCGGCCGGGACCGTCCCGCAGGCCCGCGCCCCGCCGGGAACGGCCCGTCCCGCCGCCGCCCAGGCAGCCCTACGACGACCTCCCGTACGAGGACGCGATCCAGGACGGCGCGCTCCCCGCCGAGGACCCGTACGACGCCGTCCCGCCGCAGAAGCCGGTTCAGCGCGGCCAGCGAGGCAAGCGGCCGAAGAAGCCCGTCAAGGCGACGAAGGCCCCCAAGGCGAAGAAGCCCGGAAGGGCGACGAAGCTCGCCAAGGCGAAGAAGGCCACCGGGCCGGCCGCCTCGGCGGACCGGCGCGGCGCCGGCGGGCCCGGAGCGAAGCTGTACTTCGGCGCGGCGGCCGTGCTGGGCGTGCTGGTGCTCCTCGGGCTCGGCGCCGTCGTCGTCCTGCGCGGCGGAGAGGCCCCGGACGCCGGGGCCGCCGCCAACGCGAAGATCGGCAAGCCCGCCGGGACCGGTCCATCGCCGACCTCCTACTCCAGTTCGCCGTCCGACGCCGTGTACGGCGGCATCGCGTCCCGCCGCGCGGACTCCAAGCCGCTGACGGTCGGCGAGGCGTTCCCGTCGTCGGCGGCGAAGCTGTCGGTCCCGGACGGGAAGGTGACGGTGAAGCTGCGCGCCAAGCGGCTGGACGGCGACTGCGCCGCCGCCGTCTGGGGCGGGTCGGTGGCCGCCGAGCTGGGCAAGGGCGGCTGCACGCAGGCGGCGCGCGGGATCTACTCCGACACCGGGCACGGCTACGGCCTGGCCGTGGCGGTGTTCAACCTGGCCGGGTCGGCGGACGCGGACCGGTTCGTCAAGAGGCTGGAGTCGACGATCGGCGGCGGGTTCGTCCTGCCGCTGGAGGCGCCCGAGCCCCTCGACGGGTTCGGCCGCGGCTTCGGCATGGCACGGGGCCTCGCGATGGGCCATTTCGCGGTGGTGTCGTGGGTGCAGCGCCTGGACGGCAAGGGCGACGAGCGGGACGAGGCGCTGCTGTCGCTGCTGATCGAGGGCGGCAAGGCCCCGTCGGTGCTCGGCCGCGCCGCCCGTGCCCCGGCGAACTGAGCACCCCGGCGGACTGAGCGCCTCGAACTGAGCGCCTCGGACCGAGGTCCCGCATTCCGGCACGATGTGGGCATTTTCCGGTAGGTCAGCGGCATATCACCGTAAACATCCTGTCTCGGTGATGATTTTCACCGAGGTCAGCGCGTCGGCCGCCGAATCCGAGCCGGTAGCCTGGTCTAAACCACTCGGAGATGACGCGCCATCGCGACGAGGAAGTTTCGCGATCTGGTGCAGTCGGGCATGATCCCGGCAGTGATGTAATGTCATCTCACCGCAGCAGGGCCAACGCCGTCCCGTGCCTGCACTGACATCGAAGCAGTGACACGACACGACGGGAGGGTTGATGGCTGCTGCTGCCCTCACACCTGCAGGCCGGGTACCGGGCCGCCCCCAGCCGGAGGGCCTGTACGACCCGGCCAACGAGCACGACGCGTGCGGTGTCGGCATGGTCGCCGACCTGCACGGCCGCAAGAGCCACGACATCGTCCAGAACGCCCTGACCGTCCTGAAGAACCTGGACCACCGCGGCGCGGTCGGCGCGGAGCCGGACGACGGCGACGGTGTCGGCATCCTCGTCCAGATCCCGGACGCGTTCTTCCGCGAGGTCTGCGACTTCCCGCTTCCCGAGGCCGGCGGGTACGCGGCCGGCATCGCGTTCCTGCCCGCGGACGGCGACGAGCGCGCCGCCGCGGCCGCCCATGTCGAGACGCTCTGCGTCGAGGAGGGCCTGGCGGTCCTCGGCTGGCGCGAGCTGCCGCACGACCCCGCCTTCACCGGCCCGGCCGCCCGCCGGGTCATGCCGCACTTCGCGCAGATGTTCGTCGCCCCCGCCGCGGGCGGGCCGCACGCGGGCAAGACGGGCCTGGAGCTGGACCGCGCCGTGTTCTGCATGCGGGAACGCGCCGAGCAGGACGTCCAGGTCTACTTCCCGAGCCTGTCCAGCCGGACGATCGTCTACAAGGGGATGCTGACGACCCCGCAGCTGGAGCCGTTCTTCCCCGACCTGTCGGACCGCCGCTTCGCCAGCGCGATCGCGCTGGTCCACTCGCGGTTCTCGACCAACACGTTCCCCGCCTGGGAGCTGGCCCATCCGTACCGGTTCATCGCGCACAACGGCGAGATCAACACGGTGAAGGGCAACCGGAACTGGATGCGGGCCCGCGAGGCCCTGCTGCGGTCCGAGCTGCTCCCGGGCGAGCTGTCCCGGATCTACCCGGTGATCGACATCGAGGCCAGCGACACGGCCTCGTTCGACGAGTGCCTGGAGCTGCTGCACCTCGGCGGGCGGTCGCTGCCGCACGCGGTGCTGATGATGATCCCGGAGGCGTGGGAGAACCACACCGAGATGGACCCGGCCCGCCGGGCCTTCTACGAGTTCCACTCCACGCTCATGGAGGCGTGGGACGGCCCCGCCAGCGTCAGCTTCACCGACGGCACCGTGGTCGGCGCCGTCCTCGACCGCAACGGGCTGCGTCCCGGCCGGTACTGGGTGACCGACGATGGCCTGGTCGTGCTGGCCAGCGAGGCGGGTGTGCTGGACATCCCCGCCGCGAACGTCGTCCGCAAGGGGCGGCTGCAGCCCGGCAAGATCTTCCTCGTGGACACCGCCGCCGGGCGGATCGTCGAGGACGACGAGGTCAAGGCCGAACTGGCCGCCGAGCACCCCTACGGCGAGTGGCTGCACGAGGGCCTGGTCCGGTTCGAGGAGCTGCCGCAGCGCGAGCGGGAGATCCCGACGCACGAGACGCTGGTCAAGCGGCAGCAGACGTTCGGCTACACCCTCGAAGAGCAGCGGATCATCCTGACGCCGATGGCGAAGAACGGCGCCGAGCCGATCGGGTCCATGGGCACCGACACCCCGATCGCGGTGCTGTCGGAGCGCCCGCGGCTGCTGTTCGACTACTTCAAGCAGCTGTTCGCGCAGGTCACGAACCCGCCGCTGGACGCGATCCGCGAGGAGCTCGTCACCTCGCTGCAGTCCACGCTCGGCCCGGAGGGCAATCTGCTGGAGCCCGGCCCGGGCTCGTGCCGCCGGCTCGTCCTGCCGACGCCGATCCTGGACAACGACGAGCTCTCCAAGATCATCCACATTGACGACGAGGGGTCGCTGCCGCACCTGCAGGCCCACGTCGTGCAGGGCCTGTACGACGTGGCCGGCGGGGGAGAGGCCCTCGAAGCCCGGCTGGCGGAGATCGCCTCCGAGGTGAGCCGGGCGATCGAGGCCGGCGCGCGGATCATCGTGCTGTCGGACCGCGGCGCCGACTCGGCCCGCGCCGCGATCCCCGCGCTGCTGCTGACCGGCGCCGTCCACCACCACCTGATCCGGGAGAAGACCCGCACCCAGGTCGGCCTGGTGATCGAGACGGGCGAGGCCCGCGAGTGCCACCACATGGCGCTGCTCATCGGGTACGGCGCGTCCGCGATCAACCCCTACCTGGCCATCGAGACCGTCGAGGACCTCGTCCGCGGCGGCGTCATCGAGGGCCCGGCCCCGGGGGAGGCCGTCCGGAACCTGGTGAAGGCCTACGGCAAGGGCGTCCTGAAGGTCATGTCGAAGATGGGCGTGTCCACGGTCGCGTCCTACACCGGCGCGCAGATCTTCGAGGCGATCGGGCTCGGCGACGACGTCGTCGGGCGCTGCTTCACCGGCACCACGTCCCGGCTCGGCGGCGTCGGCTTCGGCGTGCTGGCCCGCGAGGTCGCGCAGCGGCACGCCACCGCCTACCCGCCGGGCGGCAACGACCTCGCGCACCGCACCCTGGAGGTCGGCGGCGAGTACCAGTGGCGCCGCGAGGGCGAGCCGCACCTGTTCAACCCGGACACGGTGTTCAAGCTGCAGCACGCCACCCGCACCCGCCGCTACGAGATCTTCAAGGACTACACCGGCAAGGTCGACTCGCAGGCCGAGAAGCTGATGACCCTGCGCGGGCTGTTCAAGCTGCGGGAGGGCGACCGGGAGCCGGTGCCGATCGACGAGGTCGAGCCGGTATCGGAGATCGTCAGGCGGTTCTCCACCGGCGCGATGTCGTACGGCTCCATCTCCGCGGAGGCGCACGAGACCCTCGCGATCGCGATGAACCGGCTCGGCGGCAAGTCCAACACCGGCGAGGGCGGCGAGGACCCGGGGCGCTTCACCCCCGACGAGAACGGCGACCTGCGGCGCAGCGCCATCAAGCAGGTCGCGTCCGGCCGGTTCGGCGTCACCTCGGAGTACCTCACCAACGCCGACGACATCCAGATCAAGATGGCGCAGGGCGCCAAGCCCGGCGAGGGCGGCCAGCTGCCCGGCCACAAGGTGTACCCGTGGATCGCCAAGACCCGGCACTCCACGCCCGGCGTCGGCCTCATCTCGCCGCCGCCGCACCACGACATCTACTCGATCGAGGACCTGGCGCAGCTCATCCACGACCTGAAGAACGCCAACCCGGCGGCGCGCGTGCACGTCAAGCTCGTCGCCGAGGTCGGGGTCGGCACGGTCGCGGCCGGGGTGTCCAAGGCGCACGCCGACGTGGTGCTGATCTCCGGGCACGACGGCGGCACCGGCGCGTCCCCGCTGACGTCGCTGAAGCACGCCGGCGCGCCGTGGGAGCTGGGCCTCGCCGAGACGCAGCAGACGCTGCTGCTGAACGGGCTGCGCGACCGCATCGTCGTGCAGGCCGACGGGCAGATGAAGACCGGCCGCGACGTCGTCGTCGCCGCCCTCCTCGGCGCCGAGGAGTTCGGCTTCGCGACCGCGCCGCTGGTGGTGTCGGGCTGCATCATGATGCGGGTCTGCCACCTGGACACCTGCCCGGTCGGCGTCGCCACCCAGAACCCGGTGCTGCGGCAGCGGTTCGCCGGCAAGCCGGAGTTCGTGGTGAACTTCTTCGAGTTCATCGCCGAGGAGGTCCGCGAGTACCTGGCGGCCCTCGGGTTCCGGTCGCTGGACGAGGCCATCGGCCACGTCGAGATGATCGACACGCGCGAGGCCGTCGAGCACTGGAAGGCGTCCGGGCTCGACCTGGCCCCGATCCTGCACGTCCCGGACCGGGCCGCGGGCGCGGCCCTGCACCGGGTCACCGAGCAGGACCACGGGCTGGAGAAGGCCCTCGACAACACGCTCGTCCAGCTC
Organism: Actinomadura darangshiensis; assembly: GCF_004349235.1. Taxonomy (GTDB): domain Bacteria; phylum Actinomycetota; class Actinomycetes; order Streptosporangiales; family Streptosporangiaceae; genus Spirillospora; species Spirillospora darangshiensis. Next base: position 2,248 of record NZ_SMKY01000199.1, on the reverse strand, counting down.
ACCGAGGGCGCGATCGCGTTCGGCGACAAGGTCACGCTCGACGTGCCGATCCGCAACGTCAACCGGACCGTCGGCACCATGCTCGGCCACGAGGTGACCAAGAAGTGGGGCGGCGGCGGCCTGCCCGACGACACGATCGACGTCACCTTCACCGGGTCGGCGGGCAACTCGTTCGGCGCGTTCGTGCCGCACGGCGTCACGCTGCGGCTCGTCGGCGACGCCAACGACTACGTCGGCAAGGGCCTGTCCGGCGGGCGGCTGACGCTGCGTCCCGCGGCGGACGCCGGGTTCGCGGCCGAGGAGCAGATCATCGGCGGCAACGTGATCCTCTACGGCGCCACGTCCGGCGAGCTGTTCGCCCGCGGGATCGTCGGCGAGCGGTTCTGCGTCCGCAACTCCGGCGCCACCGCCGTCGTCGAGGGCGCCGGCGACCACGCCTGCGAGTACATGACCGGCGGCCGCGCGCTCATCCTCGGCCGGACCGGACGCAACCTCGCGGCCGGCATGTCCGGCGGCATCGCCTACGTCCTGGACCTGGCGCCCGAGCGCGTCAACGGCGAGATGGTCGACCTGGAACCGCTCGACGCCGCGGACGCGGACTTCGTCCGGTCGCTGACCGAGCGGCACCTGGCCGAGACCGGCTCGCCGGTCGCCCGCCGGCTGCTGGACGGCTGGGACACCGCGGCCGCCCGCTTCACCAAGATCATGCCGCGTGACTACCGGCGCGTCCTGGACGCCATGGCCAAGGCCGAGGCCGAGGGGCGCGACGTCGACGAGGCCGTCATGGCCGCGGCGCAGAGCTGAGAGGGGGACGTCCTTCATGGCTGACCCGAAGGGATTCATGACCGTCGAGCGGGAGCTGCCGAAGCGCCGCCCGGTCGACGTGCGGATCAAGAGCTGGTCCGAGGTCTACGAGGACTTCGGCAAGGACCGGCTGGAGAAGCAGGCGAGCCGCTGCATGGACTGCGGCATCCCGTTCTGCCACCAGGGCTGCCCGCTCGGCAACCTCATCCCCGAGTGGAACGACCTCGTGTACCGGCAGGACTGGCACGAGGCCGTCGAGCGGCTGCACGCCACCAACAACTTCCCGGAGTTCACCGGGAGGCTGTGCCCCGCCCCGTGCGAGAGCGCCTGCGTCCTCGGCATCAACCAGGACCCGGTGACGATCAAGCGGGTCGAGGTCGAGATCATCGACCGGGCGTTCGCGGAGGGCTGGGTGCGCCCGCAGCCGCCCGCCGTGCAGACCGGCAGGACGGTCGCGGTCGTCGGCTCCGGGCCCGCGGGCCTCGCCGCCGCGCAGCAGCTCACCCGCGCCGGGCACGACGTCACGGTGTACGAGCGCGCCGACCGGATCGGCGGCCTGCTGCGCTACGGCATCCCCGAGTTCAAGATGGAGAAGCGGCACCTCGACAGGCGGCTCGCCCAGATGCGCGCCGAGGGCACCACCTTCCGGACCTCGGTGAACATCGGCGTCGACATCACCGCCGCGGACCTGCGCGCGTCCCACGACGCCGTGGTCCTCGCGGGCGGCGCCACCGCCTGGCGCGACCTGCCCGTCCCCGGGCGCGAGCTCAAGGGCGTCTACCAGGCGATGGAGTACCTGCCGCCGTCCAACAAGGCGCAGGAGGGCGACTACGAGGAGTCGCCGATCTCCGCGAAGGGCAGGCACGTCGTCGTCATCGGCGGCGGCGACACCGGTGCCGACTGCATCGGCACCGCGATCCGGCAGGGCGCCGCGTCCGTCACCCAGCTGGAGATCATGCCGCGGCCGCCGGAGTCCCGCCCGGACGCGCAGCCGTGGCCGACCTATCCGATGCTGTTCAAGATGGAGAGCGCCCACGAGGAGCTCGCCGGAACGGGCGGCGACCGCGTGTACGCGGTGTCCACCACCGAGTTCGCCGGCGACGAGGACGGCAACGTCCGCGCGCTGAGGCTGGTGGAGGTCGGCGGGCCGGACACCCGGTTCGCACCGATCGAGGGCACCGAGCGGGAGATCCCCGCCGAGCTGGTCGCCCTCGCCATGGGCTTCCTCGGCCCGCAGCGCGAGGGCATGCTCGAAGAGCTCGGCGTCGACCTCGACCAGCGCGGCAACGTCGTCCGCGACGGCGACTACACGACGTCGGTGGACGGCGTGTTCGCCGCGGGCGACATGGGCCGCGGCCAGTCCCTGATCGTCTGGGCCATCGCCGAGGGCCGCGCCGCCGCGTCCGGCGTCGACGCCTACCTCAGCGGCCGGACGGGCCTGCCC
>NZ_SMKY01000198.1 GCF_004349235.1 Actinomadura darangshiensis | reverse complement strand
CGCCTCCCGCCGTCCGGCCAGGTCCACCCACCTCACCCCACCCCCGCGGAGGACGACCATGAACAGCAAGCGCACCATCGCAGGGCTGGCCGCGCTGGCCCTGCTCGCCGCCGGCTGCAGCTCCAAGGCGGTCAAGAAGGACGGCGTCGGCGCCGACGGCGTCCGGACCGGCCCCGGCGTCAGCGCCGGCACCATCACCCTCGGCGAGCTGGCCGACCTGACCGGGCCGTTCGCCGCCAACGACACCAAGATCACCAACGCGCACCGGCTGTACTTCGACCGGCTCAACGAGCAGGGCGGGATCTGCGGGCGCAAGGTCGCGCTGGAGGTCGCCGACCACGGCTACGACGTGCAGAAGGCGACGACCGCCTACTCCGACCTCGCCCGCAAGGTGCTCGGCTTCAGCCAGGTGTTCGGGTCCGGGGTGAACGCCGCGCTGGTCGGCAGGTACGCCGCCGACGACGTGCTGGTGTACCCGGCGAGCGGCGCCGGGCCGCTGCTGAAGAGCCGCAACATCCTCGGCGCCGGCTCCACCTACGACTACGAGATCATCAACGTCCTGGACGCCTGGCTGGGCGACGGGACGGTCACGAGGGGCGACACGGTCGCGCACGTCTACCTGGAGGGCGACTACGGCGGGACGGCGATCAGCGGCAGCCACTACATGGCGGGCAGGCACGGGCTGACGCTGAAGGAGGTCAAGATCAAGCCGACCGACACCGACCTCACCTCGCAGATCGCCGGCATCAAGAACACGGGCGCGAAGGCGATCCTGGTCAGCGCCACGCCCAAGCAGCTCGGCTCGGTGGCGGTCGCGAGCCAGTCGGCCGGGCTCACCGTCCCCATCGCGGTCAACGGTCCGGGCTGGAGCGCCGACCTGCTGGCCGGGGCGTCCAGGAAGCCCGTCCTCGACCGGCTGACGGTCACCCAGTCCTGGGCCGTGCCGTCGATGGACCTGCCCATCGTGCGGGGGTTCACCGCCGCCTACGCGAAGAAGTACCCGGGCGCGAAGGTCGACGGGCACGTCACGCTGGGGCAGTCGTCCGCGGTCGTCTACACCAAGGTGCTCCAGCAGGCGTGCGCCGACAAGGACCTGACCCGGCAGGGCCTGCTCGACGCGGTCGGCAAGCTCAAGAACGTCGACACCGGGGGGCTCCTCCCGCCGCTCGACTACACCCGGAAGGGGCGCTCGCCCTCCACGCAGTCGCTGCTGCTGCGCCCGGACGCGAGCGTCCCCGGCGGAGTGAAGGCGATCAGCGAGAAGCGGCACGAGAGCGCGGACGCGGCCGCCTACACCCCCGAGTACGCCGAGTGACCCCGGTTCCACCGGACATCGCGACCGCCGCCGCGCTGCTGAGGTCCGGCGGCCTCAGCAGCGCGGCGCTGGCCGAGGCCGTCCTGGCGCGCGCGGACGCCCTCGACCCGGGCCTCGGCGTCTTCGCCCACCGGACCGCCTCGCTCGCCCGCGCCGAGGCGGCGCGGGCCGACGCGGAGCTGGCGCGCGGCGTCGACCGCGGACCGCTGCACGGCATCCCGCTCGGTGTGAAGGACGCGTTCGCGACCGTCGCGGCGCCGACGACGATGAACAGCCGCGTCTACGGGGCCGCTCCCGCCGGGCGGGACGCCGGCGCCGTCCGCCGCCTCCGCGAGGCGGGCGCCGTCATGGCCGGGATGACGACCACGATGGAGCTGTGCTGCGTCTACCCCGACCACGCCGCCGGGGAGCCGGTGTCGCGCAACCCGTGGGACACCGGCCGCTGGACGGGCGGGTCCAGCTCGGGCTCGGCGGGCGGCCTCGCCGCCGGGCTGTTCCTCGCCGCGCTCGGCACCGACACGGGCGGCAGCGTCCGGCTGCCCGCCTCGTACTGCGGCGTCACCGGCGTCAAGCCGACGTTCGGGCGGGTCGGCACCGACGGCCTGTTCCCGCTGGCCCCCGGCCTCGACCATGCCGGGCCGATGGCCCGCACGGCGGCCGACTGCGCGCTCCTGCTGACCGCGCTGGCCGACGGCTGGACGCCGCGGCCCCGCCCGATGGCCGGCCTGCGGATCGGCGTGGAGAGCCGCCACCACCTGGACATCGCCGGCGCGCACCCGGACGTCGTCCGGGCCGTCCGCGACGCGGCCGAGGTGCTGGCCGGCCTCGGCGCCGACGTGGTGGAGGCCGAGCTGCCGGGGTTCGCCGGCTTGGTGGACGCGGCGGAGAAGACGAGCTGGGCGATGGCCCGCGAAACGCATCGCGAGGGACTGGAGCGGCGTCCGCACACCTACTCCCGCAACGCTCGCGCGCAGTTCTCCGCCGCCGCGAAGGCGGGCGATCCGGCCGGGCACCGCGTTCTCATCGAGAAGGGCCGCGAGGACGTCGCGCGCCTCTTCGGGACCATCGACGCGCTGCTGCTCCCCACGACCGTGCGCCCGGCGGACCGCGTCGAGGAACTGCGCTCCGGCGCGGGCCTGCACCGCACCCGCTACACCCGCGCCTGGAACGCCCTGGGGAATCCGGCGATGTCCGTCCCGGCCGGATTCTCGCGGGACGGCCTGCCGCTGGGCCTGCAGATCGTCGGAGCCCTGTGGGACGAGGCCACCGTCCTGGCCGTCGGCGAGACCTTCCAGAGCGCGACCGGCTGGCATCTGCGCACGCCGCCGGACGGCGGCGGGCCCTAGAGAAAACCCTTGGCCTTCCTCCTCTGCCTGCCGTTACCGTCGCCCTTGCCGATGGACGATCTTGTCCGCGGCGGTCGTCATCCGAGAACAGAGGAGGATTCCCGATGACAACCACGAGGCTTGCGCTCACCAACGTTCGCAACATCGGGATCATGGCGCACATCGACGCCGGCAAGACGACGACCGCCGAGCGGATCCTCTTCTACACCGGTGTCTCGCACCGGATCGGCGAGGTCCACGACGGCAACACCGCGCTGGACTACACCAAGCAGGAACGCGACCGGGGCATCACCATCACCTCCGCCGCCACGACCTGCCGGTGGACGGTCGACGGTGCCGAGCACACGATCAACCTGATCGACACGCCCGGCCACGTCGACTTCACCATCGAGGTCGAGCGGTGCCTGCGCGTGCTCGACGGCGCCGTGACCGTGTTCGACGGCGTCGCGGGCGTCGAGCCGCAGTCGGAGACGGTGTGGCGCCAGGCCGACCGCTACGGCGTGCCGCGGATCTGCTTCGTCAACAAGCTCGACCGCGCGGGGGCCGACTTCCTGCGCTGCGTGGACATAATCCGCGAGCGGCTCGGGGCCGTCCCGCTGGTCATGCAGTTGCCGATCGGCGCCGAGGCCGGGTTCGCGGGCGTCGTCGACCTCGTCGCCGGGCGGGCGCACCTCTGGCCGGACGGCGAGCACGAGGTCACCGGCGTCCCGGCCGACATGGCCGAGGACGTACGGACGTGGCGGAGCGCGCTGATCGAGACGGTCGCCGAGCGCGACGAGCGGGTCATGGAGCTGTACGTCGGCGGTGTGGAGCCGTCGCCGGAGCAGCTGCACGCCGCGATCCGGCGGCTCACGGTCGCGTCCGAGGTCACCCCGGTGCTGTGCGGCAGCGCGTTTAAGAACAAGGGGGTCCAGCCCCTGCTGGACGCGGTCGTCCGCTACCTGCCGGCGCCGCCGGACGTACAGGAGGTGTCGGACGAGGCGCCGCTGTCCGCGCTCGCGTTCAAGATCGCGAGCGATCGGCATCTGGGCCGGCTCACGTTCGTCCGGATCTACACCGGGCGGCTCGTGTCCGGCGCCCCGGTGCTGAACAGCGTCAAGTCGCGCAAGGAGCGGATCGGCAAGATCTACCGCGTCCACGCGGACACGCGGGAGGAGATCGAGTCGGCGGGCGCGGGCGACATCGTCGCCGTCATGGGCCTGAAGCAGACCACCACCGGCGAGACGCTGTGCGACGACGCGCATCCCGTCGTCCTGGAGTCCATGGACTTCCCGGCCCCGGTCATCGAGGTCGCGATCGAGCCGAGGTCCAAGGGCGACAGGGAGAAGCTGGGCGCCGCCATCCAGCGGCTCTCGGAGGAGGACCCGTCGTTCCAGGTCCGCGACGAGAACGGGCAGACCGTCATCGGCGGCATGGGGGAGCTCCACCTGGAGATTCTCACCGCCCGGATGAAGGAGGACTTCCATGTCGAGGCCAACGTCGGCCGGCCTCGGGTCGCCTACCGCGAGACCGTCCGCGCGGCGGTCGAGCGGGTCGACCTGACGCACCGCAAGCAGACGGGCGGCAAGGGCCAGTTCGCCAAGGTGCGGATCTCCGTGGAGCCCATCGAGGACGGGTACGAGTTCGTCAACCGGGTCACCGGCGGGCGGATCCCGAAGGAGTTCATCCCGTCCGTGGACGCGGGCTGCCAGGAGGCGATGCACACCGGCGTCCTCGCCGGGTACGAGATGACGGGCGTGCGGGTCACCCTGCTCGACGGTGACTTCCACCCGATCGACTCGTCCGAGCTCGCCTTCAAGATCGCCGGTTCGCTGGCGTTCCGGGAGGCGGTCCGGCGCGCGTCGCCGGTGCTGCTCGAACCGGTGATGACCGTCGAGGTCACCACCCCCGAGGAGTACTTCGGCGCGGTGATCGGCGACCTCAACGCCCGGCGCGGCCGGGTCGAGGGGACGGGCGAGCGGGCGGGCGCCCGGATCGTGGACGCCCTCGTCCCGCTGGCGGAGATGTTCGGCTACGTCGGGCACCTGCGCGGCGCGACGTCGGGCCGCGGCGTGTTCACCATGCGGTTCGCCGCCTACGCCGAGGTCCCGCCCGCGGTGGCCGCGACCGTAGGCGCGGCGGGCTGAGCCCCGGCCGGGGCCGCACCTCGTGTGCGGCCCCGGTCAGCTCCACAGCGTCACGTACACCGGCGGGCGGAAGCGGGACGGCGGCACGCCCGAGCCGGGGGACCGCATGATGTGCAGCGCCTCGGCGGTCGCCAGGAAGCGGCGGAACACCCCGGCCAGCGGCGGACGGCGGTCCGGCGCCAGCGTCGTGGCGTGCCAGCGGATCTCCAGCGGGGTCGCGGGGGTCGCGATGACGTGCAGTTCGCCGCGCTGGACGCGCGGTGCCACCAGATGTGCGAGGGCGATCGCGAGGCCGCCGCCGTCCGCGGCCGCGGCCCAGGCCGCGGTCTGGTTGGGGTAGACCCTGATCCTGTCCTCGGGGACCTTCAGGCGGCGCAGCAGCCGCGCGGTCTCGCTGCCCGGGTCGGTGCCGGACGGGTCCACCAGCCACAGCGGACGCGGCGCGGCGGCCGTGCCCACGGCGACGAGGCCCGTCCGGTACACGGGCTCGCTGACGAGGTCCGGGTCGTCGGCGAGGCGGGGGCCGAGGGCGACGTCGGCGAGCCGGTTGTGCAGCAGGACGGGCATCTCCCGTCCGGCGACGACCCCCGCGCTGCCCTCGACGGCGCGGGACGAGCGGGCGGCGAACGCGTCCAGCAGCGGGGTCGCGACGAACTCGGCGACGGCGGAGGCGGCGACGACCCGCAGCGACTCGGGGGCGCCCCGGGCCGCCCGGACCGCCTCCTCGGCGTCCGCGCCGAGCACCACCATCTGCGACGCGACCGGCAGCAGGCGCGCACCGCCCTCGGTCAGCGTCATCCCGCCCGGCCCGCGGGCCAGCAGCGGGTCGCCGAGGTGCTGGCGCAGCGCGGCGAGCGCCTGCGAGACGGCGGGCTCGCTCACGCCCAGCGCCCGCGCCGCCTCCTTCACCGAGCCGAGCCGCGCGACGAGGACGAACGCGCCGAGCTGGGTCAGCGTCATGGCCCCAGTGTGGACCTCCGGGCGGCCCCCGTTAAGCCTTCGCTTATCCGGCCGTTGTGCCCGCGTCCGGGCGGCGTGAAAATCCGGCCACATCCCACCCCGAGGGGGCGCCGTGCAGGTTCCCGCGAACTTCGAGTACGCGAAGGCGACGACCGTCGAGGAGGCGCTGGCGCTGCTGGCGCGCCACGGCGACGAGGCGAGGGTGGTGGCCGGCGGCCACAGCCTGATCCCGATGATGAAGCTGCGGCTGGCGCGGCCCGAGGCACTGATCGACATCAACGACGTCGCCGAGTTGTCGCGCATCCGGGTCGAGGGCGACGCACTGTGCGTGGGCGCCCTCGTCCGGCACGCCGAGCTGCTCGGCTCCGCCGTCGCCGGGGAGCACTTCCCGATCCTGCACGACGCCGAACGGGTGATCGCCGACCCGGTGGTGCGCAACCGGGGGACGGTCGGCGGCTCGCTGTGCCAGGCCGACCCGTCCGAGGACCTGTCGGCGGCGTTCGCGGCGCTGCGGGCGACGGCGGTGATCAAGGGGCCGGACGGGGAGCGGACGGTGCCGGTCCGCGAGTTCCACACCGGCCCGTACGAGACCGTCGTCGAGGCCGGCGAGCTGCTCACCGAGGTGCGGGTGCCGATCCGGCCCGGCGGGTCGAGCGCATACGTGAAGGTCGAGCGGCGCGCCGGCGACTGGCCGCTCGCCGCCGCGGGAGCGGTGCTGAGGCTCGCGGACGGGCGGATCGCCGAAGCCGGGATCGGGCTGACGGCGGTGCGCGCGGAGCACTTCTTCGCCGCGGAGGCGGAGGACGCCCTGCGCGGCGCCGTCCCGTCCGAGGAACTGTTCGCCGAGGCGGGACGGATCGCCGCCGCGCACTGCGATCCGGGGTCCGACCAGCGGGGACCCGCCGACTACAAGCGTCACCTGGCCGGAGAACTGACCATCCGCGCGCTGCGCCGCGCCTACGAGAGGTGCATGCCGTGAACATCACCGTGACGGTCAACGGGCGGCCGTACACCCGCGACGTCGAGCCCAGGCTGCTGCTCGTCCACTTCCTGCGGGACGAACTGGACCTCACCGGGACGCACTGGGGCTGCGACACGTCCAACTGCGGCGCCTGCGTCGTCTGGCTGGACGAGGTGCCGGTGAAGTCGTGCACGGTCCTGGCGGTGATGGCGTCCGGCAAGGAGGTCCGCACCGTGGAGGGCCTCGAACGCGACGGGGAGCTCGACCCCGTCCAGCAGGGCTTCACCGAGTGCCACGGCCTGCAGTGCGGGTTCTGCACGCCGGGGATGCTGATGACGTCGCGGTGGCTGCTCGACCGCAGCCCCGACCCGTCCGAGGCGGAGATCCGCGAGGCGGTATCGGGTCAGATCTGCCGGTGCACCGGCTACGAGAACATCGTCCGGTCCGTCCGCTGGGCCGCCGAGCACTCCTCTCGCGAGGTGGCGCAATGAGCGGGAACGGGCAGCACGGGTTCGGCCGGGTGCCGCGCAAGGAGGACGCCCGCTTCATCCGAGGCCAGGGCAACTACGTCGACGACATCAAGCTGCCGGGGATGCTGTACGGGGCGGTGCTGCGCAGCCCGCACGCGCACGCCCGGCTCGTGTCGGTCGACACGGCGGCGGCCGAGGCGCACCCGCAGGTGCGGGCCGTGATCACCGGCGAGACGCTCGCCGGCCTGGACCTGGCGTGGATGCCGACACTGTCGGGGGACGTCCAGGCCGTCCTCGCGACCGACAAGGTGCGGTTCCAGGGGCAGGAGGTCGCGTTCGTCGTCGCCGACTCGCACTACGCGGCGCGGGACGCCCTCGAACTCATCGACGTCGACTACGAGGCGCTGCCCCCGGTCATCGACGCCCGCACCGCACTGGACGACGGCGCCCCCGTCATCCGCGACGACCTGGAAGGGCGCGGCGACAACCACATCTTCGACTGGGAGGCGGGCGACGCCGCCGCCACCGACCGGGTCTTCGACGGCGCCGAGGTGGTCGTTGCGCAGGACGTCCTCTACCCGCGCGTGCACCCGGCGCCGCTGGAGACGTGCGGGATCGTCGCCGACATGGACAAGGTGACCGGCAAGCTCACCGTCCACACCACGACGCAGGCCCCGCACGCGCACCGCACCGTGTACGCGCTGGTCGCCGGGCTGCCCGAGCACAAGATCCGGGTCGTGTCGCCGGACATCGGCGGCGGCTTCGGCAACAAGGTCGGCATCTATCCCGGCTACGTCTGCGCGATCGTCGGGTCGATCGTGACGGGCCGCCCGGTGAAGTGGATGGAGGACCGGTCGGAGAACCTGATGACGACCTCGTTCGCCCGCGACTACCACATGCGGGGCGAGATCGCCGCGACGCGGGACGGCCGCGTCCGCGGGCTGCGGGTGACGGTGCTCGCCGACCACGGCGCGTTCAACGGGACCGCGCAGCCGACCAAGTTCCCCGCCGGGTTCTTCCACGTGTTCACCGGCTCGTACGACATCGAGGCCGCGCACTGCGCCGTCACCGGCGTCTACACCAACAAGGCGCCGGGCGGCGTCGCCTACGCCTGCTCGTTCCGCATCACCGAGGCCGCCTACCTGGTCGAACGCATGATGGACATGCTCGCCGCCGAACTGGACCTCGACCCGGCCGAGCTGCGGCTCCGCAACCTGCTGCGCGCCGAGCAGTTCCCGTACTCGACCGCGACCGGCTGGGAGTACGACTCCGGCGACTATCCCCGCACCCTGCGCAAGGCCCTGGACATCGCCGGGTACGACAAGCTGCGCGCCGAGCAGGCCGACCGGCGCGAACGCGGCGAGCTCATGGGCATCGGGATCAGCTTCTTCACCGAGGCCGTGGGCGCCGGGCCGCGCAAGCACATGGACATCCTCGGGCTCGGCATGGCCGACGGCGCCGAACTGCGCGTCCACCCGACCGGCAAGGCCGTGCTGCGCATCTCCGTCCAGACGCAGGGGCAGGGGCACGAGACGACGTTCGCGCAGATCGTCGCCCATGAACTCGGGATACCGGTGGACGACGTGGAGGTCGTCCACGGCGACACCGACCAGACGCCGTTCGGGCTCGGCACCTACGGGTCGCGTTCGACGCCGGTGTCGGGCGCCGCGACGGCGGTCGTGGCGCGGAAGGTGCGGGAGCGGGCCCGGATCGTCGCCGGCGCGATGCTGGAGGCGGCACCGGGGGACCTCGAATGGACGCCGGGGCGCTGGACGGTCCGCGGCGACCCGTCGTCCGGCGCGACCATGCAGGAGATCGCGATGGCCGCGCACGGCAGCCTCGAACTGCCCGACGGCGTGGAGGGCCATCTCGACGCGACGACCGTCTACAACCCGCCGAACCTGACGTACCCGTTCGGCGCCTACATCGCGGTCGTGGACGTCGACCCGGGGACGGGCAAGGTCGCCGTCCGGCGGTTCGTCGCGGTGGACGACTGCGGCGTCCGGATCAACCCGATGATCGTCGAGGGGCAGGTGCACGGCGGGCTCGCCGACGGGGTCGGGATGGCGCTCATGCAGGTCATGGCGTTCGACGAGGACGGCAACCACCTCGGCGCCTCGTTCATGGACTACCTGCTGCCGACGTCGATGGAATGCCCGTCGTGGGAGCTGGGCGAGACCGTCACGCCGTCCCCGCACCATCCGCTCGGCGCGAAGGGCGTCGGGGAGTCCGCGACGGTCGGCTCGCCCGCCGCGATCGTCAACGCGGTCGTGGACGCGCTCGCGCCCTACGGCGTCCGGCACGCCGACATGCCGCTCACCCCGGCGAACGTCTGGCGCGTCATCCAGGGGCGGCCGTTCCGGACGGACCTGGCGATCCCATGATGGACCGGGCCGAGGCACTGCGCGGCGAGCGGACGCCGTACGTCCTCGCCACGGTCGTGCGGGCGGAGCGTCCGACGAGCGCGAAGACCGGCGACCGGGCGCTCGTCCTGCCCGACGGGACGATGGAGGGCTTCGTCGGCGGCCACTGCGCCGAGTCGGCGGTCCGCGACCAGGCGCTCGCGCTGCTCGAATCGGGCGAGTCGACACTGCTGCGCATCACGCCCGCGGCGGACAGCGCGCCGCTGGACGGCCTGGTCACGGTGCACAACCCGTGCCTGTCCGGCGGGACGCTGGACGTGTTCCTCGAAGCGGTGATCCCGCCCGCGCGCGTCGATGTGTACGGTGACGGGCCGGTCGCGCGTGCGCTCGCCGGCGTCGGACGGCCGGCGGGCTTCGACGTCCGGCCGGCGGGCGCGGGCGATCCGCCCTCGCCGGACGCGGCGGCGGTCGTGGTCGCCACCCACGGCCGGGACGAGGAGGCGCTGCTGAAGGCCGCTCTGGACGCCGGCATCCCCTACGTCGGGCTGGTCGCCAGCCGGAGGCGGGGGACCGCCGTGACCTCCGCGCTGGCGGGCGGCGACCGCGTCCGCACCCCGGCGGGCTTGGACATCGGCGCCCGCACCGCACCGGAGATCGCGCTGTCGGTGCTGGCGGAGATCCTCTCGCTGCGCCCCCGCCCGGCCGGGCCGGTGGAGCGCGCCCCCGCCGGTGAAACGGAGGGCTGCTGTCACTGAGCGTTGACGGCCGACCGGGACCCGAATTAGATTCGGTTCCGACCGGTCGGTATGTTCACTGCCGTCCGGGATCCCGGCAACGAGACACGGCGACACGGAGGCGGACGGATGCGAGCGGCACGACGGGCATGGGGCCGGCTGGAACCGGTGCACGCGATGATCTACTTCGTCCCGGAGGCGCCCGAGCGGTACGCGGCCCTCGGCCTGGACGCGCGGGCCGCCTACTTCGCCTCCCGCGCGGCGGCCTTCGGGCGCGCGTCCGCCGAGCTCGTCATCGCGACGTTCTACAACTTCAACCCCGACGTCGTCCGCCGCGCCATCCCCGCGGCCTGGGAGAAGACGACCCCGGAGCAGGTGCTCGCCGCCCGGACGGACGCCGCCGGCGCCGCGCTCCGCCGCGCCGGCATCGACCGGCTCCCGGACCTGGAGGAGATCGTCGCCCTGGCCCGCCGCGCCGCCGAGGCCGCCGGCGACCACGCCCAGGGGCGCCCCCTCTACGCGGCGCACGCTGCCCTGGCCTGGCCGGACGAGCCGATCCTCCAGCTCTGGTGGGCCCAGACCCTCCTCCGCGAGTTCCGCGGCGACGGGCATATCGCCGTCCTCACCGCCGAGGGCGTCGCACCGGTCGAGGCCCTCGTCCTGCACGCCGCCACCGGCAGCATGCCCAAGGACTTCCTCACCGCGACCCGGGCCTGGCCCGCCGAGCAGTGGGAGGCGACCGCCGAGCGCCTCCGCGTCCGCGGCCTGCTCGACGGCGACGCCCTCACCCCCGAAGGCGTGGCGTTCCGCCAGAGCATGGAGGACCGCACCGACGAACTGGCCCTCCCGCCCTACGCCGCCCTGGGCGAGAAGGACTGCGACCGCCTGGCCGAGCTGGCCCGCCCCTTCGGCAAGGCGGTAATGGAAGCCGGCCTCTTCACCCTCGCCTGACCAGAGGGCCCCGCTAGGCTGGGCGGGTTCTGTCCAGCCCCGGGGAGTGTTCGCTGGTGTTCGAGTCCGTGCTCGTGGCCGACCGCGGCGAGGTCGCCGGGCGGATCCTGCACACCGCCCGCGCGATGGGGCTCAAGGCCATCGCCGTGTACTCGGCGGCCGACGACGGGCTGCCGTTCGTCGCCGAGGCGGACGAGGCCGTCCTGATCGGGCCCGCCGACCCGGCCCGCGGCTACCTGAACGCCGCCGCGATCGTGGAGGCGGCGCACCGCACGAACGCGCAGGCCGTCCACCCCGGCTACGGGTTCCTCGCCGAGAACGCCGCGTTCGCCCGGCAGGTCGCGGGCCGCGGCCTCGCCTGGGTCGGCCCGCCGCCGCTCGCCATCGCCCGGATGGGCGACAAGATCAACGCCCGGAACCTGATGAAGGAGGCGGGCGTCCCCGTCGCGCCCGGCGTGTGGGAGCCCGTCCCGGACGCCGCGACGGCCGCCGAGGAGGCCGAGCGCATCGGCTACCCCGTCATGCTGAAGCCCGCCGCGGGCGCCGGCGGCCTCGGCCTGGCCGCCGCCCGCGACGCCGGCTCGCTCAGCGGCGCGTTCGAGACGGCCCGCCGCGCCGCCGGGGAGGGCGACATCCTGCTGGAGCGCCACGTGGCCGGCGCCCGGCACGTCGAGGTGCAGATCCTCGGCCTCGCCGACGGCACCGTCGTCGCGGTCGGCGACCGCGACTGCTCCGTCCAGCGCCGCCACCAGAAGATCGTCGGGGAGGCGCCGTCGCCCGGCATCACCCCGGAGGTGCGCGACCGCATGCTGGCCGCCGCCGTCCGCGCGGGCGAGGCCGTCGGCTACCGCGGCGCGGGCACCGTCGAGTTCCTGCTCGACCCCGCCACGCAGGACTTCTCCTTCCTGGAGATGAGCACCCGCCTCACCGTCGAGCACCCCGTCACCGAGATGGTGTCCGGCGTCGACCTCGTCGAGCAGCAGTTCCGCATCGCCGCCGACGAGCCCGTCTCCGCCACGGGCGCGGCACCGCGCGGCCACGCGATCGAGTTCCGCGTCCACGCGGAGGACCCGCTGCGGTTCCTGCCGAGCACCGGCGAGATCACGGTGTGGGAGGAGCCCGTCGGCGACGGCATCCGCATCGACGCCGGATACGCCGAGGGCAACACCGTCACCACCCACTACGACCCGCTTCTCGCCAAGCTGTGCGTGCACGGCGACGACCGCGCCCACGCGCTGGCCCGCGCCCGCGCCGCCCTCGACGCGTTCCGCGTCGAGGGACCGCCGACGAACCTGCCGTTCCTGCGGGAACTGCTCGACCGCCCCGAGTTCGCGGACGGAGCCTACGACACCGGCCTCGTCGCACGCATGCGCGCCGCCGTAGGGTAGGGCCGTGTACTGCGACCGCTGCGGCGAGACCGCCGCCGAGGGCGACCACGCGCCCTGCCGCGCCGCCCGCGCGATGGAACCGCCCCGCTACTGCGCCATCTGCCGCCGCCGCATGATCGTCCAGGTCACGCCCCTCGGCTGGACGGCCCGCTGCTCCCAGCACGGCGCCCTGGAGAACGCGTCCTAGACCGACAGGACGTAAGTCAGCAGATCAACACCGGGCACCGGCGCCCAGTCGAGGTCGGGCGTACGGACGAACCCCGCCCGCTCGTACAGGCGGTGCGCACTGCTCATGTTGCGCTGCGTCGAAAGCCGCAGCCCGCTGAGCCCCGACGCGCGCGCCCGCTCGACGCAGGCCCGCACCATGGCCCGTCCCACCCCCTTCCCGCGCGCTCTCTCGGTCACGGCGAGCATGCGGAATTCGGCCTCGTCCGGCCCGGCCAGCTCGGCGTAGGGACTGCCGGGCGGGCAGTACGCGACGGCGCCGACGACCTCGCCCGCGACCTCGGCGACGAGCAACTCCGCCTTGGCGGCCCGGTCGGCGGCGTTCCGCAGCGTGGGGACGTACGACGACGCCGGATTCACCAGCCCGCCGTGCACATAGACCTCGACGGTCAGCTCCCCGACGGCCTCGTACTCGTCCGCCCGGGCGTCCCGGACGATGACCGGCTCAGCCACCGGTGGCCTTGCCGGGCTCGGCGGCCACGTCGTGGCCGTACAGCATGCGCATCGGGTGTTTCTCCAGGCCCCAGGATCCGTCGTCGCCCACGACCGGCAGGCCGTGCCGAACCAGGCTATCCGCCCCCATCGGCGACGAACCGGCGGCCCTGTTGTGACACCTGGTCAGGCGATGTCGTGGCAGGTGGACTCACCGGGGAGGAGGGGGCGGAGGCGGATGGAGTAGGTCTTGGCTTCGCTGCGCCAGGCGGTGCCGCGGTCTGTGGCGGGGACCTTCTTGGACGGGGCCAGCGTGCAGGTGGCCCCGGCGACCTGGGTGCCCTTGCCGAGCGGCTCGAGCGGCCACTTCTTGACGGTGTCGCTTCCCGTGGTGGGGCCGGCGAGGACGGCCGTCTTCGCCGGCGTGAAGGGCTTGGGCTTGGCCGCCAGGTCGGATGCGGGCCAGGCGGCGGGGTCCAGCTTCTTGAGGAACCGCGCCTCCGGGCCCGCCTGCGACTCGGGCTGGATGATGCGCGTCGTCGCGTCGCCCATGGTGACCACGGTGATGATCGCGTCCGCGATCCGGTCGGAGCCGACCGTGTGCGAGCGGCCGAGGCCGGCGGTGCGGGCCTCGCCCAGGAGACGCTGCAGCGCGTCCGGCTTCAGGCGGTACTCGGTCAGCTTGCCCTGAGCGCTCGGGGACGCGGCGACCGCGCGTCCGGTGGAGTAGAGGGAGAATTCCGGGACGCTTCTGGGGCCGCCAAGGCCCGCGAAGCCTCCGGTTTTGCGCAGGCGCAGGACGAGCTGCTCCTGCGCGGGCGTGTCCTTGGCGGGGGACGAGGTCGGGGCGGGTGCGGGGGACGACGGCGAGGGTCCGGCGGTGCCGGACTCGTCGCCGCAGGCGGTGAGGGCCGCGCAGGCCGTCAAGGCCGCGCAGGCGAGTGCCGGCACCCAGCGGGAACGTTCATACGAACCGGCCATGACGCTTCGACGCGCCGGCGCCCGGAAGGGTTCCGCCGCCGACAAAATCACCCCGCCGAAGACTGTGGGGTCCGGCCGCCGACCGCACCGCAGGCCCGCGCTAGTGTGCCGCCTTGTGAGTGTGCTCGTTGTGACCGGCACCTGCACGGGTGTCGGGAAGACCATCGTCACGGCGGCGCTGGCGGCGGTCGCCGCCGCGCGCGGCGCGTCGGTCGCCGTCGTCAAGCCCGGCCAGACGGGCGTCGGCGGCGGGGAGCCGGGCGACCTCGACGAGGTGCGCCGGCTCGCCGGGATGGACGACGTGCACGAGTTCGCGCGGTTCCCCGACCCGCTGTCCCCGGCCGCCGCCGCGCGCCGCGCCGGGATCCCGCCCGTCCGGATGGCGGACGTCGCGCAGGGCGTCCGGGACTTGGCGGACGTCCGGCGGCTCGTGCTCGTGGAAGGCGCGGGCGGCCTCCTCGTCCGCTTCGACGAGGAGGGCAGCACGATCGCGGACCTGGCCCGGTGGCTGGGCGCCGCCGTCGTGGTCGTGGCCCGTCCCGGCCTGGGCACGCTCAACCACACCGCGCTCACCCTGGAGGCGATGGCGCACCGCGGCGTGCAGCTCGCCGGCGTGGTGATCGGGGAGTGGCCGGACGACCCGGACCTCGCCATGCGCAGCAACATCCGCGACCTGGAGACGATCGCGGCCCGCCCGCTGTCCGGCGCGCTGCCCGCGGGGGCGGGCGCCCTGGACCCGGTCGAGTTCCTCCTGGCCGCCCACCGCGGCCTGGCCCCCTCCTTCGGCGGCGGTTTCGACGCCGCCGCCTTCCGCGACAGATTCGGCCTCGACAAGGAGAACACGTGATCCTCGACACCGCCCGCCGCCAGGTACTCGACAAGGGCAAGGGCCTGTCCGAGAAGCAGGTCCTGGACGTCCTGACCCTGCCGGACGACCGGCTGGAGGACCTGCTCGCGCTCGCCCACGACGTCCGGATGCGCTGGTGCGGGCCGGAGGTCGAGGTGGAGGGGATCGTGTCGCTGAAGACCGGCGGCTGCCCCGAGGACTGCCACTTCTGCTCGCAGTCCGGCAAGTTCGAGTCGCCCGTCCGGTCGGTGTGGCTGAACATCCCGGAGCTGGTCGAGGCGGCGAAGGAGACCGCGCGGACCGGCGCGACCGAGTTCTGCATCGTCGCCGCCGTCCGCGGCCCGGACGAGCGCCTGATGTCGCAGGTCCGCGAGGGCGTCAAGGCCATCAACGACGCCGTCGAGATCAACATCGCGTGCTCGCTCGGCATGCTCACCCAGGAGCAGGTGGACGAGCTGGCCGCGATGGGCGTGCACCGCTACAACCACAACCTGGAGACGGCCCGCTCCCACTTCCCGAACGTGGTCACCACCCACTCGTGGGAGGAGCGCCGGGACACCCTCCGCATGGTGAAGGACGCCGGGATGGAGGTGTGCTGCGGCGGCATCGTCGGGATGGGCGAGTCCATCGAGCAGCGCGCCGAACTGGCCGCGCAGCTCGCCGACCTCGACCCCGACGAGGTCCCGCTGAACTTCCTCGCCCCCCGCCCCGGCACCCCGTTCTCCGACCTCCCGCTGGTCGAGGGCACCGAGGCCCTGAAGACGATCGCCGCGTTCCGCCTCGCCCTGCCCCGCACCATCCTCCGCTACGCCGGCGGCCGCGAACTCACCCTCGGCGACCTCGGCACCCGCGACGGCATGCTCGGCGGCATCAACGCCATCATCGTCGGCAACTACCTGACCACCCTGGGCCGCCCCGCCCGGCAGGACCTCGAACTCCTCACCGACCTCCAGATGCCCATCAAGGCCCTCTCCCAGACCCTTTAGGTCATGCTCAGTCGTCCCAGGGCTTCCACTCGGCTGTGTCGATCTCGATGTCGAACGGGTCGGGGAGATGGATCGTCTCGCCGAACTCCCAGGCCTCCTGGTGCAGGTAAGCGCCGAGGGCCTGGTCGGGGATGGTGTACAGGATGGACTTCGCGACCTTCGGGGAGCGGTCGACCAGCAGGTAATAGGGGATCTCGGCCCGCGCGTAGCCGTTCCACTTGTTCTTGCCGCGTCGCTCCCCGGTGGGCTCCCGGTCGTTCTTCGCGTTGCTGTACGAGGTGACCTCCACGACCATTTCGACCTGGTCGGGGACCAACATCCGCACACCGGACCGCCGCGCGGCCAGATACACGTCCTGGTCGATGGCCATCAGGTCCGGGACGTACCCATCGCCGACACCGACGAGCGACATCCCCGTCCCGTTATCGGTCCTCCAGATGAAGCCGGGCTGCAGCACGTGCGCGCGGACCAGTGCGTAGTTGATGTCGCCGGCGATGCTGTTATGGGGAAGCCCCGGCGGTGGGGACACGACGACTTTTCCTCCGATGACCTCGACTCGGGATCCTTCGGGGGCGTCGACGTAGTCATCGAGGTCACCGCGCACCCACAGGTTGTAGGGCGTGTCGGGCAATAGCGCGACTTCTTCGTCTGACAAGACTTTCACTCCGTGTGACTCCTCCCTCACGATCTGCTCCCCGTCATCGTAGAGAAGGCTTGCACCCAGAGTAGTCGGGTCGTTCGAACTTGTGGTCGAAAATCTCGCAGCCGGGCCAGGGGGTCAGCGGCTGAGGCGGGTGATGAACTTGTAGCGGTCGCCTCGGTACAAGGACTGGGCCCACTCGACCGGCTGGCCTGTCGTGTCGAAGGCGTGGCGGGAGAGCAGGAGCATCGGGAGGCCCACGTCCACGCCCAGGAGCTGGGCGTCGTGGGGCGTGGCCAGGACGGTCTCGATCGTCTCCTCGGCTTCGGTCAGGTGGACGTCGTAGGCCGTCGCCAGGGTCTCGTACAGGGAGTGGTGGCGGGGGAGCTCGCGGCGCAGGCCGGGGA
>NZ_SMKY01000197.1 GCF_004349235.1 Actinomadura darangshiensis | reverse complement strand
CGTCCGTCCGGGTGTCCCCGGCCCCCGCCGCCACGCCCTTACGGGTACAACGTAGATCTTGCGCGCAGGACTCCCCTCAAACGTTTCCCGGCCGATATGGAGGGGTTGGTCCGATATGCTCCGGGAGCCCCTCTCAGGATCAGGGTTCCCTCCATGACACAGACACCCGAGACGTCCGTCGTGGCCGAGGCGACGGCGGAACCCTCCACCGTCCGCCCCGTGCAGGCACGGCCCCAGCAGACCGGGCCGAGTCAGGGCGGCACGGCTTCGGGCGGCACGGCTTCGGGCGGGCCCGCATCGGCCGGCGCGGCTCCGGGCGCCCCGGCCCGCAAGCCCCGCGACCCGCATCTGGACAACGCCAAGTACCTGGCGATCCTGCTGGTCGCGGCCGGGCACGGCCTGTCGGGGCTGCGGGACGTCCCGTTCGCCGCGACGGTCTGGAACTTCATCTACATGTTCCACATGCCGCTGTTCGTCATGGTCAGCGGCTACCTGTCCAAGCGGTTCCAGCTCAGCGACGACAAGGTCGCCCGGCTGGCCGGCTCGACCCTGGTCCCCTACCTGATCTTCCAGTGCGCCTACAGCCTGTTCGCCTGGGGCGTCGACGACCGCAGGTTCCAGTTCGACGTGCTGGACCCGTACTACCTGACCTGGTTCCTGCTGGCGCTGTTCGTGTGGCGGCTGCTCACCCCGGTGCTGCGGCGGCTCAAGTACCCGCTCGCGACGGCCGTGCTCGTCTGCCTCCTGATGTACATGACCGACGTCGGCAGCACGCTGGACATCTACCGGATCCTGGGGCTGCTGCCCTTCTACGTCCTCGGGCTCACGCTGTCGCCGGAGGTGATCCAGATCGTCCGGCGGCCGGCCGTGCGGATCGCGGGCGCCGCGGTCCTGGCCGCCGGGTTCGGCCTGTCCTTCCTCACCCACGACCACATGAACGCGCGCTGGCTGAACTGGGACGCCTCGAACGCCGACCTCGGTGTGGACGAGCTGACCGGCACGCTGATGCGGATGGCGCTGCTGGGCACCGCGATCGTGCTGCTCCTCGCGTTCCTCGCCGTCGTCCCGTCCCGCCGGACCTGGTACAGCGAGCTCGGCACCGCGACCCTCTACGGCTACCTGCTGCACGGGTTCCTGATGCGGCTGTTCACGTTCGAGGGCTGGCACGCGTTCGGCTGGTTCGACACGATCCCGGGCGTCCTGTCGATGGTGCTCGCGGGCTTCGTCGTGGTCACGCTGCTCTGCACCGCCCCGGTGCGCCGCGTGACCCGCTGGGCGGTCGAGCCCGATATGCGGGCATTGTTCAGCGGAAAGTGACCGAACGGTGGCGATCCGCTGCCATTGTCACGCCAAGATCACGGGAAACTGCAAGGTATCTGAATTCGCCACAAAATCCTACAGACCGGGTACAGTTAGGCACCAGTTTCCCCGAGTTGATCCTCAAGCCCTGCGAACGCCGCGCACTCACCGCGCGCCCTTCGGGATCTCCATCGGTGACTGCACATCGTTCGGCAGTGCTTGCCGCGCTGCCATAAAAGCGAAGGACGGTCGCATTGGTCATGGCGCCGCAGGGCGAACACCGAATCGTCGCCGTCATCCTTGCGGGTGGCAGCGGTCAGCGGATGGGCCTGAGCACGCCCAAGCAGCTCCTTAAGATCGCCGGAAAGGCGATCCTGGAGCACACGCTGTGCGTGTTCGAAGAGGCATCGGACGTCGACGAGATCCTCGTCCTGATGAACCCCGGTTTCCTCCAGGACGCGGCCGACTGCGTGAAGAAGGCCGGCTGCACCAAGGTCAAGGCCGTACTTCCCGGCGGGACGTCCCGGAACGCGACAACGCAGTTGGCGCTCGACGCCCTCGCCGACCACCCCGCCGAGACCACCAGCGTCCTGTTCCACGACGCGGTGCGCCCGCTGCTCTCCCAGCGCATCATCGGCGACTGCGTCGCCGCACTGCGCGAGCACAAGGCCGTGGACGTCGCCATCCCGTCCGCGGACACGATCATCCAGGTCGACGACGACGTCATCGTCGACGTGCCGCGCCGGGCGAACCTGCGGCGCGGGCAGACCCCGCAGGGCTTCCGGCTCGCCACCATCCGCGCCGCCTACGAGAACGCGTGGCAGGACCAGAACTTCGAGGCCACCGACGACTGCTCGGTCGTGCTGAAGTACCTGCCCGGCACCCCGATCTACGTCGTCCCCGGCGACGAGCACAACATGAAGGTCACCGAGCCGGTCGACATGTTCGTCGCGGACAAGCTGTTCCAGCTCGCCTCGTCCGACGCCCCCGACCTCACCGAGGACCAGTACGCCGCGGCCCTCACCGGCAAGACCGTGGTCGTGTTCGGCGCCAGCCAGGGCATCGGCGCCGCGATCGCCGAGCTCGCCCAGCGGTTCGGCGCCCGCGTCTTCGGCTACAGCCGCGGCGCCACCCGCACCCACGCCGAGCGGCCCGACGACGTCGCCGCCGCGCTCGCCCAGGCCTACTCGGCGACCGGCCGCGTCGACTTCGTCGTCAACACGGCGGGCATCCTGCGGATCGGCCGGCTCGACACGATCGAGCCCGAGGCGATCGAGGAGGCGCTGCGGGTCAACTACCTCGCGCCGATCCACATCGCGCGCGCGGCGTTCCCCTACCTCGCCAAGACCGGCGGCCAGCTGCTGCTCTACACCTCCAGCTCGTACACCCGCGGCCGCGCCGACTACAGCCTGTACTCGTCGGCGAAGGCGGCCACGGTCAACCTCACCCAGGCGCTGGCGGACGAGTGGTCCGGCGACAAGGTGCGGATCAACTGCATCAACCCGGAGCGGACGAGCACCCCCATGCGCACCGCCGCGTTCGGGCAGGAGCCGCCGCACACGCTGCTCAGCGCCGACCAGGTCGCCCGGACGTCCCTGAACGTGCTGCTCTCCGACCTGACCGGCCAGGTCATCGACGTGCGCCGCGAGGACCCCCTCGCCGGCCGCACCGGCTGAACTCCCCTCCCCCCGCACACGCCCGCTCGGCCCGGCGGGCGTAGTCCCTACTCTCCCCTTCGCCGCCCCCCAGGGCCGCGCTGACCAGACGGAGGTGTGCCGTGCGGCGTCTCGTCACTCGGTACTCGACTCGCTTGCGGTATACATCAGTTCTGCTCCTGCCCGCCACGCTGGCCCTGCTGCTCGCGGCGGCCCTCACCGGGTCGCCCGGCTGGTTCCTCGGCGCCGCCGTCCTCTGCCACCTCGCCGAGCAGGCCGTCAAGCGGCTGCTCCCGGACGCCGCCAGGCCGCTGCGCTGGGGCGGCATGGGCGAGGGCGCCCGGACACTGGCCCGGCAGGCCGCCTTCGTGCTGCTGCTCGTCGAGGACGGCGACGTCGGCCTCGGGATGATCGTGACGGCCGTCGCCGGGTTCTTCGTCTTCGACTGGCTGCGGATCGGGACGCTCGCGGGCTCGATCGCCCTCGGCCGCGTCAACCGGCTCCCGTACGTCACCCGCAACCTCGGGCAGGGCGAGCCGTCCTTCCCCGGTCCCGTCCCGGCCTGGCAGACCCGGCTGACCGCCGTGCTCGACGGGCACGCCGACGTCCTCACCGTCGCGCTCGGCACCGCCGGGCTGCTGGCCGGCGTCCCCGAACTGCTGGTCGCCGGGCTCGTGGCCTCCGCGGCCATCGCCGTCGCCACCGGCACCGGCCAGCTCCTGCGGCTGCGGCGGCTGCGCGCCCTGCGCCACGCCGGCCGGGTGGGCCGCGACGTGCAGCGCCGCGTCACCAAGTACAAGCCCGAGGTCGTCCTCTACTTCACCGGCCCCGCCACGACCGTCTACCAGGCCAACATGTGGCTGGACACCCTGGAGCGGCTGGAGCGCAAGGCGATGGTCCTCGTCCGCACGGCGGAGGTCGTCGGGGCGCTCGCCCCCACGCGGCTGCCGGTGCTGTGCATCAGCAAGGCCGAGGACATGATGAACTTCGACCTGTCGACGGTGAAGGTCGCGCTCTACCCCGGCAACACCGGCAAGAACCTGCACCTGCTGCGCGAGGAGCACATCAAGCACGTGTTCGTCGGGCACGGCGACAGCGACAAGGGGCCGAGCTCCAACCCGGTCAGCAAGGTCTTCGACGAGGTCTGGGTGGCCGGTCCCGCCGGCCGCGACCGGTACCACAACTCCGACGCCGGGGTCCGCGACGAGGCCATCGTCGAGGTCGGCCGCCCGCAGCTCGGGGAGATCACCACCGAGCCGTCCGGCGGCCCGGTGCCGACCGTCCTGTACGCCCCCACGTGGGAGGGCTGGGACAACGAGCACGGCTACAGCTCGCTGCTCGGCATGGGCGCGCGGATCGTCCGCATCCTGCTGGAGCAGGGGCCGCGGCTGCGCGTCATCTACCGGCCGCACCCCTACACCGGCCGGCGGCTCGCGAAGGCGGCTGCCGTGCACGAGCGGCTCATCAAGATGATCGAGCAGGCGAACCGGAACGGCGCCGGCGGCCACCAGGTCGTGACCGGCGCGGACGCCTCCCTCTACGAGTGCTTCAACCGGTCCGACCTGCTGATCACCGACATCTCCAGCGTGATCTCCGACTACATCCCGAGCCTCAAGCCGTACGTCGTCACCGACCCGGACGGGATGGACGAGTCGCTCTTCCGGGCGGAGTTCCCGTCCGCGTCGGCGGCCTACCTGCTGGGCCCGGCCTGCGCCGAGCTGCCCGACATCCTCGCCGTCGCCGCGACGCCCGGCCAGGACCCGCTGGCCGGGGAGCGCCGCACGCTGCGCGACTACCTCCTCGGCCCCGAGCACCCGGACGCGATGACCCGCTTCGCCACCGCCGTAGACGCACTAGCGCAAGCGGGCCCCCGCGCAACGATGTACGCCGCCCGCCCACCGGTCACAGCGACCCCAGAGCCCGCCTAAAGTTGATCCCGCACCCGCCCTCCCGACCGTAGAAGGCGACAACACATGAGTCACCGGATCCTGCCGAGCGCTCAGGTCGACCCGAGCGCCGAACTCGGCGACGGCACCACGGTGTGGGATCTCGCGCAGATCCGTGAGGACGCCCGGCTGGGCGCCGGCTGCATCGTGGGGCGCGGCGCCTACGTCGGGTCGGGCGTGCGGATCGGCGACAACGTCAAGCTGCAGAACCACGCGCTCGTCTACGAGCCGGCCGTCCTGGAGGACGGCGTGTTCGTCGGCCCGGCCGTCGTCCTCACCAACGACCGGGAGCCCCGCTCGGTGGACCCGGACGGCAAGCTGAAGCGCGCCTCCGACTGGGAGGCGGTCGGCGTGCACGTCGCCGAGGGCGCGTCGCTCGGCGCCCGCAGCGTGTGCGTCGCCCCGGTGCGGATCGGCCGCTGGGCGATGGTCGCCGCGGGCGCGGTCGTGACCCGCGACGTCCCCGACTTCGGGCTGGTCGCGGGCGTCCCCGCCCGCCGCATCGGGTGGGTCGGCAAGGCCGGCGCGCGGCTGGCCGAGGGGCCGGACGGCACGTGGGAGTGCCCGCGGACCGGCGAGCGCTACGCCGAGACGCCCGCCGCGGACGGTTCCACGGTCCTCATCGAGAAGGAAGCATGAGCGTCAAGGTCCTCAGCATCGTCGGCGCGCGGCCGCAGCTGGTGAAGCTCGCCCCGATCGCCGCCGCCCTCGCGCCGGCCGGCCACCGGCACGTCATCGTGCACACGGGCCAGCACTACGACGCCGACCTGTCGGACGTGTTCTTCTCCGGCCTCGGCATCCCCGACCCGGACGTGCACCTCGGCGTCGGGTCGGGCAGCCACGGCGTCCAGACGGGTGCCGTCATGGCGGCCCTGGACCCGATCCTGGAGAGCGAGCGCCCCGACTGGGTGCTCGTCTACGGGGACACGAACTCGACGCTGGCCGGGGCGGTGTCGGCGGTGAAGCTGCACCTCCCCGTCGCGCACCTGGAGGCGGGGCTCCGCTCCTTCAACCGGCGCATG
Organism: Actinomadura darangshiensis; assembly: GCF_004349235.1. Lineage (GTDB taxonomy): Bacteria > Actinomycetota > Actinomycetes > Streptosporangiales > Streptosporangiaceae > Spirillospora > Spirillospora darangshiensis. The sequence goes on along the minus strand of NZ_SMKY01000197.1, from coordinate 11,267 downwards.
CCTGAGGAGCACAACCGCGTCCTCACCGACCACGCCGCCGACCTGCTGCTCGCCCCGACCGACGAGGCGATGCGGCACCTCGCCGACGAGGGGCTCGCGGAACGCAGCGTCCGCACGGGCGACGTGATGGTGGACGTGTGCCTCCGCGTCCGCGACTCGGTCCTCGCCGCTCCCGGCGACGTCCCCGGCCTGCCGGACGGGATCGACCCCGAGCAGCCCTACCTGGTGGCGACGGTGCACCGGGCGGAGAACACCGACGACCCGGCCCGGCTCGGCTCGCTCATCGACTCGCTCGCCGACCTCCCGGTGCCGGTCGCGCTGCTCGCCCACCCGCGCCTGGTCGCGCGCGCCGAGACGCACGGCATCAAGCTGGAGCGCGGCGCGGTGCGTCCGGGACGTCCCCTGCCGTATGCGGGCATGGTCGCGGCCGTGCTCGGCTCGCAGGGCGTGATCACCGACTCCGGAGGGCTCCAGAAGGAGGCCTTCCTGCTCGAACGCCCGTGCACGACGCTGCGGACCGAGACGGAGTGGCCGGAGACCCTCGCCGGCGGCTGGAACGAGCTGGTCCCCGACCCCGGCGCGCTCGGCGCCGCCAGGTGGGCGGCGACCGCCACGCGTCCCGCACCGGACGCGCCGCGCGGTGTCCCGTACGGCGACGGCCGCGCGGCCGAGACCGTCGCGGCCGTCCTCGCCGAACGCGCGGGCTGAGCGGTCAGCCCCCGTCGGGGTCGAGGGTCCGCACCTGCCGCGTCGTCACGGTGAGGTCCGGGTTCTTGCGGGCCAGCCGCCAGGCGCACGGCACCGACACCACGTCCATCACGATGATGCGGCGGACCTCGCCCATGTCGATCTCGCGCCGGATGCGCCGCCGCGCGATGCGGGCCAGCAGCAGCGGCCGGACGTGCCGGTAGAACGGCAGGAAGAGCCGCCGGTGGACGGCGCTGGAGAGCCGGCCCTGCACGCGGCCGAGGACGTCGCCGGGACGGCCGAGCCGCTTCAGCGGCCGCACGGCGAACCGGGGCAGCCTGGTCACGACCATGCGTTCCAGCCACGGCAGCGGATGCCTGGCCTCGGCCGCGTGGAGGTGGTGCAGCCGCGCCCGCTCGTCGAGCCTGCCCCAGCCGCGCGGCTCGGCGGTCAGCACGTCGACCTGCGCGCCCTCCTCGTCCAGGAAGTAGGAGGTCAGCCCGGCGACCCTCTTGTAGTTGCGCTTGTGGCTCTTCGGATCCAGGACCAGGATCAGCACCCGCGGGGACGGCCCACCGCTCACGTCAACGCCTCCCTGCCCGGTCATCCGGCGACGGCGCCCTTGCGGGCGGCCAGCTCGTTGAGCCGCTGGACCAGCGGCTCCAGCGAAACGGTCCGTTCGAAGCGCGCCGCGTAGGCGGACGCCTCGTCGATCTGCGGCCGGTCGAGCCCGGCGGCGGCCTTCGCGGCCGCGACCATCGAGCCGGCGATGGCCTCCGGGTCGAGCCCGCCCGGGTTGAACCACAGCGGGTAGTCCCGCAGGACCTCCTCGGCCGCCGACCCGGGCGCGTGCACCGACACGATGGGACGTCCCGCCGCCATGTACTCGAAGATCTTCCCCGAGGTGACGTAGCGCGCGCCGCCCGCGAGGAACACGAGGACGTCGGAGTTCCGGTAGACCTCGCCCAGCTCCGTCTTGGACACCGGCCCGCAGTACCGCACCCCTGATGGGAGATCCGGCCCCTCTTCGGCGTCCGGATCGAGCGCGCTCGCGATCCGCTTGAGGAGCTTGGTATCGGCCCCCTTGAAGAACCCCAGGTATCCGTGCAGGTCGAGCCCGGCACCGGCCATGTCGGGATGCTCGCGCGCGCGGTCGAACCCCTCGATCAACGGCTCGATGGGCTGCTTGCCGGTGAGCGTGCCGACGTAGGAGAAACGGGGGCGGCGCTCCTCCCCGTCGTCGTGGACCTTCGCGGGCGGCTCGATCGTGCCCGGGAGGGTGTCGGAGTCCCAGCCGTTCGGGACGACCATCATCCGGTCCGCCACGCGCGGATAACGTTCGGCGTGCCAGGACCGCAGCGCGTCATTGACGAAGACGACATTGGCCGCCGACTTCAGCACCCGCTTCTCCCAGCGGTAGGCGGGATGCCCTTTCTCGAAAGCGGGTTCCTCGGTGAAGAGGTCGAGGGTCCACGCATCGCGGTTGTCGAGAATGTAGGGGGTGCGCGTCAGTTTGTTGAACATCCAGGCCGCGGCGAACGAGGCGAACGGATTTCCCGTCGCCAGCACGACGTCGAACTTCTTGCGCGCGTGCATGCGCAGCGCGCGGCGGACGCTCGCCCAGGCCCACGACGCGTAGTTCTCCGGGAAGACGTGCTTCTGCCCCCAGTCGTACACCGACCGGGAGAGAAAGGGGAACGTCCCGCGGAACCTGCTGAATTCGTGCACGTTCTTCTGCCACACGAACTGGTTCAGGTACGGCCGCTCCACCGTGATCCTCGGGTCGACCGAGTCCAGCAGCTTCTCGTCGAACGAGCCGATGGCGTCGCGCAGGAACGTCAGCGGCGCGGCGAAGACCGTGACGTCCCAGCCCTGTTCCGCCAGGAGGTTGGCCGTCGCCCGGGGCCGGTAGACGCCACTGGCCCGGGACGGCGGGTAGTAGAAGGCTAGGTACAGCAGCCTGGGACGGCGTTCGGCCATGGCTTTCATCCCCTGACTTGACCGGCCGGAGGCCGTTCCTGCGCGGCGGTGTAGGCGAGCCGGGCCCCCGCGCCCACGACGACGTCCCGCAGCTCGGACGCGGCGACCATCGACTCCGCGTCGCCGACGACGACGAGGTCGATCGACCGCCTGCCCAAGAGATCACGATGGACGGCGCTCCGGGCCTTGGCGGGGTTCCGCTGGTAGAGACCGAGGAGCCTGTGGTGGATCGGACGGGCGATGCGCCGCCGGTAGAAGGACTGCAGCCGGGCCCCGAATCCGCGCAGCGGACCGCGCAGGAAGAAGCGCATCAGGAACAGCGGGATCCGGTCCACCAGCAGCCGTGCCGCGGCGGGCCGGTAGCCGCGCACGAGCCGGCGCTGCTCCATCATGTCGGCGCCCTCGGGAAGCCGGTCGTTGCGCCACTTGGCGGGCTTGCCGACGAGCACGGTCACCGCTCCGCCCGCGGCGATGACTTCTTCGGCCTCGGCGACGATCACATTGCGGCGGGAGCCGCCGAGGGCGAGAAAAAGGACGTTCACGTATCCCCTTCTCCGTTCGCATCCGTCTCCGGGAACCAATGCCGGTGGTGCGCCTTCGCCACCGCGCCGTAGCCGAACCGCTCCTCCAGCACCCGCCTGGCCTCGGCCAGGTCGAGATCGCGGGGGAACCGGTCGCGCAGCCTGCGGTAGCCGTCGATGATCGAGTCCGCGTCCTCGGTGACGTCGATCATCTGCCCGGCCGCGTCCTCGATGCCCGCCAGCGTGCGCTCGGGGCCGCCGCAGCGGGTGACGAGCACCGGCATGCCCGCCGCCACCGCCTCGATGATCGACACACCGAACGTCTCCCAGCGGGCCGCGTGCACGAGGAGGTCGTGCTCGCGCATGAGCCGGGTGCACTCGTCCGGGGTCACCGGGGGCAGGAACGTCACCGCGTCCTCGACCTGGAGCTCGGCGGCGCGCTGTTCGAGCTGTTCGGCCAGCTTGCCGTCGCCGATCATCGTCAGCGTCAGCGCGGGGTCCTCGGCGCGGCACTTGGCGAACGCCTCCAGGACCCAGCCGACGCCCTTGCGCTCGATGAAGCTGCCCACGTACAGCCAGCGGCGCAGCGCGGTGACCGGCTCGTCCCGGGTCAGCTCGAACGAGATCGGGTTGGAGATCACGTCGATCTTGTGCGCGAATGCCGGGAAGGCCTCCACCAACTGCTCGCGCAGGGCGTCCGTCACCGCGAACAGGCCCGTGCAGCGGTCCAGGACCCGCTCGTACAGGTCCCGCGAGTCCGGCTGTTCGAGGACCTGGTGCAGGTAGGAGGCGTGCTCGGTGACGAACACCCGCGCGTCCGGGCGGGCGTTCTCCAGTGCCGTCCAGCCGCCCCGCAGCCCGACGTGGGCGTGCACCACCTTCGCCGGGATCGGCTCGCCGCCCAGCGCCCAGCCGAGCCCTCGCGCGTGCTCGACGGCCTGCGACCCGAAGGTGCGTCCCCGCATCAGGATCGGGACGCGCAGCAGCGAGGCGCCCCCGGCCGTCGGGGCGGGGCGGAGCGCGTCCGGCAGGAGGCGCTGGTGCGCCTCCTCCGCCGCGACGTCGTCCTCCGGCGCCTTCAGCCTCCAGCCGTCGGTGTGGTACAGGGTGACCGCGCCGCAGCCCGGCGCGGTCGCCTCCACCATCGCCTGGACGAAGGCGCCCGAGTACTTGTGGTGCGGGACGGGATACCAGGGCGTGAGGACCGCCACGTCCCTGTCGTCGGCTTCGCTCTTCATGACCTAGGCCTTCTCGGCGGGCTGCTTCGCGGCCGGCTTCGCGGCGGAGGGCAGCAGCTCCGCGTAGACGCCGTCCAGGACATCGGCCTGCGCCTCCCAGGTCCACGCTTGCAGCAGGTCAGGCCGCTCTTCGTACACGGCGCGGTACCGCTTCGGGTCGCTCAGCACGGCCTCGACGGCGCGCACGTAGTCGTCCTCGTCCTCGGTGCGGAACACCTCGCCCTGCCCGCTGGCCCGGACCGTCTCGCTCATCGCCTTGACGCTGCTGACGACGATCGGCAGCCGCGCGTGCGAGTACTCGAAGAACTTCGTGATCAGCGCGATCTCGTGGTTCGGCCAGTGGTGGATCGGGATGACGCCGAGGTCGGCCGCCGACAGGAACGGGACGACCTGGTCGAACGGGACGTACGGCAGCGCGTGCACCCGGTCGCGGACGCCGAGCTCGCCGGCGCGGTCGAGCAGCTCCCGCACGACGCCGGCCCCGGGGTTCGGGACGATCAGGGCGACGTGCAGCTCGGGCAGCCGCGGCAGCGTCTCGATCATGATGATCAGGCCGCGCTGCACGGACGGGCCACCGCTGTACACCGCGATCGGGGTGTCCGGGCCGACACCGCACAGCTCCCGCAGGTCCGGGACGGGCTCGGTGCTGGACGGCTCGCCGTCGACGACCGGGGCGTTGAGCACCACGGCCGGCTTCTCGCGCAGGCCGTGGCTCTCGACCAGCAGTTCGCCGAGCGCCTCGGAGACGGTCACCACCGAGTGGGCCACGCGGGCGTACTCGCGCTCGTACGCGCACACGGCGGGGTGCCAGCGCGGGCCGTCGTGCCAGGGCCGGATGCCGGGCAGGAACTCGTGCGCGTCCCACACGAGCTTCACGTCCCGGCCCTTGGCGCGGGCCCGCCGCACGGCGCGTGCGCCGACGCCGAGCATCCGGAAGTCGTTGGCGTGGATGATGTCCGGTTCGAGGTTGTCGATGACCTTCCGGTAGGAGGAGTCCCACTCCCACAGGCTCCGGTCGAGGACGCGCCAGGCGCGGTCGCCGAGGAGCTTCTGCCAGAACCCGAGGGTGAGCCGCTCCACCGGCGACTTCGCGTTGCTGCGGGCCTTGGCCAGGGAGTCGGTCTGCCGCTCGCGGAGCCCGACCCAGCGCTGCTGGACCTTCGCCGCGACCCGCCGTCCCGTCAGCCACGCCTTCCGGGCCGGCGAGCGGAACTCGGGCGCGAGGCGGCTCGCGGCGATGTCGGCCCGCCGGGACAGGACGAGCCGCCGCCGGGACGCCGCGACGTCCGGGTGCGCGTACGCGAGCGGGCGGCGGATCATCGACCGCAGCGGCCGGTACTTCGCCTCGGGCTGGACGCTCGGCCGCGCGACCATGCGGACGCTGGCCTCGCCGAGCGTCCAGCGCCGCTTCTTCCGGTTCGAGGTACAGCCGATGAGGTGCACTTCCCAGCCCCTGGCGGCGATGGACGACGCCGCCTTCTGCACCCTGGAGTCGCGCACGATGTCGTTGTCGACGAGCATCACGACCCGGCCGCGCGACTCCGCGGACCCGCTCTCGTCTTCGGTCTGCATCCGGTCTTCTCCGTTTCGGTTCAGCCGAGGTCGTCCGGCGCGCCGATGACGGCGCGGGCGACGCCCGTCCAGCGGGCCGGGTCGGTGACGCGGCGGCCGTCGACCAGGGCCTTGACGCCCGGCAGGTCGTCCACGCCCAGGGTGCGGTAGTCGGCGTGGTCGGCCTGCACGATGGCGGCGGTCACGGCCTCGCCGCGGTGCGGGGTGAGGCCCAGGGCCTCCAGTTCCTCCGCCGTGTACATCGGGTCGGACACGTACGGGACGGCGCCGCGGGCCTTCAGCGCCTCCACCGTCGGGAAGACGCCGGAGAACGCCGTCTCCTTCACGCCGCCCCGGTAGGCCGCGCCCAGCACCAGCACCTCGGCGCCGGTGAGGTCGCCGTAGGCGTCGGCGAGGAGGCCGACGGCGTACTCGGGCATGCCCACGTTGGCCTCGCGGGCGGCGCGGACGACGGTCGCGGACGGGTCGTTCCACAGGTACATCCGCGGATACACCGGGATGCAGTGCCCGCCCACCGCGATGCCCGGCTGGTGGATGTGGCTGTACGGCTGGGTGTTGCAGGCTTCGATGACCTTGGCGATGTCCACCCCGGCGCTGTCGGCGTAGCGGGCGAACTGGTTGGCGAGGCCGATGTTGACGTCCCGGTAGGTCGTCTCGGCGAGCTTGGCCAGCTCGGACGCCTCCGCGGAGCCGAGGTCCCAGACGCCGTTCGGACGGTCGAGGTCCGGCCGCTCGTCGAAGTCGAGGACCTGCTCGTAGAACTCGACGCCGTGCCGGGCGGACGCCTTGTCGATGCCGCCGACGAGCTTCGGGTAGCGGCGGAGGTCGGCGAACACCCGTCCGGTCAGCACGCGTTCCGGGCTGAACACCAGGTGGAAGTCGCTGCCGGCGGTCAGGCCGGAGCCCTCCGCCAGCATCGGCGCCCACCGGCCCCGGGTGGTGCCGACGGGCAGGGTCGTCTCGTAGCTGACGAGCGTCCCGGGGCGCAGGCCCTCGGCGATGGAGCGGGTCGCCGCGTCCATCCAGCCGAAGTCGGGGGTGCCCATCTCGTCCACGAACAGCGGGACGACCACGACGACCGCCTCCGACTCGGCGACCGCCGCCGCCGTGTCGGTCGTCGCCGTCAGCAGGCCCGCTTCGACCGCCTCACCGAGACGCAGGCCCAGGTCGGCCTCGCCGGGGAACGGCTCGCGGCCGGCGTTGACGTCGGCGACGACGCGTTCGTTCACGTCGGCGCCGATCACTTCGTGGCCCTTGCGGGCGAACTGCACCGCGAGCGGAAGACCGATCTTGCCGAGCGCGACCACGCAGATCCGCATGCGCTACTTACCTCCAAGGGACGTCACACGCCGGATCCGCCCGGCGACCGCGCGGGCGGGACGGACCGGACGGGTCTCGATCACCGTGCCGCGTTCGTCGCCGCGCACCGACAGCCTGTAGGGCCTGGCCCGATGCCAGACCGTGTCGCCGCTCGCCCCAGGCAGCTCGGCCGGGACGGCGACGTCGTGCGTCTCACCGGACGCGTGGAAAAGGAGCCGCAGGTCGTGCCGCGGCGATCCGGCGAGCAGCGCCACGGGGATCCGCACGGTCGCGCGCATGCCGTCCTCGCCCGGCTCGCGGGTGACGGCGGCCTCGTCCAGGTGGACGCGCTCCTTGCCGCCGCGCGGGGCGAGCGCGAACCGGACGACCGCCGGGTCCTCGGCGCCGGGGCCGGTGAACGGGGTCCGCACCGTGACCTCGACGGTGTCGCCGTCGCGTTGGGCGCGGACCGTCCGGACCTCCTGGGACAGCCGCTTGCGCATCCCCTTGGTGATCTCGAACAGCTCGTCCAGGAGGCCGAGGGCCGGGTCGTCGAAGCCTTGGTAGGCGAGGAAGGTCCGGCCGTCCTTGACCGCGATCGGGTAGGAGCGCTCGTCGACCGCCGCCTGGATGGCCTCGCACAGCAGGTCCACCTGGCCGAGCTGGGCGAGTCGCAGCCTCGCCCTCCGGATGATGGGCAGCGTGTAGAGGACGTCGTCGGTCACGTACTCCTCGACGAGCTTCCCGACGCGGGCGCAGACGTCCTCCTGCGCGTCGCGGTCGAGTTCGAGGAACCCCTCCCGCGTCGGCATCGTCAGCTCCCACCGGGTGTGCCGCGTCAGGATCGCGTCCCGCTCCGGCCCCGGTTCGAGCAGCCCGGCGACGACCCCGAAGAGGCTCTCCGCGCATTCGAGCCGCGTGTAGACGTCCACGGCGCCCTGCGTGATGTTGCCGCCGTCGTCGCGCAGCACCGCGTAGTAGCAGGTGTAGTCGGCGAGGACGGAGATCCGCTCGGCTCGCACGCACGCCTCAAGGGTGAACGGCTGGTCACTGCCGATCCGCATGTTCTCGCGGAACCGCAGCTTGTGCCGCTCCACCAGGTCGCGGCGGAACAGCTTGCAGTTCGACAGCACCCACGGCAGCACCGAGTCGTACAGGTCGATCTCGGAACGGTTCTCGGCGAACAGCTCGGGCTTGCGCACCGCCCGCCCGTTGACGCCCTCCATCTTGCCGACGAGGACGTCCGAGCCCCATTCGTCGGCCGCCGCGACCATCCGCTCCAGCGCCTCGGGACCCAGGTGGTCGTCGGCGCCGACGAAGTACACGTAGCGGCCGGTCGCCACGTCCAGGGCCCGGTTGCTGGGGGACGCCGGGCCGCCCGAGTTCGGCTGCCTCAGCACCGTCACCACGTCCGGGTACTCGGCGGCGAACCGGTCCAGCTCGTCCCCGCTGCCGTCGGTGGAGCCGTCGTCGACCGCGACGACCTCCATGCGCTCCGCGCCGATGCTCTGCTCCACCAGCGAGTTCAGGCAGGTGGTCAGGTACGGCATCGTGTTGTAGACCGCCACGACAACGGTCACATCCGGCTCAGACGGCACTTGCCACCTCTTCGGGCGCCAGCGACACCGTCTTGCCGAGCTTGGCGGACTCCAGCACGGCGGCGGAGACCTCGACCGTCCGCAGGCCCTGCCGCAGCGTCACGATGTCGCCGCCGCCCGCGCGGAACGCGTCCCGGAACCGCTCGTGCTCGACCAGCAGCGGCTCCCGCTTCGGGATCGCGTACCGGATCATGTCGCCCTCCGAGACCCCGCGGAACGCCCGCAGCGCCTCCCACTCGGTGCTCATCTCACCGTTGGCGTAGAACGTGAGGTCCGCCGTCAGCGTGTCGGCGACGAAGCAGCCGCGGTCACCGGTGACGACCGTCGTGCGCTCCTTCAGCGGGCTCAGCCAGTTCACCAGGTGGTTCACCATCGAGCCGTCGCTGAGGCGCCCGACGGCGGCCACCATGTCCTCGTGCGGACGGCCGCTGCGCGCCACCGTGTGCGCGGTGATCGACACGTAGTCCTGGCCGGTCACCCACGCGGTCAGGTCGATGTCGTGGGTGGCGAGGTCCTTGACGACGCCGACGTCGGCGATCCGGTGCGGGAACGGCCCCTGCCGGCGCGTGACGACCTGGAACACCTCGCCCAGCTCGCCCGCCTCCAACCGAAGGCGCATGCTCTGCAGCGCCGGGTTGTACCGCTCGATGTGGCCGACCCCGGCGACCAGGCCGCGCGACTCGAACGCCTCCACCAGCCGCTCGGCGGCCTCCACCGACTCGGCGAGCGGCTTCTCGATCAGCGCGCCGGCGCCGGCCTCGGCCAGCGCCAGCCCGACCTCCTCGTGCAGCGCCGTCGGGCAGGCGACCACCGCGTAGTCGACGCCGAGCGCCAGCAGGTCCGCGAGCGACTCCAGCAGCGGGACCCCGTGCGGGGCGCTGTCCGGACGTCCCGCCGGGTCGACGACCCCGACCAGGTCGACGCCCTCCAGCCCGGACAGGACGCGCGCGTGGTTGCGTCCCATCACGCCGAGCCCGACCAGGCCCGCGCGCAGCGGCGCGCTCACGACGCGGCCCCGTTCACGGCGTCGGCGACGCGCGCCAGCTGGTCTTCGCTCAGTGACGGATGCACCGGAAGCGACAGCACCTCGGCGGCCGCCCGCTCGGTCTCCGGCAGATCCCACCGCGGATCCGGCGACCCGTCCTTCAGATAGGGCAGCAGCCGGTGGACGGGCGTCGGGTAGTAGACGGCGTTGCCGATCTGCCGCTCGTTCAGGTACTCCTGCACCGCCTCGCGCTCCTGCACCCGGACGGTGTACTGGTGGTAGACGTGCCGCGCGTCGTCCGCGACGGGCGGCGTCACCGCGGCGGTGATCTTCGCGTCCAGGAACGCGGCGTTGGACCGGCGCTGCTCCGTCCAGCCGTCCAGCTGCGTGAGCTGCACGCGCCCGATGGCCGCGGCGACATCGGTGAGCCGCATGTTCGCGCCGACGATCTCGTTGGCGTACCGCTGCTCCATGCCCTGGTTGCGCAGCAGCCGCAGCGTCCGCGCCGTCTCCGCGTCGGCGGTGGTGATCATGCCGCCCTCAAGGGCGTGCATGTTCTTCGTCGGATAGAAGCTGAAGCACCCCACGGTGCCCATCGCGCCCGCCGCGACTCCCCCGAGACTCGCGCCGTGCGCCTGGGCGGCGTCCTCGACAATGGCCAGCCCGTGCTGCTCGGCGAGCGGCCCGATCCGGTCCATCGCCGCCGGGTGCCCGTACAGGTGCACCGGCATGATCGCCGCGGTCTTCGGCCCGATCGCCGCCGCGACGGCGTCCGGCTCGACGCAGAACGACCCGGGCTCGATGTCGACGAAGACGGGCTCGGCCCCCACCAGCCGCACGGCATTGGCGCTGGCGGCGAACGTGAACGAGGGCACGATCACCTCGTCCCCGGGCCCGATCCCGAGCGCCATCAGGGCAAGGTGCAGAGCGGACGTCCCCGAGTTGACCGCGACGCAGTGCCGTCCGGCCACGACTTCGGAGAACTCCTCCTCGAACGCCGCGACCTCCGGCCCCTGGACGACCCGCCCGCTGCGCAGCACGCGCACCGCGGCCTCGATCTCGGCCTCACCGATCACGGGACTCGCCGCGGGGATGGGCCCCTCCGATTCCACGGGCATGCACAGGCTCCTTACGCAGAACAGTGTGAGCGTTCGGCTTCCTTGCGGGGGAAACGGAGCGCGACCATATGCGCACATTCGGCGGAAGCCTCGCCTAACGGTCGGATTCTAGCCAAGTCAGGCGCCGCCGAGGACGTTTGCCGATCACTCACCCCACGTATTCAGCCCCACTACCCGCCCATGTGACGATCGGGAAGACGGAAGGAAGCCGCATGCTGAACCTTTCGCTAACCGCCCAGCACCCCGCCGCCCTCGACGCCCTACGAGCC
>NZ_SMKY01000196.1 GCF_004349235.1 Actinomadura darangshiensis | reverse complement strand
GGGTGGGGAGGTCGGAGAAGTCGATGTCGGGGACGAGGAGGGCGCCGCCGGCCAGGAGGGCGAGCAGGGCCGTGGCGGCGAACAGGCCGACCCAGGCGAGGCCGGGGACGCCGGTGAGGTGGGCGAGCTGGTCGGCGTCCGAGCTCGGCGCCATCCGCCGGGACCGCATCCGCTGCAGCTCGACCACCGGGCGGGTGCCGGCCAGCAGCAGGAACCAGGCGGCCAGGTAGGCGAACCCGGCCTGTACCTCCGCGCTGCCCAGCCACGACACGGCGAAGACGATCGCGCCCGTCGCGATCACCGACAGGGCGCCGTAGGCGTTGCGGATCATGATGAGCGTCGCGGCGAGCAGGGCCAGCGAGAACCACAGCATCAGCGTGATCCGGCCGTCCGCCAGGAGCAGCGCGAAGAACAGGCCGAGCAGCGGGGGCGTGACGTACCCGGCCATCGCCGTGAAGATCATGCCGGGCCCGTGCGGCTTGCCGCGCGACACGGTCACGCCCGAGGTGTCGGAGTGCAGCTTGATGCCGTCCAGCTTGCGGCCGGTGACGAGCGCGATGAGCGCGTGCCCGCCCTCGTGCGCGATCGTGACGGTGTTGCGCGCCAGCCGCCACGTCGGGCCGTGGGCCACGGCGGCCAGCGCCACGATGCCGACGAGGCCCACCAGCCACAACGGGGGGTCCGGCTGCGTTCCCGTCACCCGGTCCCACAGGTCGGCGATGCTCACATTTTCCACGTCCACCTCGGAGTCGTCGTCGCGATGCCCAACATTAGGACGTCCGGGATAACGTTCGCGTTCGGTTCTTCCCGGCCGGTGTCCGGCGGTGGCGGAAGTTGTGATCATTGTCATGACGGATCGCCCGTAACGCGCCGCGGGTCCGGCGGTTCAGCAGGCCGATCTTCGCAATCCCGTTACGGTGTGACCCGCATTACCGTTATGGTGCCCTTCGCGCCCCGGGCCGCGGCTTCCGCTCCCCGGCGCGCCGAGAGGGTGAGCGGGGATTGAACGGGGACCGATCCTCCGCGCAGGCCACCGGGTCGCGCGGGCTTTTCCGATTCTTCCGGCGTGACAGGCTGACGGGCCAGATCGCGATCGGGCTGGTCGGCGTGCTCTGCGTGAGCGCGCTCGTGTACGGGGTGGGCACCGCGAGCGCGCGGTACAAGCTCTCCGACGTGGGGGCCTGGCTGAGCGCGAGCGCGAAGGGCCTGGTCGTGCACGCCAACGGGCTCGCCGGCAAGGTCGACGGCAAGGCGGCCGTGGTGCCGCAGATGCGCGGCCACCATATCAAGATCGTCCAGGACGGTACGACGGTGCTGCTGGTCGACGAGGACACCGGCGTCGTCAGCCGGATCGACCCGTCCCAGCTCAAGATCACCAAGAGCCGGCAGGTCGGCGGCCCGGGGATGCAGGTGCTCTCCGGCGCCGGCGCCGCCTACACCGTCGACCTCGTCAAGGGCGCCGTCCAGCAGATCGACCCGCTGAGCCTGGCGCCGGTCGGCCAGGCCGCGACGCTCACCGCGCCGCTCGGGCAGGCCGGCATCGACGCGAACGGGGCGCTGTGGGTGCCCGTCCCGCAGACGGGCACGGTGGTCCCGTTCCAGCGCGGCCGCCAGGGCACGCCCGTCGCGGCGGGGAAGGCCGGTGACCGGCTCGCACTGACGATCGCCGCCGGGACGCCCGTGATCACCGACAGCACGTCCGCGACCGCGCTGATCGTCCGGCCCGAGGGCACCCAGCGGATCAACCTGCCCGCGCCCATCGCGCAGGCGAAGAACGGCGTCAAGGTCCCGGCCGTCGCCGACGGGCAGATCGTCCCGATGCTCGGCGCCGGCGGCGCGCTGTACCTGCTCGACACCGGCGTCGGACGGGTCCAGTCGGTGGCGCTCCGCATGCCGAACCACTCGTTCGAGCCACCGAACGTCCTCGGATCCCGCGTCTACCTGCCGGACCGGACGTCCGGGCGGCTCCTGGTGTTCAACACCGAGCGCAACGCCTGGGAGAAGCCCGTCGCCGCCACCCGGCCCGGCGGGACGATCGAGGTGATCGTCCGCGACCACATGCTGTGGGTCAACGACCCGTTCGGCCCGGTCGCCCTCGCCTTCGGGCCCGACGGCGGCGTCAAGCGCATCAAGAAGTACGACGACAAGATCCCGGGGAGCGCGCGCAAGCCGCTGCCCGTCCAGGCGAACCCCGGCAACGGGCAGGGCAACCGCAACGGTAGCGGCGGGGGCCAGGGCGGAAACAACCCCGTCCCCGGACGGCCCGCGAAACCGCCGGCGAAGAAGGACCCGGCCGCCCCCGACCCGCCGACGCCCGCCGCGTCCGGCGACAACGGCTCGATCAATGTGCGGTTCACCGCGGCCGCGCAGCCGCAGGGCGTCTACCCGGTGGCCCAGTTCGTCCTCCTCGGCCAGGACGGCAAGCCCGTCGCCGTCGCCAAGCCGGGCCGCTTCCCTGGCAACTCCCAAGGCGGGACGTTCGCCGTCGGCGGCCTGACCTGCGACACGACCACCCACATCTACAAGGTCGCCGCCCAGTACAAGGGCAAGGACGGCAAGCCCGCCTACAGCGAGTCAGGCGAAGTAGGCGCCACCGCCTGCGCGGCGCCGGGTGCCCCGCCCTCCCTGACCGCGACGCCGAAGAACCACACCGCGGCCCTGTCGTGGACGCGGGTTCCGGGCTACGAGATCAAGTACAGGGTCAGCGGGCCCAACGCACCGTCCGGCGATCTCTCCGCGACGTCCGCCGACGTCGGCGGGCTGGCGAACGGCGCAGGCAAGACCTACACCTACACCGTCACGGCCAGCAACGGCGCAGGGACGACGACGTCCCAGCCCAAGTCGGTGACCCTTGACCCGGCCGCCCACGCCGCGACCTTCAACGGGCACCACAACGAGACCACCAACACCTATTTGCACACTGGGCCGCGCACCACGACGCAACGCGACGGCTCGTTCCCCAAGGGCTTTGCGGACCCCGTGGAGGTGATCTGCCAGCAGGGCGGCGACGAGGTCGTCGATGAGCAGGACAAGCGCCTCGTCAGCAGTGTCTGGGACAAGATCGTTTACGAGGGCAGGGAGCGCTGGGTCAGTGACATCTACGTGAACACCCCGGGCTCGGATTCGGGGACGTTCTCTTCGACGCTCTGGGGGTGCGTCTGATGACTGAGAGTTCTGGGGTGGACGCGGAGGCGTTGGCGGGGCGGTTCGCGCAGATGTTCGCGGCGCTCGCGGGCAACATCGAGCGGGTCGTGCGCGGCAAGCGGGAGAAGGTCGAACTGGCGCTGGTCTGCCTGCTGTCCGAGGGACATCTCCTCGTCGAGGACGTCCCCGGCGTCGGCAAGACGACCCTGGCGCGGGCGATCTCGGCGTCGGTCGAGGCGAAGTGGGCGCGGATCCAGTTCACGCCCGACCTGCTGCCCAGCGACATCACCGGCGTGTCGATCTTCAACCAGGGGACGAGCGCGTTCGAGTTCCACCCGGGCCCGATCTTCGCGAACCTGGCCGTCGCGGACGAGATCAACCGCGGTTCGCCGAAGACGCAGTCGGCGCTGCTGGAGGTCATGGAGGAGCGCCGGGTGACGGTCGAGGGCACCCCGCATCCGGTGCCGCGCCCGTTCATGGTCATCGCGACGCAGAACCCGGTCGACATGGACGGCACGTACCCGCTGCCGGAGGCGCAGCTCGACCGGTTCCTGATGCGGATCTCGATGGGCTACCCGGACCACCAGGCCGAGGTGGCGCTGCTGGCGGGCGCCCCGACCGGGGCGATGCTCGACCAGATGCCGCCGGTGATGAGCCGCGAGGACCTCGCCCGCATGATCGAGTTCGCGCAGCGGCTGCATGTCGCGGCGCCGCTGTTCGACTACCTGGTGCGGGTCGTCGCGGCCACCCGCGAGCACCCCGACCTGCGGCTCGGTGCGAGCCCGCGGGCCAGCATCGCGCTGCTGCGGGCGTCCCGGGTGCGCGCGGCGGCGGCGGGCCGCGCCTACATCGTCCCGGAGGACGTGAAGGCCCTCGCCGTCCCGGTCATCGCGCACCGGCTGATCGTCACGCCGGAGGCGGAGCTGCGCGGGCGCACGGGCGCCGACGTGGTCGGCGAGGCGCTGCAGAACGTGCCGACGCCGCAGGCCGCCGGTGTCTGAGAAACGGGTGTGACATGCTGACGCCGCTCGGATGGGGGACGGCGGCCGTCTCGATCGTGCTGTACGCGGCGGGCTGGTGGCTCGGCTACCCCGAGCCCGCGATGCTGGCCGTCGCGGGGCTCGCCGCGGTGGCGGCCGCCGCGCTGTGGACGCTGCCGCAGCCGAAGCTGGACGTCCGCCGGGAGATCGCGCCGCTGAAGGTGGAGCGCGGCGAGCCCGCCGTCGGCGTCCTGCACGTGACGAACAAGGGGCGCGGGGTCCGCGGGCTGAGCGCGCAGGACGCGGCCGGCCCGGCCTCGGTGGCGGTCGAGGTCCCGCGGCTGCGGGCGGGCGGGACGCGCACCGTGACCTACCGGCTGCCGACGGAGCGGCGCGGCCGGATCCCGGTGGGCCCGCTGCGGCTGGTGCGCGCGGACCCGCTCCGGCTGGCCCGCCGCGTCCGCGAGTACGGCGCGCCGCAGTTCCTGCTCGTCCGGCCGAAGACGGTGCGGCTGGCGCTGCTGCCGTCCGGCCGCGCCCACCACCTGGAGGGGCCGACGAGCGACCGGTCCCCGGCCGGGACGGCGACGTTCCACGCGCTGCGCGAGTACGTGATCGGGGACGAGCTGCGCCACATCCACTGGAAGTCCTCGGCCCGCACCGGCACGCTGATGGTCCGGCAGCTGGTGGACGCCAGCCTGCCGACGACGACGATCGTGCTGGAGGCGCGGCCCGGGTCGTGGCCGGAGCCCGACGACTTCGAGCTGGCCGTGGACGCCGCCGCGTCCGTCGCGGTGGGGGCGGCGTCGGCGAGCTTCCCGGTCCGCATCCTCACCGGGACCGGCCAGCTCACCGACACGAGGGGCGGGCCCGAGGACGTGGAGGTCCTCCTCGACCACCTCACCGCCGTCCAGACGAAGGATGCGCCGCAGTCCACCGTGGACGCCGTGCGCCGTGTGCGCGCGGGCGGGTCCCTCGTCGTCGTCACGACGGGTTCCGCCGAGCTGGGGCGGATCGCGTCGGTCAAGGGCCGCTTCGACCGGGTCCTGGTGCTGCGGGTGCGGCCGTCCGAGCCCGCGTCGGCGCCGCCCGGCGTCCAGCTGATCGACTTCGCCGACCTGGACGCGCTGGCGGAGTCGTGGCGGCGCCTCGGGAGCGTCCGGTGACCCGGTACGTCTCGCTCGCCGTGACGGCCTGCCTGGTCGCCGTCGCGGGCCTGTCGTTCCAGCGGGTCTTCGGGTTCGGGCCGGTCGTCCCGGTCGCCGCCGTCGCGGCGGTCGTCCCGACACTGCTGTCCGGGCTGCTGTCGGGCCCGCGCAAGGACAAGGGCCCGTGGCCGCTGTGGATCTCGCTCGTGCTGACCGTCGTCGCCTGGGCGGGCACGGTCTCGGTCACCGTCCTGCGCCCGGCCCTCAGTGAGGGGACGCTGCCGCAGACGCTCCGCGAGGGCGTGCTCAGCTCGTGGAAGTCGATCCTGACCACGCTGCTGCCCGCGCCGGCGAAGCCGGAGTTCCTCGTCCTGGTCAACGTCGTGGTGTGGCTGGCCGCGTTCGCGTCCGCCGAGCTGGCGCTGCGGACGTCGCTGCGCGCCCTCCCGTGCCTGCCGGCGCTGGGCGTGTGGGCGGTCGCGCTGCTGCTCGGGGTGGACGGCCCCGGCACCAACCTGCCGCTCGCCGCCGCGACCGTCGTGCTCATCGCCGTGCTCGTCC
Source organism: Actinomadura darangshiensis (assembly GCF_004349235.1). Taxonomy (GTDB): domain Bacteria; phylum Actinomycetota; class Actinomycetes; order Streptosporangiales; family Streptosporangiaceae; genus Spirillospora; species Spirillospora darangshiensis. The sequence continues at coordinate 11,404 of NZ_SMKY01000196.1, read as the reverse complement.
TGGTCCGGGCGGACGGCACCGGCATCGCCTGGCGGCCCCTGGCGATCGGCGTGCCGGCCGCGGCCGTCCTCGGCGGGCTGGCGTTCGCCGCCGGACCCGTCGTCCCCGTCAGCGCCGAGCCGTACAACCCGCGCGAGCAGGTCGCGGCGCCGCCGCCGCAGCAGCGCGACAGCGTCAGCCCGCTCGACCGCGTCGGCGGCTGGCTGCTGAGCCCCGACCAGGTCATGTTCACCGTCCAGGCGAAGCGGAACGAGATCGAGCGGCTCGCCGTCCTGGACCGGTTCGACGGCGTGACATGGTCGTCCACGGCCCGGTTCGTCCCGACCGGCAGCCGGGTCCCGGAGGGGCCGCGGCCGGGCAAGCGGCACGAGGTCGCGCAGCGCATCACGATCCGCGACCTGCCGGGCGTGTGGGTGCCCGCGGCCGACCGCCCCAGGGAGGTCGACGGGCTCCCGGTCGTCGTCGACCCCGGCAGCGGCGCGCTCGCCGCCGCGCAGCCGCTCCGCTCAGGCCAGACGTACCGGGTCGACTCCGTCGTCCCCGAGTGGACGGCCGACGACCTCGCCGCCGCGACCGTCGCCAACGACGCCGAGGCGAAGGGCGCGCGGGAGCTGCCGTGGGGGCCGGGCGCGAAGGAGCCGCCCGTCCAGCTCGCCGAGTTCCGCAAGTTCGCGGAGGCCGCGACGCAGGGCGCCGTGTCGCCCATCCAGAAGGCCGCGATGCTCGCCGAGTACCTCAAGCGGTACGCCAGGTACGACGTGACGGCCCCGCCAGGGCACAGCTACCGGCAGCTCGACTACTTCCTCGGCGAGGGCAGGCGCGGCACCCCCGAGCACTTCGCGACCGCTTACGCGCTCCTCGCCCGGACGCTCGGCCTGCCCTCCCGGGTCGTCGTGGGCTTCGACGGCGGGAACCGGGCGGGCGACACCGTCCAGGTCCGGTCGGGGGACGTGATGGTGTGGCCCGAGATCAAGTTCGACGGTCTCGGCTGGATCCGCTTCAACCCGCTCCCGGACAGCGCCCGCAAGTCCAAGAAGAACGACTCTGTCGCGGCGGGGGAGACGGAGCAGAACCTGGAGCAGGCCCAGAAGAACGCGGCGTCCCAGCAGCGCGGCCAGGGCCCGGGCAACACGACGGAGAAGGGCCCGCAGAAGACGCCCGCGACCCAAGACTCGCCTACGCCGTGGTGGGTCTTCGCCGCGATCGCGGTGGGCGTGCTCGTCATCGGCTACCTGTTCGCCGTTCTCCTCGCCCCCGCCCTGCGCAAGCGGCGCCGCCGGGCCGGGACGCCCGCCGCCCGCATCACCGGCGCCTGGCACCAGGCCCTCGACCACCTCGCGGACGTCGGGCTGTCCACGGCCCGGACGCTGACCGCGCACGAGGTCGCGGGGTACGGCGCGTCCAACGTGGGCGAGGACGCCCACGGGCATCTGGGCCCGCTCGCGGACCTCGTCAACCGCAGCCGCTTCGCCGCGTCCCACTCCGACCCGCGCGCCGCCGACCAGGCCTGGCACCACACCGATCAGCTGGGACGCCTCGTCACCGCCAAGGCCGGACGCCTGCGCCGGTTCCGCCGCCGCCTCCACCCGCGCTCCCTCCGGGACCGCCGGGCCCTCAAGGCAGCGGGACGCTGACCCCGATCTCGCCGCCCAGCACGGCACCCGCCTCCAGTTCCAGGTCGTCCCCGCTCCAGAACCGGCCTGGGTCGAACCAGTTCGGGCGGCGGCCCTTCGGCAGCAGCCCCATCGACTGGTACGTCACCGCGACGATCTCGGCGCAGAACGCCGTCTCCAGGTTCATGTCCCGCTCGGCCGGGCGCCGGATGGGCACCCGCCCGCGCGCCCACCGCGACGCGAGCTTCGACGTCGAGGGGAACGGCGTGCCGTCCAGCCGCGCCACCGCGCGCAGCGCCGCGTCCTCCATCGCGCGGGACGGCGGCGGATCGAGCTGCCGCAGCCACGCCCGCTGCCCGTAGCGGTTGCCCCACGCCAGCACGGCTTCGCGCAGGTCGTGCAGCTGCGCGCCGCGGTGGTGCCCGCCCGTCCACATGTCGCGCAGCGACCGGCCCAGCTCGGCGTGCCACATCAGCGGCGGCAGGTCGTCGATGACCACCGACATCCCGACATGGTTGACGGGGCTGTTCGTCGTCATCTGGATGGCGCGGTCGGCGACGGTCCGGCCGCGGAACAGCCACACGTCCCCGGTGCGGGTCAGCTCGGCGGCCTCGTCGAGGGAGATGCTCGTACCCGGCATGATCGCTACCGTAGCCGCATGCGAACGTGGAAAACGCCCAGCTTGTGGAAGGCCCTCGGAATCGCCGGGTTCATCGGCGTGGCCGCGACCGGCGCCGTGATCGTCCGGGCCGAGCGCCGACGCCGCGCCTACACGCCGGACGAGATCCGGGAGCGCCTCCACGACCGGCTGGACGAGTCGCCCGGAGAGCGGGCATGACGGTGCGCGACGTCCGCCCACCCACCCCGGACGACCTGGACCGCGCCTGGCGGGCCGTCTCCGCCGAACTCGACCCGACGCCGCTGGTCCCGTCCGGTCTGGCGCCGGGCGCGCTGCTGAAGCTGGAGACGTTCCAGCCGACCGGCGCCTTCAAGGTGCGGGGCGCGCTCGCGGCCGTCGCCGCCCTGCCGGAGGGGAGGCCGGCGGTCACCGCGAGCGCGGGCAACCACGGGCTCGGCATGGCGTACGCCGCCGCGAAGACCGGCGCGGACATCACCGTCGTCGTGTCGACCAGGGCGTCCCAGGTCAAGGTCGACAGGATGGGCGCGTTCCCGGTGCGGATCGTCCAGCACGGGACGACCTACGACGAGGCCGAGGCGCACGCCATGACGCTCCCCGGCCACTTCGTCTCGCCCTACAACGACCCGGCGGTCATCGCCGGGCAGGGCACCATCGGCAGCGAACTCGACCGGCAGGCGGAGGGGCCGCTCACGGTCATCGCGCCGGTCGGCGGCGGCGGGCTCCTCGCCGGGCTCTGCCTGTGGGCGCGCGCACGCGGCGACGTGCGGGTCGTCGGCGTCGAGTCGGCGGTGTCGCGCGGCGTCTCCGCCTCCGTGGCGGCCGGACGCGTCGTCGAGGTCGAGGTCGGCGAGTCGTTCGCCGACGGCCTGCTCGGCAACCTCGAACCCGGCTGCGTCACACCGGAGGTGATCGGGCGCACCGCCGAGCTGACGTCCGTCACCGATGACCAGATCCGGACGGCATTGCGCCGGCTGTTCCACGAGCACGGCCTGGTCGCCGAGGGGTCGGGCGCCGCGGGCGTGGCCGCCCTCCTCGCCGGGAAGGTCGAGGTCACCGGCCGCCCCGTGGTCATCGTTTCCGGACGCAACATAACCGTCCCGACATTCACCGACGCAATTCACGAAAACTGACCTGTCGCCATTTTTCGCAGGAACGCGGGCGGCTGTGGGACGGAAGCCACTACGGTGTCCCGTGCGAACGGGGTAGGTGATCGGGACGTGGCGGGCCTGGGGTTATTCTTCCGGCGTGACCGGCTGACGGGGCAGGTCGCGGTCGGGCTCGCCGGCGTGCTCGTCATCGCCGCCGCCGTCTACGGGGTGGGCGTCGCCAGCGCCAAGTACCGGATCGCCGACGTCGGCGCCTGGCTGACCGCGCGCAGCAAGGGCCTCGCCGTGCACGTCAACGGCCTCGCGGGCAAGACCGACGGCAAGGCGAGCGTGATCCCGCAGATGCGCGGCCACAACGTCAAGATCGTCCAGGACGGCGCGACGGTGCTGATCATCGACCTGGACACCGGCGTCGTCAGCCGGCTCGACCCGTCCCAGCTGAACATCAGCGGGAGCCGCCCGCTCGCCCGGGGCCTGCAGGTCCTCGCCGCCGCCGGGAAGGCGTACACGGTCGACTCGGTCAAGGGCGTCGTCCAGCAGATCGACCCGGTCGGCCTGACCCCGGTCGGCGCGTCCGCCGCGCTGCCGCCGGTCCTCGGGCAGGCGGGCATCGACGCGCAGGGCACGCTGTGGGTGCCGGTGTCCAAGAACGGGGACGTCTCCGCGTTCAAGGAGGGCCGTCTCCAGCCGCCCGTGCACGTCGGCGGCGCCGGCGACAGCCTGGCGCTGACCATCGCGGCCGGAGACCCCGTCGTCGTCGACTCGACCGCCGCCACCGCCACGGTCGTCAAGTCGTCCGGGGCGCAGTTGAAGGTGAGCCTGCCCACGACCGTCCAGCAGGCGGGACGCGGCGGCGTGCTGGCCCCGCCCTCGACCGAGGGCAAGGTCGTCCCGCTGCTGGTGCCGGGCACCGGGTCGCTGGTCACCGTCGACACCGACACCGGGCGCTACTCCAGCACCCGGCTCGCGATGCCGAAGCACCGGTACCGGCCGCCGCAGATGCTCGGCGCGAAGGTCTACATCCCGGACGAGACGGCCGGCGCGCTGATCGTGTACGACTCGGCGGGCAACCGGTTCGAGCGCCCGGTCCCGGTGACGGGCCGGGCGTCCCGGCTGGACGTCTTCGTCCGGGACGGGCTGCTCTGGGCCAACGACCCGGCCGGCCCGCACGCCGTGGTCGTCGACCGGCAGGGCGCCCACAAGGCGATCAACAAGTACAAGGACAGGGTGGCGGGCGGCCCCAAGCGCAACGCCATCCCCCTTCCGGGCGGCGGTGACGCGCCGCCGCCGCGCAGGCAGCAGCCCTCGTCGCCGCCGCGGACGCCCCGGCACGGCGAGCCGCCGACCCCGCCCGCGAACGTGTCCGTGACGCCGGGGGCGGGCACGATGCGGATCGACTTCCAGCCTTCGCAGGGCGAGGGGATCCTCGGGTACGTGCTGAAGGACGTCCCGTCCGGCCTCACGGCGAGCCCGGCCGCGATCACGTCGGGCGGCGGGCCCTTCACGTTCACGGTGAAGGGCGGTGCCTGCGGGCAGGAGTACCGGTTCCGTGTCGCCGTCCGTTACCGGGACGCACGTGGCCGGACCCGCGAGCAGGTGTCGGCGGCGACCGATCCCGTCCGCCCGTGCGTGACACCGGGCGCGCCGACCGCCGTGAAGGCGCAGGCCACGGCGTCCGGCGCGAAGGTCTCCTGGACGGGCCCGCCCGGCGCGGCCGCCTACAAGCTCAGCTGGGACGGCCCGCTCCAGGGCAGCAAGACCGTGTCGGCCACGTCCGCGACGCTCGGCAACGTCTGGACGAACGGCGACTACACCTTCAACGTCGCCGCCGTGAACGAGGCGGGCACCGGTTCGACCGCGAAGCTGCAGGCGACGCTCACCGGCCCCAAGGGGACATACAAGGTCGAGCGCAACGAGAAGTCCAACGGGTACATCAGGTCGACGGCCGATGCCGAGAACGGCGCGTCCGTTGCCACGATGTACGACAACAATGGCGATAAGGTCACGGTCAACTGCCAGGTGAAAGGCGTCTACTACAACCGGAACTCGACCCTGAAGGGTGACATGTACGCGAACATCACCTGGCAGGACAAGACCGGCTACGTCATCGGCTACCTGGTCGACACCCCGGGGGAATGGACGAGCTTCGCAGGCCCGAAGCTCTGGAAGTGCGGGTCCCAGACCTTCTACAAATCCAACTAGCTGCGCTTGTTCTTGCCGTTGCCCTTGTTCTTGCCGATGCAGGCGGGCGCCGACCACGATACGTCCGGCGCCTTGCCCTCGGTGAGGCGCAGCACCGCGCCGACCTTGACGCAGTAACGGGTGTTCGGCCGCAGGCCCGGGAGGGTCGCCGAGCGCGAGCCCGCCCTGACCGCCACGATCGGTTTCGTGCCCGCGGGCTGCTGCTGGACGAGCAGCGGAAGCTCCCGCGCGGCGGGCGGCAGCGTCCAGATGAGCGCCGCCGTCCGGCCGACCAGCCTGGCGGTCACCTTGCGGGGCCGTGCCGCGGCGAGCTGCGCGGCCGTGACCGGCTGCTGCGGCACCTGCGTGGCCTGCCCTTGCGGGACGGTCTGCGACGGCGGCGCTCCAGCGGCCGGATCACCGCCCTTGTCGTCGCCGCCCCCCGCGAGGGCGAGCGCCCCGATGCCGAGCCCGAGCCCGCCGACCAGCGCGACCCCGGCCGCGACGATCAGGCCGCGCCGGGGGCCGTCGCTCGGCTGGTCCTGGGTGAACTGGTGCGGGTTCGTGTGCGGCGTCGTGTTCGATCCGCCGGCGCCCGGCCCGCCGGTCGCCGGTGCCTGCGGCCAGCCGGGCTCGGGCGCCGTGTGCGAGCCGTTCTGCGGGAGGAGGGCGTCGGGCGACTGCGGCGGGACGGCGTTCGGCGCCCACGGCGACGGCGGCGCGGCGGGCGCCGGGGGAGGTGCCGTGGCGGCGGGCGCGGACGGCGAGTAGGCGGTCGGCGCCCATTCCGGCACGAGCGGCGGCCCGGAGGTGTCGGGGAACGCCGCCCGGGAGCCGCCGGCCTCCGGGCCCGGCCGCACGGCGCCGCTGCTGTGCGCCACGTCCGTCACCGGCAGCGCCAGCTCGACCTGGACCCGCTGGAGCGCCTGCGCGAACTCCACCGCGCTCGCGAACCGCTTCTCGGGCGTCTTCGCCATCGAGTGCGCGATGACGTCGGCGACCTGCTTCGGCACGTCCGGGCGGGGGATCGGCGGCGGCGCGTCGTTCAGGATCCGCAGCATCAGCAGCGCGATGCCCTCGCCGGGCGGCCCCTTGAAGGCGGGCTGGCCGGCCAGCAGCTGGTACAGCGTCGAGCCGAGCGAGTAGATGTCGGCGCCGACGCCGGGCGGCCGGCCCTCCAGCACCTCGGGCGCCGCGTGGTGCGGGGTGAACGCCTGCGTGTGGGTGGCGTCGAAGGTGTCGACCAGCCGGGCGATGCCGAAGTCGGCGAGCGCCGGCTCCCCGTACCGCGACAGCAGCACGTTCTGCGGCTTGACGTCCCGGTGCAGGACGTCGGTCTCGTGGGTGGCGGCGAGCGCGCCCGCCATCTTCACGCCGATCCGCAGCACCTCGGCGAACGGCAGCGGCCCCTCCCGCGCGAGCCGGTCGGTGAGCGCGCCGTGCTCGAAGTACTCCATCGCGATGTAGGGGCGGCCCGAGCGGGTGGTGCCGGTGTCCAGCACCGTCACGATGTTCGGATGCCCCGAGAGCCGCCCGGTGATCTTCGATTCGCGCTGGAAGCGGCGCATCGCCGTGTCGTCGACCGCGCTGACCGACAGGACCTTCAGCGCGACCATCCGGTCGAGGCGCTCCTGGTGCGCGCGGTAGACGACGCTGAACCCGCCCTCGCCCACCTGCTCCAGCACCCGGTAGCCCGGGACGTCCTCGGTCATGGGTCCGGGAATCCCTCTCGTTGCTCGTCTCGTCCGGGTCGCGGCGGGGGCGCGATCATTCGATGTCCGGCGGCCCGGGGAGGTTCCCCCGGAGGTCAACAGCGTAGTACGGGGACGAATCAGGCGCGGCCGGTCTCGCCGGAAGGGTCCGGCCCGTCCGCCGGCCCGAGATCGCGTCCGGAAATAGCGTGACATTTCTCGCGGCCTCGTTAATCGTTGCGTCAATTCCGCTCCAGGTGCGGCTCGATACGTCCTAACCTCGGATTTCGCGACGATGGAACGGCGCAGAGGGAGTGGCCCGCCGTGACGGACGATGTCATGACGAATCCGCGGACGGAAATGCCGCCGGCCAAATCGGCCTACGGCGACCTTGTCCGAATGGCGTATTTCGTTCTGCCCGGGCGCGGAAAGCGCGTCTACCGGCTCGCGATCGCCCGCCGGATCGTGGACTCCACCGCGCGCGGCGCCCGCGACCGCTCCGCCGCCGGGCACGCCCGGCGCCGCACCCGCGTCCTGCGCCGGGCGCTGCGCCCCTCGCGGCGGCTCCAGATCGGCCTCGGCCCGTGGCTGCGCGCTCTGCCCGCCCGGCTGCCCGACCCCGCGCTGACCACGGCCCTGTCCAAGCTCGACCCGCACGTCCGCGTCGCCTACGTGCTGCGGCACATGGAGGGGCTGCCCCGCTACGCGGTCCACGACCAGATGATCGAGCTGGGGGTGCGGCACCCCTGGCCGGCGATCCGCGCCGCCGAGGCCATCGTGGTGCCCGCGCCCCGCCGCGGCGAACGGTTCGAGCCGGCGCTGCTGCGTCCCGTCCGCAACCGGTCGGTGCTGCCGCTCGCCACCGCCGCCGTCCTCACCGCCGCGCTGGCCGGCGCGCTGGTCGCCACCGAGCACGGCGGCTCGCGGGGGGCGTCCGCGCGGAGCCTGCGCCTCGTCGCGGCCGCACCGGACGCCTGGACGCGCGGCGCCCGCACCCTCGACGCCTGGCCGCCGCGCGGCGACCTCGCCCGCGACCGGGCGTTCACCGGACGCGCCGCCGGGGCGTGGTCCGCCGCGCCCGGCGCCCGCCGCGCCGCCGGCGGCACCGCCCAGCTCCTGTTCGCCGGCCGGCTCGACGGCGCGCCCCTCGCCGTCCTGCGCAGCGGCGACCTGGTGGCCCGCTACCGGTCCGGCCGCCTGGACGTCGTCACCGCCGGCACCGACCCGTCCGCCCCGATCGCCCTCGGCGGCGGACGCTACCTCCTCGCCCCCTGGGAGACCCGGCCGGAGACGCTCGCCGGCGGCCGGCTCCCCACGTCCGGAGGGGTGACCGAACCGGTCAGGCCCGGCACCCGCTGCGGCCGCGGCGCGCTCTTCCACCTCGGCTCCCGGACCGTCGGCGACCTCGGCGGCCCGCGCGCCACCGTCCTCGCCTACCACTCGCCCGCGCACCGCCCCGGCGGCGCCGACCGTCCGGCCCGCCTCGGCCGGACGGCACGCGCCTTCTGGGACCGCCTGGCCTGCGCGACGCCCCGCCTCGCCCAGCCCCTCTCCGAGGCGATGGCGTTCGACTTCTGGTCGGGGAGACTGCCGCACGGCGGGAAGCCCGCCGACTGGGTCTGCACCAGGCTGACGGACGCCACCGGCGCCAAGACCGCCTCCGCGACCCTGCTCGGGGCGGAGAACCGCGCCACGGGCACCTGCGACCCGCGGCGCCTGGTGAGCGGGACGTGGTGGCGCGCCCCGTCCGGCCGCTGGTACTACCTGGCCGCGGCCGGGCGCGGCCTCGTCCCGCACGCGGACGGCGTCCGCCGCTCTACCACGAAGGACCGCCTCCTCGTCGCCACGGGCACCCCGAACTCGGCCGTGACGCTCACCGCCCGGTGAAACGCGCCCCGCGTCAGCGGCCGCTTACCTGGATCGGGCACACTGGTGGGGGACCGAACGAGATTCAGGAGGCGTAATGGGCAAGGGGCCGCTCTCCGGAGTGCGGGTGATCGAGCTGGCCGGGATCGGGCCGGGGCCGTTCGCCGCGATGCTGCTGGCCGACCTCGGCGCCGACGTGATCCGCGTGGACCGCGCCTCCGCCGTCCGGGACGGCGAGGCCACCGGCGGCACCGACTTCACCAACCGCGGCAAGCGGTCGATCGCCATAGACCTCAAGAGCGAGCGCGGCAGGGAGGTCGTCCTCCGCCTGGCGGAGAAGTCCGACGTCCTCCTCGAAGGGTTCCGCCCCGGCGTCACCGAACGGCTCGGCATCGGCCCGGACGACTGCCTCGCCCGCAACCCGCGGCTCGTCTACGGCCGGATGACCGGCTGGGGCCAGGAGGGCCCGCTCTCCCAGGCCGCCGGCCACGACGTCGGCTACATAGCCATCACCGGCGCCCTGCACGCCATCGGGCGCGCCGACGGCCCCCCGCAGGTCCCGATGAACCTGCTCGGCGACTTCGCCGGCGGCAGCATGTACCTGATCGTCGGCGTCCTGTCCGCCCTCCTCGAAGCCCGCGCCGGCGGCCGGGGCCAAGTTGTCGACGCCGCCATCGTGGACGGCACCGCCCACCTGTCGACGTTCATCCACGGCTTCCTCGCAGGCGGCATCTGGGAGGACCGCCGCGGCGTCAACATGCTCGACACCGGCGCCCCCTGGTACGACGTCTACGAGACCTCCGACGGCCTGCACATGGCCGTCGGCGCCATCGAGCCGCAGTTCTACGCCGAGTTCCTCCGCCTCATCGGCCTCGGCAGCGAGGACCTCCCGGCCCAGCACGACCGCGCCGGCTGGCCCGCCCTCCGCGACCGCTTCGCCGCCGTCTTCCGCACGAAGACCCGCGACGAGTGGACGAAGATCTTCGTCCCGAGCGACGCCTGCGTGGCCCCCGTCCTGTCCATGACCGAGGCCGCCGAGCACCCTTACAACACGGCCCGCGACGTCTTCCCTGACCTGGCCGGACACCGCCAGCCCGCCCCGGCCCCCCGCTTCTCCCGCACGCCGGGGGAGACCGACGGCGTCCCCGTCCTCCCCGGCGGCCAGACCAAGGCCATCCTCGACGACCTGGGCTTCGAAGACACCGAGACCCTCCTCAAAGAAGGCGCCATAACCCAGGCCTGACCCCGGGGTGCCCGGCGACCTCTTCTCGCCGGGCACCCCGGTCACCTCAGCCGACCCCCGGGTCCGGCACCCCGAGATGCTTGAGGATCGCCCCGAGTTGGGCATCCACCCGCGCGAACCCCTGATCCATCCCGTCGAGCCGGGCGTCCATGCCGTCGAGCCGCTGGTCCATGCCGTCGAACCGGGCGTCCACCCGGTCGAAGCGCTCGTCCACCTTCGTGAATCGGGCGCCGACGTCCTGGAACCGGGCGTCCACCGAGTCGAACCGGGCGTCCACCCGGTCGAGGCGGGCGCCGATCTTGTTGAACTGGAGGCTGTGCTGCTCCAGCGTCTTCTGGACCTTGCCGACGTCGGCCTTGATCTGCGTGACGTCCTTGCGAAGGGCTCTCAGGCTCTCGCTGAGAGCCGTGGCCTGACCGGGGCCGGCCCAGGTCTCCAGGTTCGACACTCGCACCTCCAGTTCGGTGAACTGTTCTTTGGTCACCGTCACGTCATTCTCTCCTTCTCGCGCTCGGTCCCGCTCCCCGACACGGAAGTTAGTGATGCGGTGAAGGTCCCGTGACCCGATTACAGAAAGTGGTCGACTTTTCACGGTTTGCGACTCTAAACCAGACAGAAGTCTCATCACGGTTGTGGTGATGTGCGCCTTTCCAGGCGGGTGCCGTGGCGGAGGGTGATGGACATGATGTCGCTGGGGGCGTCCAGTTCGAGGCGATGCCAGCGGCCTCGCGGGACGATGAAGGCGGTGCCTGCCGGCAGCTTCACCATCTCCTCTTCGCCGCCCGCCTCTTCAGGGCGAAGGTGGATCCGCAGGGCGCCGGACAGGCAGCAGACCGCCTCCTCCGCCGCCGGGTGCATCTCCCAGTGGTCGGCGTGGACGTCGGCGTCGGTCTCCACGTGGAAGGTCCCGACGTGCCAGGAGCCGTCGCCGGTCGTCATGCGGCGCTCGGTGGCCCGGACGCCGCCGTCGGGGTGGAAGGTGATGCCGGAGGCGAACAAGTCGATCGGGTTCATGAGTGCGTTCCTTCCAGTCGGTTCTCGGTGGGTGCGGGGGAGGACGAGGT